>NZ_CATKPC010000007.1:0-190622 GCF_949769265.1 Cellulomonas endometrii | reverse complement strand
GAAGAAGCCGTTCACCCCGTTGCCGTCGGACGGGGGTGCCCCCGCCGGTCTCCCCGCCGGTGGCACCCCCGTCCGACGGCAACGGGGTGAACGGCTTCTTCGAGGCGATCCGCCGCACCGGGGTGACCCGGTCGTCGGACCGCTGGGTCGGCGGGGTCGGCGGCGGTCTCGCCGCGCGGTTCGGCGTCGACCCGCTCCTGGTGCGCGGGGCCATCGGCGTGACGATGCTCATGGGCTTCGGCTTCGTGCTGTACGGCCTGGCGTGGGCGCTGCTGCCCGAGCAGGCCGACGGGCGCATCCACCTCGAGGAGACCATCCGCGGCCGCTTCGACATCGCGCTGCTCGGCGCGATCGCCATGGTCGTCATCGGCATGAGCGCCGGTGACTGGTGGTTCAGCTGGGGTCCGTTCGACTCCGGCTGGCTCGGCGGTGTCGCGTGGATCGCCGTCGTCGGCGCCGGCGTCGTCATCACGGTGAACGTGCTGCGCCAGAACAAGGAGCGCCGGGCCCCGGCGCCGCAGTGGCAGCCCCCGTACCCGGAAGGACAGCCCTTCATGACCAGCACCAGCCCGGTCCCCGGCGCCCCGGCGCCCGCGACCCCCGCCGCGGCGACGCCGCCGCGCCCGGCCACCGGCAACCCCGTGCCGCCCCGCCCCGCCGCGGCCGCCGTACAGCCCCTACGGCACCCCGACGTGGTCCGGCTCCGGTGCCTCCGTGCCGCCCGGGCGCGGCTGGACGCCGACCCCTCCGCCGCCGCCGACGCCCCCGCAGCCGCCCAGGCCGCCGCGCCGCGGACCCGGCGCCGCCCTGACGGGCGTGGTCGTGGCGGTCATCCTCCTGGGCCTCGCGGGCCTGCTGGCGGCGGACTACGCCGGGATCTACGACGGGCCGATCGCCGCGGTCGTCGTCGGCGGCGGCGTGGCCCTGGTGGGCCTCGGCATCATCGTCTCCGGCCTGCGCGGCCGCACCGCCGGCGGCCTGACCGCGCTGGCGATCATCGGCATGGTCGTCGCCGGCCCGGCCGTCGTGTTCGGCGACCAGGACCGCTGGGACTGGGACGCCGACGACCGGCCGTTCCGCAGCTACGACACCACCGTCACCACGCGGGAGGACGCGGAGGACGGGTTCTCCTTCGGCATCGGCAACGCGGTCATCGACCTCACCGAGGTGCCGCTGACGGACGACACGCTCGTCGTGCCGATCGAGGGCGGGGTGGGCGACGTGCGGGTGATCGTCCCGGACGGCACGGCCGTCACCGCGGACGTCACCTCCGGCGCCGGCAACGTCGAGTGGCTCCTGGACGGCACCCGCCAGGTGTCCGACGGCGTCGGGCACGACCGGCGGTTCAGCAGCGAGGAGATGACGGACCGGCGGGACGCGCAGATCGCGCTGTCCGTCGAGGTCGGCATCGGCAGCATCACCATCGAGGAGGACTGATGAGCACCACCGGACCGGACGACGGCACCGAGCCCGCCACCGAGCAGATCGCCCACACGTCCGAGCCCGGCTCGGAGCCCGCGACGGAGCGCATCGCCCGGACGCCCGACGGCGGTGAGACCGAGCGGATCGAGACGCTCGACCCGACCCGGACGTTCGAGCGGGCGCCCGCGACGCCCGCCGGGGGGTCGTCCGCCGCCCCGGCGCCGGGGACGCCGGCCGCGAGCGCCACGGCGTCGCCGAGCACCGCCGCGTTCTCGGGCGCGGCACCGTTCTCGGGCACCGCGCCGACGACCGGGGCGACGACCGGGGCGACGAGCGCCGCGGCGACGCCCGCCCCGGCGACGCCCGCCCTGGCGACGCTCCCGGAGGACCGCGGCCCGCGCTCGGCGACCGTGGTCTGGGGGCTGATCGTCACGGTGGTCGGCGTCGGCATCCTGGCCGCGGCGGCGGGCGCGCAGATCGACGTCCAGCTCGCGCTGATCGTGCTGCTGGCCGCGGCGGGGGTCGCCCTGCTGGTCGGCTCGGTGCTCAGCGCGGCCCGCCGGAAGAACCGGGAGCACGCCGCCGGCAGCTGACCGCCGGCGCGCACCGCACCCGCGGACGACGAAGGGCCGGGACCCGTACGGGTCCCGGCCCTTCGTGCCGTGCGGCGGGTGTCAGGCCTTGAGGCCCGCGTCCACCGGGGTGCCGTCGCGGCTGTCGACGACCGTGGCGACCTTGCGGCCGGCCAGGGCGAACAGCGCGTAGCCGATCAGGATGAACATGACGCCCAGGCCCATGACCAGGGCGGCGACGCCGAACGCGACGACCGAGGTGAACAGCGAGCCGCGCAGGAAGGACGCGTTCATCGCGACCTCGCGCAGCGGGTCGTCCTGCTCGAGCTCGGCGTAGGTCTTGCCATCCGTGGCCTTGAGGGCGTGGTGCTCGATGATGTCCGCCTGGGCGAACGCCGTCCAGGGGCTCGTCACGGGCTGGCCGCCGAAGTTCGCGGCGTCCTCCGAGACGGTGATGTTCTGGTCGGCGAGCTTGCTGGAGACCATGCCCCAGGTGATGCCGCCGGCGATGATGAGGACGATGCCGGCGATCGCCGAGATGATGCCGATGACGCGAGCAGCCTTCGAGCCGCCCGTCGCTGCCACGGTAGACATGTGGTGTTCCCTTCAGATACCCCCGTTGCGGAACGACCGTCGGTCGGTCCGGTGGAACCTGTGAGCCCCACGAGGAAGAGCCTGCTCCCCCCTGCGGCCGCGAGGTGGGACGTAAGTCATGCGCCAGCCGCAGATCCGCTTCGTGACGCGATGCACAAAGTCGATTTTCCCGCCGATCAGGCCTTTCGTCCCACGAGGTGACGCCCGTTCAGCCTAGGACATAGGTCCTGGTCGCGGACGGCACGGCCCCGCCCCGGCGGGTCCGCTAGCCTCGGCGCCGACCCAGGAGGACCCATGACGCCGACCCCGACCGACCCCGTCGACGCACCGCGGCGCGCGCCGGTCGCGGTCCGCGGCGCCGCGATCGGCGCGGGGCGCCCGGTCGTGATCGTGCCGCTCACGGGACGCACCCCGGCCGCGCTGCTCGACCAGGCGCGCGCCGTCGTCGCCGCCGCGCCGGACGTCGTCGAGTGGCGCGTGGACCTGCTCGCGGACGGGCGGGCGACCACGGTCGAGGCGGTCCGGGCCGGCCGGGCGCTCGTCGCCGCGCTCGACGGGCTTCCCCTGCTCGTCACGGTGCGCACCGCCGCCGAGGGGGGCGGCGGCGACCCGGACGACGCCGCCTACGAGTCGCTGCTGGTCGCGCTGCTCGACGCGGGGATCGCCGACCTGCTCGACGTCGAGGTCGCCCGGGGACCCGCCGCGCGGCTCGTCGCCGCCGCGCACGCCGCGGGCGTCCCGGTCGTCGGGTCGAGCCACGACTTCGCCGGCACCCCGCCGCAGGACGCGATCGTCGACCGCCTGCTGGGCATGGCCGACCTGGGGGCCGACGTCCTCAAGATCGCCGTGACGCCGCACGACCCGGGCGACGTCCTGACGCTGCTGTCGGCCACCTGGGCGACCGCGCAGCGCACCGGCCGGCCCCTGATCACCATGGCGATGGGCGGGCTCGGCGTGGCGTCGCGGATCGCCGGCGGGACGTTCGGGTCGGCGGCGACCTTCGGCACCGTCGGGGACGCGTCCGCGCCCGGGCAGGTCGAGCTCGGCGCGCTGCGGGCGGCGCTCGCGCTGGTGCACCCCGCCGGCTGACGCCGGCCCCGGCCCGCACGGACCCGACGACGACGGCCCGGCACCCCGCAGGGCACCGGGCCGTGGCCTCACCGCGCGGCTCGCGCCGGCGTCACTCCCACTCGATGGTGCCCGGCGGCTTGCTCGTCACGTCGAGCACCACGCGGTTCACCTCGGGCACCTCGTTCGTGATGCGCGTCGAGATCGTCGCCAGCACGTCGTACGGCAGGCGGGTCCAGTCGGCGGTCATCGCGTCCTCGGAGGACACCGGCCGCAGCACGACCGGGTGCCCGTAGGTCCGGCCGTCGCCCTGCACGCCGACGGACCGGACGTCCGCCAGCAGCACCACGGGGCACTGCCAGATCTCGCGGTCCAGCCCGGCGCGGGTCAGCTCGTCGCGGGCGATCAGGTCCGCGGCGCGCAGGATGTCGAGGCGCTCCTGCGTGACCTCGCCGATGATGCGGATGCCCAGCCCGGGCCCGGGGAACGGCTGGCGCCAGACGATGCCCTCCGGCACGCCGAGCTCCAGGCCGACCGCGCGGACCTCGTCCTTGAACAGGGTGCGCAGCGGCTCGACGAGCTCGAACTGCAGGTCGTCCGGCAGGCCGCCGACGTTGTGGTGGCTCTTGATGTTCGCCGCGCCCTCGCCGCCGCCGGACTCGACGACGTCCGGGTACAGCGTGCCCTGCACGAGGAACTTGACCTCCTCGCCGTGGGCGCCGGCCTCCTCGACGACCTCGCGCGCGGCGGCCTCGAACACGCGGATGAACTCGCGGCCGATGATCTTGCGCTTGGTCTCGGGGTCGGTGTGGCCGGCGAGCGCCTGCAGGAACTGCTCCCGGGCGTCGACGATCTTCAGGTTGACGCCCGTCGAGGCGACGAAGTCCTTCTCGACCTGCTCCGCCTCGCCGGTGCGCAGGAGCCCGTGGTCGACGAACACGCAGGTGAGCTGGTCGCCGACGGCCTTCTGCACGAGCGCCGCCGCGACGGAGGAGTCCACGCCGCCGGACAGGCCGCAGATCACGCGGGCGTCGCCGACCTGGGCGCGGATCCGCTCGACCTGGTCGGCGATCACGTTGCCGGGGTTCCACTCGGGCGCCAGGCCGGCGCCCTCGTAGAGGAAGTGCTCGAGGGTGCGCTGGCCGAGCGGCGAGTGCTTCACCTCCGGGTGCCACTGCACGCCGAACAGGCGGCGGGCGCGGTCCTCGAACGCCGCGACCGGGGAGCCCGCCGACGTCGCGAGGACCTCGAAGCCCTCGGGCGCGGCGTGCACGGCGTCGCCGTGGCTCATCCAGACGGTCTGCTGCTCGGGGCTGTCGGCGAGCACGGTGCCGGTGGTGACGACCTCGACCGGGGTCCCGCCGTACTCGCGGTTCCCGGTCTGCGCGACGGTGCCGCCGAGCGCCTTGGCCATCGCCTGGAACCCGTAGCAGATGCCGAGCACCGGGACGCCGGCCTCGAACAGGGCCGGGTCGACGAACGGGGCGCCCTCGGCGTACACGGACGAGGGCCCGCCGGACAGGATGATCGCCGAGGGGTCCTTGGCGAGCAGGTCCGCGACGGTGGCGGTGTGCGGCACGATCTCGGAGTAGACGTTCGCCTCCCGCACGCGGCGCGCGATCAGCTGCGCGTACTGCGCGCCGAAGTCGACGACCAGCACGGGGCGGGGCGGGGCGGACGGAGGCGGCGCGGGGACAGCGGAGGCGTCGGTCACGGCACCAGGGTAGTGCGCGCCGCGGGCCGGTCCGGGCGCGCGTGGTCGTCGCGCGCGGCCGGGCCCCGTGCGCGTCAGGACCCGGAGCGCTCGCCGATCCGGCGCTGGCGGCTGATCTCCTTGCGGAGGCTCTCGTGGAAGTCCTCCGCCACGGCGAGCTGCTCGCGCAGCGCGCGGGACCGCTCCTCCGCCGCCAGCCGGTACATGGCGAGGCGCTCGAGCAGGGCGTCGTGCTCCTCGGCGCTGATCCCGGGCTCGTTGAGGCGGTCGAGGACCCCCAGCAGGTCACCCATCTCGTCGAGGGAGAAGTCGAGCGGCTTCATGCGCTTGATCAGCTCCAACCGTGCGATGTCGGGCTCGGTGTAGAGGCGGAAGCCGCCGTGGGTGCGGGCCGAGGGCTGCACGAGGCCGACCTCGCCGTAGTAGCGGATGGTGCGCAGGGACAGGCCGGTGCGCTCCGCGACCTCCCCGATCTGCATGTGGTGCAGGGACACGGGCGACACCTCCTTCCGGCCGGCGCGGCACAGCATAGCGACGCACGGACCCGCTGACCTGGGTCGTCGCGCCGCGACCCCCGCGGGGGCGCCCGCCACTCTCCTGTGACGTCAGCGTCGGCCGGGGGATGTGCAGATCTCGTGCCCGTCCGCACCTCACCCGCCTGCGTCGTTCCCAAACCTCGCATACCGGACATATCTTCCGTTACGTGAGGGATGACGCGCGCGGGACGCCGGGCGAGGCCGCGACACACGTGGTCGTCTCCGGCGCGTCGACGGCCGTGCATGCCCGCACCGGCACCCCGGACCGCCCCGCGCGGCTCCCCGGCCTCGACGCGCTCCGGGGGTTCGCGGTGGGCCTCGTGCTGCTCAACCACGCCGCCCCCGACGTGTTCGGCGCCGCCGGCGTCATCGGCGTGACGATGTTCTTCGCGCTGTCGGGGTGGCTCATCACGGGCGTGCTCATGCGGGACCTGGAGCGGCACGGCCGGGTCCGGTTCGGCCGGTTCTACGCCGCCCGGGCGCTGCGGCTGTTCCCGCCGCTGCTGCTCATGCTGGCCGGCTACGTCGTCGTCGAGGGGGCCCTGGACCACCTGGGCGAGGCGGACCTGGTCCCCGCGTCGCTGGTGGCCGCGCTGACCTACACGATGAACGTCCCCGGCCTGCCGCACGGCAGCGAGTCGCTCTACCACTTCTGGACGCTCGCGACGGAGGAGCAGTTCTACCTCGTGTGGCCGCTGGTGCTCGCGTGGGGCTGGCGGCGGGGGCTGCTGCGGGTCGCGCTGGCCGTGTGCGTCGCGGGCTCGCTCGCCGCGTGCATCGTGTCCCTGCTCGTCGTGGCGCCGGACACCGCCCGGGTCTACGCGCTGCCGACCTCGTGGGGCGCCGCCCTGCTCATCGGCTGCGCGGCGTACCTGGGTCGCGCCGAGCTGCCGCACCTGCTGCCGTCCGCCCCGCGGGCGCGGCGCGCGACCCTCCTGGCCGTCGTCGGTGCGCTGGGGGCCGGCACGCTGCTCACCGGGGTCGCGCAGCACACGTCCTGGTACGTCCTCGGCGTGCCGGCCGTGGCGGTCGGGACCGTCGTGCTCATCTCGTCCGCGAGCCGGTGGGCCCGCCTGCCGAGCCCGCTGCTGCGCCCGGCCGTCGCCCTGGGCACCGTGTCGTACGCGGCGTACCTGTGGAACGCGGCGATCGCGCGCTGGCTGCACCACCCCGACGACCTCGCCGGGGCGTCGGCCACCGTCGTGCTCACGCTGCTCGCCGCGACGGCGAGCTGGTGGCTGGTGGAGCGGCCGGTCGCCCGGTGGCGGGCGCGGCGCGCCGACCCGGCCCGGACGGCCGCGAGCGCCCCCTGACCGCGGACGGCCGGTGCCCGGCGCCGCTCAGCGCGCGGGGGTGCCGTCGATCCGCGTGACCGCGTCCGCGTGCACCCGGCGCTCCAGGACGAACGACATGACCGGCACGACGCCCGCCAGCGCCATGGTCACGAGCCGGCCGAGCGACCAGCGCATGGCCGACCACAGCTGCACGACCGTGACCAGGTACACGACGTAGATCCAGCCGTGCACGATGGCGACCCAGGTGCCGATCACCGGCTTCGGCTCACCCGTGAGCTCGTAGCCGTTCGCGTGGAAGACGTACTTGAGCACCATCTCCAGGCACAGCACCAGCAGCATCGTGCCGGTGATCCACGCCATCACCCGGTAGCGGCCGAGCCGGGCCCGGGCGCCCTCCAGCACGGGTGCGGGGGCGGGCGAGGCGGTGGGCTCGGTCATCGGGGGTCCTCTCGGGTGGTGGTGCTGGTGCTGCCGACCGATTGTCCCGCAGCCGCGGGGGTGGCCGCCGCCCCGGGCGCGGCCGGGGCCCCCGGGGCGCCCGCCGCCTCGAACGCGCCGGACTCGCGGAGCACCTCGTCCTTGAGCAGCCGGACCCAGAGGAACACCGCGAACCCGCCGAACACGAACCACTGCGCCGCGTAGCCCAGGTTCTGGATGTTCAGCCCGGTGCCGGACCGGGTGGGCGGGGGCAGCAGCTCGATGCCGGGGTCCTGGGCGGGGTCGGCGCCGGTCAGCACCGCGTACCCGGTCCAGATCGGCCCGCCCCACTCGCCGAGCAGCTCGGCGGACGAGATGGAGTCGGTGGTGCCGGCGGGCAGGCTGCCGTGCGCCGCCCCGGAGTCCTCGGACGCCTGCAGGTAGCCGGTGACGGTGACCGGACCGGCGGGCACCTCGAGCAGCGCCGCGCCCGGGTCGCCGTCCGGGACCCAGCCGCGCACGACCGGCAGCACCGCCCCGTCCGCCCCCGGGTCGTCCGACGCCACCCGCAGCGGGGTCAGGACGAGAGAGCCGGTGCGGTCCTCCAGGGCTCGGCCGGCGACGAGCAGCTGCCCCTCGGCCTCGTACTCCCCCGTCGCCTCCACGCGCCGGCCCACGAGCGCGCCGTCGAACGTGGACTGCGGCGCCAGGACCTCCTCGATCGGGACCGGCTCCTGCGCCTCGATCTCCGCCAGCCGGGCGGCCTGCGCGGACGCCCCGCGGACCTCGGCGCGCTCCAGCTGCCACGCGCCCAGCCGCCCGCACACCGCGGCGGCGGCCAGCAGCACGACCAGGAGCGCGATCATCCGCGGCGTCCGAGCGACGCGCCACAGCGACACGCGCGGCGCGTGCGGATCGGCGGGCGGGTCCTGGGGCACCGCAGCACGGTACCCGCCGCACCTGGGCGCGCCCGCGTCCGGCCCCGCCTCCGCCGCAGAACCCGAGGTCGCACGCCCGCCGGCAGGTGCAGGGCCTCACCCGATGGGGTTGGATGGTTGACGGCTGCCTCGCAGCTGCGGGGCGGGCTAGGTCGGACGTCCCGGATCGCGGCGCGACGCGCCGCAAGGCTGGGGTCGTCCGGGCGGGGCGTGCTCGACCGGGCCCACGGTCATCCGTGGTGGATGTGCGACAACGGGGAGAGACATGACTACGACGACGTCGCAGCTCGCCACGTGGCGGACCGGCTCCGGCCAGCCCGTCACGGACGAGACGCTCCGACGCATCGACGCCTGGTGGCGGGCGGCGAACTACCTGTCGGTGGGGCAGATCTACCTGCTCGACAACCCGCTGCTGCGGGAGCCGCTGACGCGGGACCACGTGAAGCCGCGGCTGCTGGGCCACTGGGGGACGACCCCCGGTCTGAACTTCCTGTACGCCCACCTCAACCGCGTGATCGCGGAGCGCGAGCAGTCGACCCTGTACGTCACGGGCCCCGGCCACGGCGGTCCGGGCCTCGTCGCGAGCGCGTACCTGGACGGCACGTACTCCGAGGTCTACTCCGACATCACGCCGGACGCCGAGGGCGTGCAGCGCCTGTTCCGCCAGTTCTCGTTCCCGGGCGGCATCCCGAGCCACGTGGCCCCGGAGACTCCCGGCTCGATCCACGAGGGCGGCGAGCTCGGCTACGCCCTGTCCCACGCGTACGGCGCGGCGTTCGACAACCCGGACCTGCTGGTCGCGGCGGTCGTCGGCGACGGCGAGGCCGAGACCGGCCCCCTGGCGACGTCCTGGCACTCCAACAAGTTCGTCGACCCGGCCAAGGACGGCGTCGTCCTGCCGATCCTGCACCTCAACGGGTACAAGATCGCGAACCCGACGGTGCTGGCGCGCATCCCCGAGGAGGAGCTCCTCGACCTCATGCGCGGGTACGGGCACAAGCCGCACATGTTCGTGGGCGGGTTCGACGGCGAGGACCACGCGGCCGTGCACGCGCGCTTCGCGGAGCTGCTCGACGTGGTGCTCGACGAGATCGCCGAGATCAAGGCCCGCGCGGCCGCCGGCGACGAGTCCCGCCCGGCGTGGCCGATGATCGTCTTCAAGACGCCCAAGGGCTGGACCTGCCCGCCGGTGATCGACGGCAAGCAGGTCGAGGACTCCTGGCGCTCGCACCAGGTGCCGCTGGCCAGCGCCCGCGACACCGACGAGCACCTCAAGGTGCTCGAGGGCTGGCTGCAGTCGTACCGCCCGGAGGAGCTGTTCGACGAGAACGGCTCGGTGCGCGAGGACATCCGCGCGCTCGCCCCCGAGGGCACCCTGCGGATGAGCGACAACCCGCACGCCAACGGCGGGCTGCTGCTCAAGGACCTGCGCCTGCCGGACTTCCGCGACTTCGCGGTCGACGTCCCGGTGCCGGGCGGCTCGATCTCCGAGGCCACGCGCCAGCTCGGCGTGTACCTGACCGAGGTCATCCGCCGGAACCCGGACAACTTCCGGATCTTCGGCCCGGACGAGACCGCGTCCAACCGCCTGCAGGCGGTGTTCGACGTGACCGACAAGCAGTGGAACGCCGAGTACCTGCCGACCGACGTCGACGACCACCTGGCCCGCGCGGGCCGCGTGATGGAGATGCTGTCGGAGCACCAGTGCCAGGGCTGGCTCGAGGGCTACCTGCTCACCGGGCGCCACGGCCTGATCACCTCGTACGAGGCGTTCATCCACATCGTCGACTCGATGTTCAACCAGCACGCGAAGTGGCTCAAGGTCACGAACCACATCCCGTGGCGCCGGCCGATCGCGTCGCTGAACTACCTGCTGTCCAGCCACGTGTGGCGCCAGGACCACAACGGCTTCAGCCACCAGGACCCGGGCTTCATCGACCACGTGGTCAACAAGAAGGCCGAGATCGTCCGGGTGTACCTGCCGCCGGACGCGAACACCCTCCTGTCGACGTACGACCACTGCCTGCGCAGCCGGCAGTACGTCAACGTCGTGGTGTCCGGCAAGCAGCCCGCGCCGAACTTCCTCACGATGGACGAGGCGGTGGCGCACTGCACCCGCGGCCTCGGCATCTGGGAGTGGGCCGGGACCGAGGTCGAGGGCGAGGATCCCGACGTCGTCCTGGGCTGCGCGGGCGACGTCCCGACGCTCGAGGTGCTGGCCGCGGCGGACATCCTCAAGCGCGAGCTGCCGGACCTCAAGGTGCGCGTGGTCAACGTCGTGGACCTCATGCGCCTGCAGGACGAGCGGGAGCACCCGCACGGCCTGTCGGACCGCGACTTCAACACGCTGTTCACGACGGACAAGCCGATCGTGTTCGCGTACCACGGCTACCCGTGGCTGATCCACCGCCTGACGTACCGCCGCAAGGGGCACAAGAACATCCACGTGCGGGGGTACAAGGAGGAGGGCACGACCACCACGCCGTTCGACATGGTCATGCTCAACGACCTCGACCGGTACCACCTGGTGATCGACGTCATCGACCAGACGCCCTCGCTCGGTTCCAAGTACGCCGCGCTCCGCCAGCGGATGGTCGACGCCCGGCTGAAGGCGCACAACTACACCCGCAAGCACGGGGAGGACATCCCCGAGGTGCGCGACTGGGTGTGGCCCGACGCCGGCGAGACGGGCACCGAGGTCGGCGGCCCGCAGCAGAACGCCACCGCCGCCACCGGCGGTGACAACGAGTAGCGAGTCCCTCGCGGCCGATGGCCCGCACCGCGCGCGGTGCGGGCCATCGGTCTTCTAGGACCTTGGTCACGACGGAGGGCGCCGGCACGGCCCGCGGAGCTCCTGGGTGGCCACCGTCACCCGCCCGTCCGCACCCCTCGGCACCGGACGTCCGGCAGAATTCATCCCACCACCTGACACACCCCGGTCATCTCTCGACGAGGAAGAAGCCCCACCCGTGGCCCGCAGCATCTACGTCACGTCCCCCGAGGGGGACACCGGCAAGTCGACCGTCGCGCTCGGTCTGGTCGACCTGCTGACCCGCACCGTGCAGAGGGTCGGCGTGTACCGGCCGATCGCCCGGTCGACCGAGACCCGCGACTACGTGCTGGAGCTGCTGCTCGCCCACGACGGCGTCGACCTGTCCTACGAGGACTGCATCGGCACCTCGTACGAGGCCGTGCACGCCGACCCCGAGGCCGCGCTCGCCACGATCGTGCAGCGCTACCACGCGGTGGCCCGCGACTGCGACGTCGTCGTCATCGTCGGCACCGACTACACCGACATCGCCGGCCCGGCCGAGCTCGGGTTCAACGCCCGGATCGCCGCGAACCTCGGCGCCCCCGTGCTGCTGTGCGTCAAGGGCCAGGGCCGCACCCCGGAGGAGGTCCGGCAGGTCGCCGAGGTCGCCGCGTCCGAGCTCGAGGCGGGGCACGCGCAGGTCGTGGCCATCGTCGCGAACCGCTGCGACCCGGCCGCGGTCGACGCGGTGCGCGCCGAGCTGTCCACCCGCGCGACCGCCTGGGCGCTGCCGGAGGAGCCGTTCCTCGTGGCGCCGACCGTGCGGCAGCTCATGGAGTCCGTCGACGGCACCCTGGTCGGCGGCGACGAGCAGCTCCTGTCCCGCGAGGCCACCGAGGTCCTCGTCGGCGCGATGTCGATCGAGCACCTGCTGGAGCGGCTGTCGGACGGCGTCGTGGTGATCGTCCCGGGCGACCGCTCGGACATCCTGCTCGGCCTGCTCATGGCCCACACCGCCGACGGCTTCCCGTCGCTGTCCGGCATCATCCTCAACGGCGGCTTCTACCCGCCGGCCATCGTGGAGCGCCTGGTCGACGGCCTCGGCAGCCGCCTCCCGCTGATCCGCACCGACCTGGGGACCTTCCGGTCGGCCAGCGCGGCGGCGAGCACCCGCGGCCGCCTGTCGGCCGACTCCCAGCGCAAGGTCGACACCGCGCTGGCCCTGTTCGAGAAGCACACCGACGCCGAGGAGGCGCTGGCCGCGCTCGAGGTGCCGGTGCCCGAGGTCGTCACGCCGCTGATGTTCGAGTACGGCCTGCTGGACCGCGCGCGGTCCGACCGGAAGCACATCGTGCTGCCCGAGGGCTCCGACGACCGGATCCTGCGGGCCGCCTCCACGCTGCTGCAGCGCCAGGTCGCGGACCTGACGCTGCTCGGCGACGAGGCGTCGATCCGCGCCCGCGCCACCGAGCTGGGCCTCGACCTGAGCGCCGCGCGGGTCATCGACCCGAAGTCCGGCGAGCTGCTGGAGCGGTTCGCCGAGCACTACACCGAGCTCCGCAAGCACAAGGGCATGACCGTCGAGCGGGCGCGGGAGATCGTGTCCTCCGTGTCGTACTTCGGCACGATGATGGTCCAGCTCGGCCTCGCGGACGGCATGGTGTCGGGCGCCGCCCACACCACGGCGCACACCATCAAGCCGTCGTTCGAGATCATCAAGACGGTGCCGGGCACCTCCGTGGTGTCCAGCGTGTTCCTCATGTGCCTCGAGGACCGCGTGCTCGTCTACGGCGACTGCGCCGTCAACCCGGACCCGACGGCCGAGCAGCTGGCGGACATCGCGATCTCCTCGGCCGCCACGGCCGCGCAGTTCGGCATCGAGCCGCGGATCGCGATGCTGTCCTACTCGACCGGCGCGTCGGGCTCCGGCGTGGACGTCGACAAGGTCCGCACCGCCACCGAGCTCGTCCGCGAGCGCCGCCCCGACCTCAACGTCGAGGGGCCGATCCAGTACGACGCCGCGGTGGACGCCTCGGTCGCGAAGACCAAGATGCCCGAGTCGGACGTCGCCGGCCGTGCGACCGTGTTCGTGTTCCCCGACCTGAACACCGGCAACAACACCTACAAGGCCGTGCAGCGCTCCGCCGGCGCGGTGGCCGTCGGGCCCGTGCTGCAGGGCCTGCGCAAGCCCGTCAACGACCTGTCCCGCGGTGCCCTGGTGCAGGACATCGTCAACACCGTCGCCATCACGGCGATCCAGGCCCAGGCCCTGGGCTCGACCTCGGAAGGCTCGCTGTGAACCACGTCCTCGTCATCAACTCCGGCTCCTCGTCGATCAAGTACCAGCTCGTCGACGTGGCCAGCGGCGACGCGCTCGCCAGCGGCATCGTCGAGCGCATCGGCCTCGAGGTCGGCAAGGTCAAGCACGAGGGCCCGTCGGGCGAGACGGTCCTCGAGCAGGCGGTGCCGGACCACGAGACCGGCATGCGCCTGGTCCTGGACCTGTTCGAGCAGCAGGGCCCGCAGCTGCGCGAGGCCGACCTCACCGCCGTGGGCCACCGCATCGTCCAGGGCGGCGACGTCTTCGACGGCCCGGCGGTCATCGACGACGAGGTGCTCGCCCAGATCGACGCCCTGTCGCCGCTGGCGCCGCTGCACAACCCGGCGAACGTCGCCGGCGTGAAGGCCGCCCGGCACGCGTTCCCGAACGTCCCGCACGTCGCGGTCTTCGACACGGCGTTCCACCGCACGATGCCCCCGGCCGCGTACACCTACGCGATCGACCGCGAGGTCGCGGCGCAGTACAAGATCCGCCGCTACGGCGCGCACGGCACCTCGCACCTGTACGTCTCCCGGGCGACCGCCGAGTTCCTGGGCAAGGACGTGTCCGAGCTGAACACGATCGTGCTGCACCTCGGCAACGGCGCCTCGGCGTCGGCCGTCCGCGGCGGCGAGTGCATCGACACCTCCATGGGCCTGACCCCGCTGGAGGGCCTGGTCATGGGCACCCGGTCCGGCGACATCGACCCGGCCGTGCTGTTCCACCTCGCGCGGGTCGGCGGCTACACGATCGACCAGCTCGACGAGCTGCTCAACCGGAGGTCCGGGATGCTCGGCCTGTCGGGCTACACCGACATGCGGGACGTGCACGACGCCGCGGCGAACGGCGACGAGAACGTCCGGACCGCGCTGGACGTCTACTACCACCGGATCAAGGGCTACGTCGGCAAGTACTACGCCGAGCTCGGCCACGTGGACGTCATCACGTTCACCGCCGGCATCGGCGAGAACGACGACATCGTGCGCCTGAACGCCCTGCAGGGCCTGGAGCGCCTGGGCATCCAGGTCGACCCCGAGCGCAACGCCGGCCGCAAGAAGCAGCCGACGGTCATCTCCCCCGACGGCGCCGAGGTCACCGTGCTGGTGATCCCGACGAACGAGGAGCTGGAGATCGCGCGGCAGTCGGTCGCCACGATCGCCTGACCGCCCGCTCCGTCCGCCCCTCAGGAGGGCCCGCACCCGTCGCCGGGTGCGGGCCCTCCTGCCGTCCCCGCGCGCTTCCCTGTCCCGTCACGGTCCCACCGCTCGGACGTCATCCGTCCGCGCTGCGGACTTCACCCGATCGATGCCTACAGCAACCCTGGCGGCGACCCGATACGGCTCTCATGACGACTGCCCGAGCGGCGCAGGGGGACCCCCGGTCCTCGTGGCGCTCGGAGCTCGACCGGATCGACCGGTTGTGCGACGCCGCGCCTGCGCTGTGCGTCGCCGCCCTGCCCGACCTGCTGGACCGGGCTCGGGCGGAGCACGCCGTGCCGGTGGAGATCGAGCTCGAGTACAACGGCGGCTGGGCGCACCACCTCCTGGGTGATGACGCGCTGGCACTCGCCGCGATGGAGCGCGCCCTCGAGCTGAGCACGACCCACGGCCTGCGCCCCTGGGAGGGGCGCCTCCTGCAGGGCCTCGCGGCCGTCTACAACGGGTTCGGGGACAACGTGTCGGCCCTCGAGCTGCTCGACCGGTCGCTCGCGATCCGCCGGGAGCTCGACGACACCGAGGGACTCGCCGCGGCGCTGAACAACCTCGCCGACACGTACATCTCGATGAACCGGTTCCCGGAGAAGGCGCGGGAGCTGCTGGACGAGGCCGCGCGGCTCTGGCCGGCGCTGGACCGCCCGGACGGCACCTGCGCGACCCTGTCGGGGCTGGCGAAGCTCGACACGGACGAGAGCGAGGCCCTCGCGGCGTCCGACCCGGTCCGGTCGCGCGCGCTGGCCGACCGGGCGGTGTCGCTCGCGACCCAGGGCCTGGAGGCCGCGCACGGCGTCCCGGACGCCGACGGCGGCAACACCGGGAACCCGCGGATGGCCGCGGAGGCGCGGGTCCGGCTCGCGCGCGCGTACATGGCCCGCGGCGACCTGGACCTCGCCTCGGCCGCCCTGCGCGAGGTCGCCGTCGCGCTCCCCCGGGTCGCCGCGCGCTACCTCACGATCCGCTACCACGCCGCGCACGGGCGCCTGCTGCGGCTGCGCCGCGACTACCCGGGCGCGCGCGCCACCCTGTCCGCCGGCCTGCTGCTCACCGAGCAGTCGCTGCGGCCGATGGAGCGCGCCGACGTGCTGCTCGAGCTGGTGCAGGTGCACGAGGACGCCGGCGACCTGCGGGCCGCCCTGGACACCCACCGCCGGTACCACGAGGCCGTCATGCTGCAGCGCGACCAGGCCGCCGAGCGCCGCGGCATCGTCGTGAACGCCCAGCTCGACGTCGAGCGCGTCCGGCAGGCCCGCGACCAGGCCCGCAAGCGCGCGGCCGAGCTCGCCGCCCTCAACGAGACGCTCCAGCACGACGCGGCGCACGACCCGCTGACCGGCCTGCTGAACCGGCGCGGGCTGGACGCCATCCTCGCCGCGCGCCTGGGGCAGGAGACCGACCTGGCCTACGTGGTCGCCGACCTCGACCTGTTCAAGTCGGTCAACGACCAGCACTCCCACCCCGTCGGCGACGAGGTGCTGCGCCGGGTCGCCCAGATCATGACCGCGGCGGTGCGGGTCGGGGACGTCGTCGCGCGGGTCGGCGGCGAGGAGTTCACCCTCGTCCTGCTCGACTCGCCGCGGGAGCAGGCGGCCGCGGTGTGCGAGCGGATCCGGAGCGTCATCGCCGGCTACGCCTGGCACGAGCTGTCGCCCGACCTGCGGGTGACCATGAGCCTCGGCGGCGCGATGGCCCTGCCGGGCGAGGCCGCGCACACCCTGGCCGCGCGCGCCGACGCCGCGCTGTACCGCGCGAAGCGGCAGGGCAGGAACCGGGTGCAGTTCGAGGCCGGTGACGCGGCCACGGCGCCGTCGGCGCCCGGGACGCCGGCGCCCGGGACCCCCGTGGCGGCGCCGGCGCGCTGAGGCGGGCGGCCCCGGGGCGTCCGCCTCAGCGCAGGCGCACCCGCCGCGCGGCGCGCAGCACGCCCGCGGCCGTCGCGGTCCACCGCTCCGGCTCCGCCCCGAGCAGGCGCCCGACGCCGAGCGGCGGCACGACGGTCCTGCCCGCGACCCGCACCCCGTGCGCCAGCCGCTGCACCGCCACCGTCCGGGTCGTGGTCATGGCCAGCAGCCCCTCGCGGCCGTGCCGGTGCCCCCAGCCCGACGCGCCGGTCCCGCCCTGCGGCGCCGCGACCGACGCCCACGTGGCGGCGTACCCCTCGTTGACGTTCACCGTGCCCGCGCGCACCCGCGCCGCGATCGCCGCCCCCCGCCGCGACGAGCGGGTCCACACCGACGCGTTCAGCCCGTAGACCGAGTCGTTCACCGCCGCCACGGCCTCGTCGTCCGACGCCACCCGGGACAGGGCCACCACCGGGCCGAACGTCTCCTCCCGGAGCGCCCGCGCGTGCTCCCCCACCCCCTCCAGCACCGTGGGCTCGTAGACGTACGGCCCGATGTCCCTGCGGTGCACCGCGCCCGCGAGCACCCGCGCGCCGCCGGACAGCGCGTCCTCGACGTGCTCGACCACGCGGGCCAGCTGCTCCGCGGACGTGAGGGACCCGACGTCGGCCCGGTAGTCCAGCCCCGTGCCGACGCGCAGCGCCCGGGTGCGGCGGGCGAACGCCGCCGTGAACGCGTCCGCCACGGCCTCGTGCACGTAGACGCGCTCCACCGACACGCACAGCTGGCCGGTGCCGCCGAAGCACGCGCGCACGGCGCCCTCGGCCGCCACCTCCACGTCCACGTCGTCGGCGACGTACAGCGCGTTCTTCCCGCCGAGCTCCAGGGTGCTCGGCACCAGCCGCTCCCCCGCGCGCGCCGCGACCGCGCGGCCGGTCTCGGTCGACCCCGTGAACACGAGGCGGTCGACGTGGTCCACGACGGCGGCGCCGACGGTCGGCCCGTCACCGAGCACCACCTGCACCAGCCCGGGCGGCATGCCCGCGTCCTCCAGCAGCTCCACCGCCCACAGCGCGGTCAGCGGCGTCTGCGGGTCCGGCCGCAGCAGCACGGCGTCACCGGCCACGAGCGCCGGGAGCACGTCACCGAGCGTGAGGCTCAGCGGGTAGTTCCACGGCGCGACCACGCCCACGACGCCCGCCGGGTCGTGCCGCACCCGCACGGACGTCAGCCCCGGCACCACCCCGGCGCGCCGCTCCGGCGCGAGGTAGCGGGGCGCCCGGACCCCGAGGTGCCGGGCGAGCAGCGCCACGTCGACGACCTCCTCGAACGCCGCGGCGCGCGCCTTCCCCGTCTCGAGCTGCACCAGGTCCAGCACGTCGGTCTGCCGGTGCAGCAGCAGGTCGTGCACCCGCAGCAGGAGCGCGGCGCGCCGCCGCACGGGCGTCGCGGCCCACAGGTGCTGCGCCGCCCGCGCCCGCCGCGCCGCCCGGGCGACGTCCTCGGGCGTCGACTGCGCCAGGGACGCCAGCGGGGCGCCCGTCCACGGGGCGTGGTGCGTGCGCGTGCCCGCACCGGGCGACGACACCACCCGGGAGGCGAGCGTGCGCAGGTCGTCGGGCTCCAGCACGAAGGTGGCGAGCGGGTCGGTCTCCGGGTCCAGCACGCCGTGGTCGGGCACCATGCGGCCAGGCTACGGCGCGCGTCCGCGGGGCGCCCCGGCGGCACGCGCGGGCCGGGTCAGCCCTCTGCCGGGTCAGCCCTGCGCCGCCTCAGCCCTGCGCCGCCTCAGCCCCGCGCCGCCTCAGCCCTGTGCCGCCGCGCCCTGCTCCGCCGCCCACCGCGCCACCCGCCGTGCGCTCTCCTCCGGCGACAGGTCCTCCACGCGGGTCATCACGGTCCAGCGCACGCCGAACGGGTCGAGCACCGAGCCGTAGCGGTCGCCCGACACGAACGTCGTCGGCGCCTCCCGCAGGGTGGCCCCGGCGGCGACCGCCCGCTCCACCACGGCGTCCACGTCCGGCACGTGCAGCGCCAGGGAGTAGGTCGCGGCGGCGGGGTCGGGCGCGACGATCCCGTACGCCGGCAAGGGGTCGCTCACGGTGAACCGGCCGTTCCCGAGGTCGAGCGACGCCTCCCCGACGACGTCGCCCATCCGCGTCACGTCCAGCACCCGCGCGCCGAACGCCCGCTCGTAGAATTCCAGGGCCGCGGCCGCCGGGGAGACGACGAGGTGCGGCGTGAGGGACGTGACGCCGTGCGGCACGCCGTCGGTGGTGTAGGCGCCCGTGGCGGGCGCGGTGCTGTCGGTCATGCGTCCACCGTCCCGCGCGGGGCGGCACGGGTCTTGTACGAACGGGACAGGCGACGGGGGCGACGTGGTCGGGTCGGCGGGGCACCTCAACCCGGGCGACGCCGAGGTCGCGTTCGACCGGTTCGGCCTCGACGGCCTCGGCGACCTGGTGCGGCACGTCTGGGTGGCCCGCTGGGACGTCCCCGCGGGCGAGACCCGGCCGCAGCGCGTCCTGACCTACCCGACGGGCAACGTCGTGCTCCAGCCCGGGGGCGCGGAGCTGCACGGGCCGGACCGCGTGCTCGCCGTGCAGGAGCTCGCCGGGCGGTCGTGGGTGGTCGGCGTGCTGCTGCGGCCCGCCGCGACCCGGCTGCTCACGACCACCGACCCGGTGCGGCTCGCCGGGCGGCACGAGCCGCTGCCGTCCGCCCCGCTCGCCGAGGTCACGGCGGCGATGGGGGCACCCGGCGCCCCGCGGACCGTCGCCCCCGTGCTCGACGACTGGCTGCGCCCCGTGGCCGCGCGGGTCGACGACGCGGGCCGGCTGGCGAACGAGGCGTGCCGGGTCGCCGAGGAGCACGCCGACGTGCTGCGGGTCGCGCAGCTCGCAGACGCGCTCGGCGTGACGGTGCGGACGCTGAGCCGGGTGGTCCGCCGGCACACCGGGGTGACGCCCAAGTGGCTCGTCGAGTGCCGACGACTCCAGACGGCCGCGACCACGCTCTACGCCGACCCGCGCACCGACCTCGCGGCGCTCGCCGCCGACCTGGGGTACACCGACCAGGCGCACTTCACGCGCCGCTACCGCCGGGTGATCGGCGAGACCCCGGACAGCACCCGCCGCCGCTCGCCCGCACGCGTCTGACCACGCGAGCCGCTCGCACGCACGGGCCTCGCACGCACGGGCCTCGCACGCACGGGCCTCACCCGCGCGCCCCTCACACCCCCAGCGTCGCCCGCGCCTCCGCGTCGAGCAGCGCCGCCACCGCCGCCCGGCCGGTCGCCGGGTCCACCGCCCCCAGCGCAGCGTCGGCCATCGCGTGGCACTGCTCGAGGGTGTGCCGCCGGAGCGCGAACCGGACGGCCGGCAGGGCGGCGGGCGACATGGACAGGCTCGTCACGCCCAGCCCGGTCAGCACCAGGGCCATCAGCGGGTCGGACGCGGACTCGCCGCAGACGCCCACCGGCCGGCCGTGCTCGGCGCCCGCGCGGGCGGTGGCGGCGACGAGCTCCAGCACCGCGGGCTGCCAGGGGTCGAGCAGGTCCACGAGCTCGCCGCGGAGCCGGTCCGCCGCCATCGTGTACTGCGCGAGGTCGTTCGTGCCGAGCGAGACGAAGTCCACCTCGTCGAGCACGGCGCCCGCCCGCAGCGCGGCGGCGGGGACCTCGACCATCACGCCGGCGGTGCGGATCCCCGCGGCCCGGGCCGCCTCCGCGAACGCCCGGCCCTCCGCGGGCGTGGCGATCATCGGGGCCATCACCCACGGCTCGGTGCCGGTCTCCTGGCCCGCGCGGGCCAGAGCGGTGAGCTGGTCGGCCAGCAGGGCGGGCGCCGACCGGACGAGGCGGTAGCCGCGCACGCCGAGTGCGGGGTTCTCCTCCGCCGTGAGGTTGGCGAAGGCCAGCGGCTTGTCGGCGCCCGCGTCGAGCGTCCGGACCACGACCTTGCGGTCCGGGCCGAGCGCCCGCAGCACCCGGGCGTACGCCGTCGCCTGCTCGTCGACGGTCGGCGCCTGCTGCCGGCCGAGGAACAGCACCTCGGTGCGGAACAGCCCCACGCCCTCGACCGCCGCGTCGGCCAGCCGCTCGGCGTCCTCCGCGGTGCCGATGTTCGCCAGCAGGGCCACGCGGTGCCCGTCGGCGGTGGCCCCGGGCGCGGTGTCGGACTCCAGCGCCAGCTCGGCGGCGGCGCGGGTCTCCAGCGCGGACCGCAGCGCCTGGTCGGGCTCGACCGTGACGGTGCCGGCCGCGGCGTCGACCGCGACCTGCACGCCGTCCTCGAGCTCCCCCGCGCCGGTCACCCGCACGACGCACGGGATGCCGTTCTGGCCCGCGATGATCGCGGTGTGCCCGGTGGGGCCGCCCTCCTCGGTGACCAGGGCCAGCACCCGGGCCAGGTCGAGGGCCGCGGTGTCGGCGGGCGCGAGGTCCTGCGCGACGACGACGGACGGCTCCCGCAGCTCCGGGACGCCCGGGTCCGGCAGCCCCGCGAGCCGCGCGACGACCCGGTCCCGCACGCTGCGCAGGTCGGTGACCCGCTCGGCCAGGTACCCGCCCGCCTGCTCGAACATCGACGCGAACGTCCCGACCACGGCGTCGATCGCCGCGACGGCCGGCTCCCCGCCGCGCACGCGGGCCAGCACCTGGTCCTGCAGCGCCGGGTCGTCCGCCATCATCGCGGTCGCGCCGAGCACCTCGGCGACCGTCCCGGTGGACCGGTCGGCCTGGTCGCGCAGCCCGGCGGCGACCGCGGCGAACGCGGCCGTCACCGCGTCCGGCACGTCGTCGGCCGGGACGGGCAGGCCGTCCCGCACGACCGGGGCGTCCCCGGGGACGGCGGGCGCGGGCTGCACCCGCACCACCGGCCCCACGGCGGCGCGCCGGCCGACCCCCGCTCCGTGCAGCACCGTGCCGGCTGCGGCCTGTCGGGTGGTCTCGGCTCGTGTCGTCATCGGAAGAGCGTTCCTCTGCGAAGTGGGGCGCGGATGGGTCGGAGGTCCCGGCGTCGCGCGGCTCAGGCGACGGCGGGCTGGGCGGCCGGGGTGGCCGCGGCGTCGGCGGCGCGCTCGGCCTGCACGAGCGGGTTCGGCTTGAGGCCCTTGAGCACGACGACGATCCCGGCCGTGATCACCGTGCCCACGGCCACCGCCAGCAGGAAGCCCAGCGGGTTCGAGATCAGCGGCAGCACCCAGACGCCGCCGTGCGGCGCGCGCAGGCCGGAGCCGACGGCCATGGTGAGCGCCCCGGTCACGCTGGAGCCCACGAGGGAGGACACGATGACGCGCCACGGGTCGGCCGCCCCGAACGGAATCGCCCCCTCGGAGATGAACGACAGCCCCAGGAGCACCGCCGCCTTGCCGTTCTCCTGCTCGGCGTGGGTGAACAGCTGCTTGCGGACGAAGGTCGCCAGCGCCATCGCCAGGGGCGCGACCATGCCCGCGGCCATCACGGCCGCCATGATCCGGTACTGCACCGCGTCGGTGGCCAGCCCCTCGGTCGCCAGGCCCGTGACGGCGAACGTGTAGGCGACCTTGTTGATCGGGCCGCCGAGGTCGAAGCCCATCATCGCGCCGAGCAGCGCGCCCATGAGGATGAGGTTCGAGCCGGACAGGCCGTTCAGCCAGCTCGTCAGCCCGTCCATCAGGTTCGCGATCGGCCGCCCGATCACGACGAACATGAGGAAGCCGGTGACCAGGGACGACAGCAGCGGGGTGACCACGACCGGCATCACGCCGCGCACGCCCTTCGGGACCCGCCACCGGCTGATCCACAGGGCCAGGAACCCGGCGACGAAGCCGGTGACCAGCCCGCCGAGGAACCCCGCGCCGACGAGCACGGAGATCGAGCCGCCGACGAACCCGGGCACCAGGCCCGGCCGGTCGGCGATGCCGTAGGCGATGAACCCGGACAGCACCGGCACCAGGAACGCGAACGCGGCCCCGCCCGTCTGGAACAGCAGCACCGCCCAGTCCTGGCCCGAGGTGATGCTGAAGCTGGAGATGAGGTCCGCGACGGGGACCTGCGTGACCTCGACCGCGCCCGTCTCGCCCCACGCCGCCTGCGCGATCATGAAGCCGAGCGCGATGAGGATCCCGCCCGCGGCGACGAACGGGATCATGTAGGACACGCCCGTCATCAGCCACTGGCGCACGCGGGTGCCGACCCCGGCGCCCGCGTCCGCCCGCGTCGCGGGACCGCCCGCGGCCGCCGCGGGCGCGGCCGACGCCGCGGTGGGCTCGGCCGGGCCCTGCTCGACGGCGGCGACGGCCTGCGCGAGCACGCCCGTCGGGTCGTGCACCGCCTTCTTGACGCCGACGTCGACGAAGGGCTTGCCGGCGAACCGCTCGCGGTGCTGCACCTCGAGGTCCGCGGCGTAGATGACGCCGTCGGCCGCGGCGATGATCGCCGGGTCCAGCGGGGTCGACCCGGCGGCGCCCTGCGTCTCGACGTGCACCTCGTGCCCGGCGGCCTTGCCCGCCTGCTCGAGGGCCTCCGCGGCCATGTACGTGTGGGCGATCCCCGTGGGGCACGAGGAGACGGCGACGAACTTCATGACGGGACCACCTCTCGCGTGACGATCTCCGCGACCGTCGCGGCGTCGGGGGCGTCGAGCAGCGACTGCCGGAACGACTCGTGCACGAGGCGGCGGGCCAGCGCGGCCAGGATCTGCAGGTGGTCGGCATCGCCGCCCGCGGGGGCCGCGATGAGGAACACCAGCGTGGCGGGGCCGTCCGGGGCGCCCCAGTCGACCGGGTCGTGCAGCTTGCCGACGGCCAGGCTCGGCGCGGTGACGTGCTCGGAGCGGGCGTGCGGCAGCCCGACGCCGCCGGGCATGCCGGTGGCC
Source organism: Cellulomonas endometrii (assembly GCF_949769265.1). Classification (NCBI taxonomy): domain Bacteria; kingdom Bacillati; phylum Actinomycetota; class Actinomycetes; order Micrococcales; family Cellulomonadaceae; genus Cellulomonas; species Cellulomonas endometrii. The sequence continues at coordinate 167,082 of NZ_CATKPC010000007.1, read as the reverse complement.
ATCTGGGCCTCGCGGGCGCGCACGTCGGCGTGGAACCCGTCGGCGTCGGTCACGCGACCGGCGGCGGCGAGCAGGGCGATGAGCTGACGCGTCGCGTCGTCGCGGTCGCGGGCGACCAGGTCGACGCCGACGAGGTCGGCGGAGGTGAGCGGCTGGCTCATGTCAGAGCTCCTTGAGGGCGAGTGCGGGATCGGGGTCGACCACGACGGTGACCTCGGTGGTGCGGATGTCGGACGGGCGCGGGACCGCGCTGCCCGGCAGGAGGACGGCGGCGCGCCCCCAGGCGACGGCGCGGCGCAGGCGGTCGGCGGGGGGGCCCGCGGCGGCGAGGTAGCCGGCGAGCGTGGAGTCCCCGGCGCCGACCGTGGACACGGGGACCAGGGCCGGCCCGCCGGCCCACCAGGACCCGCCGTCGGCGACCAGCAGGGCGCCGTGCGCGCCGAGGCTGACGAGGACCGCGTCGGTGCCCAGCGCCCGCACGGACCGTGCGGCGTCGAGCACGTCGCCGACGGTGGTGAGGTCCTGCCCCACCAGGTCGGCGAGCTCCTCGTCGTTGGGCTTCACGAGCGCGAGCCCCCCGTGCCGGACCGCGGCCGCGAACGGGGCGCCCGAGGTGTCGAGGACGACCGGGACGCCGTGGCGGGCGCCCAGGTCGGCGACCCGGGTGAAGAACGCGTCGTCGAGCCCCGCGGGCAGGCTGCCGGCCGCGACCACCGCGTCGGCGCCGGCGGCCACCTCGGCCTCGACGGCGGCCAGCAGCGCGTCGACCTCGGCGGGCGCGAGCGCGGCGCCGGGCGCGTTGATCTTGGTGGTCGCGCCGCTCGACTCGGTGAGCGTGATGTTGGACCGGGTGTCCCCGGCCACGGGCACCGGCCGCGCGTCGACGCCCTGCGCGGCGAGCAGCGCCACCAGCTCGGCGCCGTCCGGGCCGCCGGAGGGCAGCACCGCCCGGGACGCGACGCCGTGCGCCGCGAGCGCCCGGGACACGTTGATGCCCTTGCCGCCCGGGTGCTGGTGGGTCGCGACGGCGCGGTTCACCTCGCCCGGCTCCAGCCGCTCCAGGTGCAGCGCCCGGTCCAGGCTCGGGTTGGGGGTCAGCGTGACGATCATGCCCGCACCACCCGGGGGCCGGCGGCCTCGATCTCGTCCGCGAGCTCCGGCGCGACGCCCGAGTCGGTGATGAGGGTGTCGACCTCGGCGAGGTCCGCGACGTGCGCGAAGTCCTCGCGGCCCAGCTTGGTGTGGTCGGCGAGCACCACGGTGCGCCGGGCCGCCCGGACCAGCGCCCGTTTGACCGCCGCCTCCGCGAGGTCGGGCGTGGTGAGCCCGTGCTCGGCGCTGAGCCCGTTGGTGCCGAGGAACGTCACGTCCACCCGGATGTCGCCGAGCTCCCGCAGCGCCCACGTCCCGACGGCGGCCAGCGTCCGCCCCCGCACGGTGCCGCCGACCAGGTGCAGCGTGATGCCCGAGCGGGTGGCGAGCACGGTGGCGACGGGCAGCGCGTGCGTGACGACGGTGATCTCCCGGTCGGTGGGCAGCAGCTCGGCGAGCCGGACCGTGGTCGTGCCGGCGTCCAGGACGATCGCACCGCCGTCGGGCAGCTCGTCGAGCGCCGCCTTGGCGATGCGGTCCTTCTCCCCCGCGAGCAGGCCCTCCCGCTGGGCGAGGCCCGGCTCGAACCCGAGCTGCTCGACGGGGATCGCGCCGCCGTGCACCCGGCGCACCAGGCCGTGCCGCTCGAGCACCGTGAGGTCGCGGCGCACGGTCTCCGGGGTGACGTCCAGGGCGGTCGCGAGGGAGGCGACGTCCACGCGGCCGTCCCGCCGCGCGGCGGCGAGGATCTGCTGCTGGCGCTCCGTTGCGTACACGTCGACTCCGTCGTGGTCGTGTGGTCCCAGTGTGCACCGGGACGTCCCCGGCGGCGGGTGCTGCGCGACCAGCATGCCCGATCCGGTCCGGAAATCGCAACCAGCCAGACCGATTCGGACTCAAACACACACCCGAACGGGCATCACGGGCGGCGGGCGCGAACGCGACGAGGGCCGCCCTCCTGGCGGGAGAGCGGCCCTCGTGCGACGGGTGCCGGGGCCGGGGCGCCGGTGTCGGACCGCGGCGTCAGCGCGGCTGGTACGGGGAGACGACGATCTCCACGCGCTGGAACTCCTTGAGGTCCGAGTAGCCGGTGGTGGCCATCGCCCGGCGCAGCGCGCCGATGAGGTTGAGCGTGCCGTCGGCGGTGTGGCCCGGGCCGAACAGCACCTGCTGCAGCGTCCCGGCCTGGCCGACCTGCACCCGCTCGCCGCGCGGGAGGTGCGGGTGGTGCGCCTCGGGGCCCCAGTGCCAGCCCTGGCCGGGGGCGTCGGTCGCGCGGGCGAGCGCCGCCCCGAGCATGACCGCGTCCGCGCCGCAGGCGATCGCCTTGACCAGGTCGCCGGACCGCCCGACGCCGCCGTCGGCGATGACGTGCACGTACCGGCCGCCGGACTCGTCGAGGTAGTCCCGGCGCGCCGCGGCGACGTCCGCCACCGCGGTGGCCATCGGGGCGTGGATGCCCAGCGACACCCGGGTGGTGTGCGCCGCGCCGCCGCCGAAGCCGACGAGCACGCCGGCCGCACCGGTGCGCATGAGGTGCAGGGCCGCGGTGTAGGTGGAGGCGCCGCCGACGATCACCGGGACGTCGAGCTCGTAGATGAACCGCTTGAGGTTGAGCGGCTCCGCGCGGCCCGACACGTGCTCGGCGGACACCGTGGTGCCGCGGATGACGAAGAGGTCCACGCCGGCGTCGACGACGTCCTTCCAGAACTCCTGGGTGCGCTGCGGCGACAGGGCGCCGGCGGCCGTGACGCCCGCCTCGCGGATCTCCCCGATGCGGCGGCGGATCAGCTCCGGGTCGATCGGCGCGGAGTACAGCTCCTGCATCCGGGCGGTCGCCTCGGACGCCGGCAGCTCGGCGATCTGGGCGAGCAGCGGCTCCGGGTCCTCGTACCGCGTCCACAGGCCCTCGAGGTCCAGCACGCCGAGCCCGCCCGCGCGGCCGAGCGCCACGGCCGTCGCGGGGCTCATCACGGAGTCCATGGGCGCGGCCAGCACCGGCAGCTCGAAGTGGTACGCGTCGATCTGCCAGCCGACGGACACCTCCTCGGGGTCCCGGGTGCGCCGGGACGGGACGACCGCGACGTCGTCGAAGGAGAATGCGCGCCGTCCCCGCTTGCCGCGGCCGATCTCGATCTCGTTGCTCACCGGCCCAGGGTACCGGCGCGGGCGGCCCACCCCGGGGCGGGCGCCCGCGCCGGTCTCCCCCCGGCGGGTGCCGCGGCGCGGTCAGCCCGCGACGGCGTCCACGACCGCGCCGCAGAACGCGGGCAGGTCGTCCGGGTTGCGCGAGGTGATCAGCGTGCTGCCGCCGGTCTGCGACACGACGACCTCCTGGTCGACCCAGTCGGCCCCCGCGTTGCGCAGGTCCGTGGCCAGGCTCGGGTAGGAGGTCAGGCGGACGCCGTCCACGACGCCCGCCTCGATGAGCGTCCACGGGCCGTGGCAGATGGCGGCGACGGGCTTGCCGGCGCCGACGAACGCCTTCACCAGGCCCTGGGCGGCCTCCTGCATCCGGAGCGTGTCCGCGTTGACGGTGCCGCCCGGGATGACCAGGGCGTCGAAGTCGTCCGCCGACACCTGGTCCAGCGTCCGGTCGACGGGGTGGTCGCCGCCCGGGTCCAGGTCGTTGTTCACCGCGCTGACGGTGCCGGGCTTCGCGGAGACCAGCACCGGGGTGCCGCCCTCGTCCTGCACCGCCTGCCAGGGGGCGGTCAGCTCGGGCTCCTCCACGCCGTGCTCGCTGGTGAGGAACGCGACGGTGCGGCCGGTCAGGCGTGCCATGACGTCTCCTTCGTCTCGGGGGTCCCGCCGTCCGCGGGCTCCGCCCAGCCTCACCCCGTCGCCGCGACCCCGCATCCGCGACAGGCCGGGCGCGGGTCCCCGGGCGTGTGGGCGCCCGGTGCGATGCTGGCGGCGCTGGGAAGGAGCTCGGACGGATGACCTGGACCGACGGACCGCTGCTGGGGTTCGACACCGAGACGACGGGTGTCGACGTGGACCACGACCGGATCGTCACGGCGGCGCTCGTCCGCCGGGACCGCGCCGGCACCCACGTCCGGACGTGGCTGATCGACCCCGGCGTCCCCATCCCGGAGGCCGCGAGCGCGATCCACGGGATCAGCACCGAGCACGCGCGGACGCACGGCGTGGCGCCGCGGGCGGCGCTGGAGGAGATCGCGGCGCAGATCGCCGACGCCGTCCGTGAGGGCACGCCGGTGGTCGCCTACAACGCCTCCTACGACCTGTGCCTGCTGGAGGCCGAGCTGCACCGGCACGGGCTGCCGACCGTCGAGGACCGCCTCGGCGGCGCGCTGCGCCCGGTCATCGACCCCCTGGTGCTCGACCGCGCGGAGGACCGGTACCGGTCGGGCAAGCGCAAGCTCGTGGACCTCTGCGGGGTGTACCAGGTGGTCGACACCGGCAGCCTGCACACCGCGGACGTCGACGTGGTCGCGACGCTCGACGTGCTGGACCGCATCGTCGGCCGGTTCCCGCACCTCGGCGACCTCGACCTCGTGTCGCTGCACGACTACCAGATCACCGCGCACCAGGCGTGGGCGGAGGCGTTCAACGCGTGGCGGGCCGAGCGCGGGCACACCGGGCCGGGGGCGGAGTCCGTGTGGCCGAGCCGCGGCCGCGTGCGCGCCCCGGAGCCCGTCGCGCCCGCGCACAACCCCGCGCGGGACCTGCGGTTCGCCGGGCGCCCGATCCAGGACACGCTCATCGCGTGACGCCGTGCGTGAGATGCGTTCACGCACGTCAGCGGGCTCGACACACGATCTTCTCATCCATCGTGGCGCGAATATCTCATCCATGAGTTAGCGTCGTCCTCGTGACCACGACGACCCCGACGACCGGAACCGTCCCCACGGTGACCTCGTCCCTCCCGACCGTGACTCCCACCCTCCCCGAGCAGCTCGCCCACGTGGGCTCGCTCGTCCGGTCCGCCCGCCGCCACCGCGGCCTCACGCAGACCCAGCTCGCCGAGCTCCTCGGCACCAGCCAGTCCGCCGTGCACCGCATCGAGCAGGGCGCGCAGAACCTCAGCCTCGACATGCTGACCCGGATCGGCGCCGCGCTGGACTCCCCGATCGTCACCCTCGGCGGCCCGCAGCACACGCACCTGCGCGTGCAGGGCGGCGTGCAGCTCTCCGGCCGGCTCGACGTCAACACCTCGAAGAACGGCGCCGTCGCGCTGCTGTGCGCGTCGCTGCTCAACCGCGGGACCACCCGGCTGAAGAACGTCGCGCGGATCGTCGAGGTCGACCGCATCGTCGACGTGCTGCGCTCCGTCGGCGTGCGCGCCACCTGGTCGGCGGACGGCCGCGACCTCGAGATCGTCGTGCCGAAGGACCTCGACCTCGAGGCCATCGACGTCGACGCCGCGCGCCGCACCCGGTCGATCATCATGTTCTTCGGGCCCCTGCTCGGGCAGCAGTCCGAGTTCCGGCTGCCGTACGCCGGCGGGTGCGACCTCGGCAGCCGCACCGTCGAGCCCCACATGATCGCGCTGCGCCCGTTCGGCCTGTCCGTGACCGCGAGCGGCGGCCGGTACCTCGCGCGCGTCACCGACCCCGGCACCGAGAACCTGTCGATCGTGCTCACGGAGCGCGGCGACACCGTCACCGAGAACGCGCTGATGGCCGCCGCGCGCCGCGAGGGCGTCACCACCATCCGCAACGCCAGCCCCAACTACATGGTCCAGGACCTGTGCTTCTACCTGGAGCTGCTCGGCGTCCGGATCGAGGGCATCGGCACCACCACGCTGCGCGTGCACGGCAAGGCCCAGATCGACGCCGACGTGGAGTACGCGGTGTCGGAGGACCCGGTCGAGGCGATGAGCCTGCTGACGGCCGGCATCGTCACCGGCTCCGAGATCACGGTCGGGCGGGTGCCGATCGAGTTCATGGAGATCGAGCTCGCGACGCTCTCCGAGATGGGGCTGCGCTACACGCTCTCCGAGGAGTACACCGCGCACAACGGCCGGACCCGGCTCGTCGACATCACGGTGCACCCGAGCGACCTGCGGGCGCCGCTCGACAAGATCCACCCGATGCCGTTCCCGGGGCTGAACATCGACAACCTGCCGTTCTTCGCGGTGATCGCCGCGTGCGCGACCGGCAGCACGCTCGTGCACGACTGGGTCTACGAGGGCCGCGCGATCCACCTCACCGACCTCACCCGGCTGGGCGCCGACGTGCGGCTGCTCGACGCGCACCGCCTGCAGGTCTCCGGCCCGACGCGCTGGTCGGGCGCCGAGGTGTCCTGCCCGCCGGCGCTGCGGCCCGCCGTGGTGATCCTGCTGGCGATGCTCGCGGCGAAGGGCGAGAGCGTGCTGCGCAACGTCGACATCATCGCCCGCGGCTACGAGGGCCTGCAGGAGCGCCTGGTCGAGCTGGGCGCGCGGATCGAGACCTTCCGCGACTGACCCGCGCGGCGGTCGAGGTCGTCACAACGGCACGAGGTCGTCCCGCAGGACTGACGACCTCGTGCAGGAGTGACGACCTCGGCGGCGGGTCGACCGGCCGAGGACGCGCGAAGGGGCCCGGTGCAGCAGCACCGGGCCCCTTCGTCGTGCGGTCAGCGGACCGTGTCGTCAGCGGACGGTGCCGTCAGCGGACGGTGCCGTCAGCGGACCGTGTAGTTCGGGGACTCCGAGATCATCTGCACGTCGTGCGGGTGGCTCTCCTTGAGCCCCGCCGGCGTGATCCGGACGAACTTCCCGCGGGCCTGCAGCTCGGGGATGGTCCGCGCGCCGACGTAGAACATCGACTGGTGCAGGCCGCCGACCAGCTGGTGCGCGACGGCGGCGAGGGGCCCGCGGTAGGGCACCTGGCCCTCGATGCCCTCGGTGATGATCTCGTCGTCGCTGAGGTCGCCCTGGAAGTACCGGTCCTTGGAGTAGGACCGGCGGTCGCCGCGGCTCTGCATCGCGCCCAGCGAGGCCATGCCCCGGTAGCGCTTGAACTGCTTGCCGTTGACGAACACCAGGTCGCCCGGCGACTCGTCGCAGCCGGCGATGAGCCCGCCGACCATGACGGTGTCGGCGCCCGCGACGAGGGCCTTGGCGATGTCGCCGGAGTACTGCAGGCCGCCGTCGGCGATCACGGGGACGCCGGCGGGCTTCGCCGCGAGCGAGGCCTCGTACACCGCGGTGACCTGCGGGACGCCGACGCCGGCGACGACGCGGGTGGTGCAGATGGAGCCCGGGCCGACGCCGACCTTCACGGCGTCGACGCCCGCGTCGACCAGCGCCTGCGCGCCGGCACGGGTCGCGATGTTGCCGCCGATGACCTGGACGTGCTTGGTCGCCGGGTCCGACTTGATGCGCCGCACCATGTCGAGCATGAGGCGGGCGTGGCCGTTCGCGGTGTCGACGACGAGCACGTCGACACCGGCCTCGACGAGCGCGGACACGCGGTCCCACGCGTCGCCGAAGAAGCCCACGGCGGCGCCGACGACCAGGCGGCCGCTCGGGTCCTTCGTCGCCAGCGGGTACTGCTCGGACTTCACGAAGTCCTTGACGGTGATGAGGCCCTGCAGGCGGCCGGCGTCGTCCACCAGCGGCAGCTTCTCGACCTTGTGCTTGCCGAGCAGCGCGGCGGCGTCGTCGTTCGAGATGCCCACCGGCCCGGTGATCAGCGGCATCGACGTCATCGTGTCGAGCACGCGGCGGGTGGTGAACTCGGCCGGCGGCACGAACCGCAGGTCGCGGTTCGTGATGATGCCGAGCAGGCGGCGGTCGGCGTCCACGACGGGCAGGCCGGACACGCGGTACTTCGCGCAGAGGGCGTCGAGCTCGGCGAGGGTGGCGTCGGGGCCCACGGTCACGGGGTCGGACACCATGCCGGACTCGGAGCGCTTCACCAGGTCCACCTGGTGGGCCTGCGCCTCGATGGACAGGTTGCGGTGCAGCACGCCGAGGCCGCCCTGCCGGGCGAGCGCGATGGCCATGCGGGACTCGGTGACGGTGTCCATGGCGGCGGACACGAGCGGGATCGACAGGGAGATCTCACGCGTGAGCCGGGTCGTGGTGTCGACCTCGCTCGGGATGACGTCCGTCTCGCCCGGGAGGAGCAGGACGTCGTCGTAGGTGAGACCGATGAAGCCGAACGGGTCGGCAGGCGCGGCGGATCCAGGGGTACCCAGGTCGGTCATCCCCCGATGATACGGCGGTTGATCGTGCCTCCCGGACGCGCCTCGTGAGGGCCCGGTGAAGACGCGCCGGGCACCGGCGGAGCCCGCCCGCGTCAGCGGATGAGGCCCCGGCGCAGCCCGATGGCGACCGCCTGCGCGCGGTCGGCGGCACCGAGCTTGCGGAACAGCCGGCGGGCGTGGGTCTTGATCGTGTCCTCGGACAGGAACAGCTCCTGGCCGATCTGCGCGTTCGAGCGGCCGTTGCTCATGCCGACCAGCACCTCGACCTCGCGCTTGGTCAGCGAGACCTCGTCGCGGCCGGTGCTCTGGGCCGGGAGCTCCGTGCGGGTGACGACCGGCGTGGGCGCGCTCCCGACGGCGCCGTGCGCCGCGAGCTGCTCGTGCGCGGCACCGCCGCCGGAGCCGGGCACGGACGGGCTGGCGAGGATGTGCGCGGCGACGGCGGCGAGCTCCGCCCGGCCGACGTCGGGGGCGAGGTAGCCGCGCGCCCCGAGGGAGATGGCGCGGTCCAGCGCGATCTCGTCGCCCGGCACCGCGAGCATGACGACCGTCGACTGCGACGGCACGGCGCGGAGCCGGCGGATCGCCTCGACGGGGCCCGGGGACGGCAGGTGCGCGTCCAGCAGCACGATGGTCGGCGGCACGCGCCGGGCCAGCGTGATCAGCTCGTCGACCGAGGCCGCCGCGCGGACCGGTGCCAGTGCGGGCACGCCGAGTGCCGTCAGGACGATGCGCTCTCGCACCGCCGTCGATCCGTGGCACACCACGACGCCCGCCATCGACCTCCGCCTCTCGCCAGTGCCGGGACCCTGGCGGATCCGGCTACCCTCGGTGTATCGGCCGGATCGGCGCCGACGTTAGCGTGAAGCGGTCACGGATCGGTCTAGCCGCAGACGGCGAGCACCTCGTGCACCAGCCCCGGCACGGTCCTGACCCGGTGCACCTGCGTCCCGAGCGGCACCGTCGCGGCGGCCTCGTCGGGCACCATGACGAACACCGGCAGCTCGGGGTGCTGCTCCGCGAGGGCGGCGACGAGCCCCAGGTCGGGGGCGGTGAGCTCGCTCGACATCACGACCGCGGACGGCGTCGTCATCGTCGCGATCTCCAGCAGCCGGTGCCGGCCGGTGGGCCCCGCGACCACGCGGGCGTCGACTCCCGAGTCCGCCAGCGCACCGGCGAGGACGTGCAGGGACAGCGGCCGAGGTTCACCCGGTGCCGCGAGCATGAGGACGATGCGCCGCCGCGACGGGTGCGTCGGCACGTGCCCGTTGCGGGCGCGCAGCACCGCGAGCGCGGCCGCCACCACGAGGGCGTCGGGCTCGTCGCCGGGCCGGGCCAGCACCGTCCGGGCCGCGATCCCCGCCCGCGCCGGACCGACCAGGTCGGACCACCAGCGCGCGAGGTCGCCGTCCGGGGGCAGCGCGAGCAGGCGCGTGACCTCGGCGGCGTCGGCCCGCAGAGCGGCGTCGATGACGGCGGTCGGGGTGGCGGGGTGCTGGGGCCGGGCTGCGGGTCCCTGACCAGCGGCGTCGGCCGGCCGCGCATCACCGCCGGAGCCGCCGGAGCCGTCGACCATGTCCGGGACGGCGGTGAGGTGCCGCACCGCCGCGACGTCCGACACCGGGGCCGGCTGCACGGGGGCGCTCTCCCGCGCGACGCGCGCGGCGTCCGACGGCGGCACCCCGTCGAGGGTCAGCGACCGCATCGTCATGAGGCGGGCCAGGTCGGCCGCGCTGTACCGGCGGTGCGCGCCCGCGGTGTGCTCGGACGGCCCCAGGCCGTAGCGACGGTCCCAGGTCCGCAGGGTCGCGGGGGCGACGCCGAGCCGCCCGGCCACGGCGGCGACGGTCAGCGTCGGGCCGCTCGCGGGGTCGGCGGCGGCGTCCGCCGGGTCGTTCGGGCTCCCCGGGCCGGCCGGTCCACCAGGACGGGCGTCGTCGGAGTGGGCGACCGCGTCCGGGCGGGCGACAGCGTCCGGGTGGGCGTCGTCGTCCGGGCGGGCGGTGCCCTCCGGCCGGCCGTCCTGGCCGCCGGTCACGTCGCCGTCCTCGGTCTTGTGCATCTCGCCCGTCTCGTCCGCGCGGTGTGCCCCGCGCGCTCTGCCGTCGATTGTGCCGGGGATCTGGCGCGGTTTCCAGCGCGGCCCGCCGGGGCCAACCGCGTCATCGTGCCGGCCGATCCGGTCAGCGCGACGGGACCAAGCGCGTCACCTGCGGACCACCGCCGTCGCGCCCTGAAGCGATTCGCCACCCAACCGCGTCAGATCGGATGGCGACACGGTCTTGAACAACTGCTGACTCGGTTGTACTGTCCTCATCAGTGCAGTTCAGCGCCGCGCCAGGGACCTCGGTCCCAAGGGAAGCGGCCGGACTGTCGGACAGCACGATTCACCCGACGGCACACGCCGTCGCAGGGACGGAGGACCACATGGCCGAGATCTCCCGCCTTCCGGGACCCGTGATGGAGCTCTGGGAGTGGCAGTACCAGGGCGCCTGCCGGGACGCCGACCAGGACCTGTTCTTCCACCCGGAGGGCGAGCGCGGCGCCGCCCGCCGTCGCCGCGCCGAGGCGGCCAAGGCCATCTGCGCCACCTGCCCCGTGATCAACGAGTGCCGCGAGCAGTCGCTCGCCGTGCGCGAGCCGTACGGCGTCTGGGGCGGCCTGTCCGAGGACGAGCGCTCCGCCCTGCTCGCGAGCCGGGCCGGCCGCACCCGGGCCGAGGTCGTCTGACCCACTTACCTCGCGACGGCCACGCAGCGGTGGGATACCGCGGTGGCCGTCGCGTCCTCCTGAGCCCGGGCCCGAGGCACGGGCCGCCCACCGTGGCGACTGCACAGCGGTGCGATACCGCTCCGGCCGCCTGACACGACGACGAGGCCCCCTCCGCGTGCGGAGGGGGCCTCGTCGTGCGTCACCGGGCCGTCACGTCGTGGACGGCCCGGGCGGTGTCACTTGCTGACGATCGCCAGGACGTCGCGCGCGGAGAGGATGAGGTACTCCTCGCCGTCGTACTTGACCTCGGTGCCGCCGTACTTGCTGTAGATGACCTTGTCACCGACCGCCACGTCCAGCGGGACGCGGTTGCCGTTGTCGTCGATGCGGCCCGGGCCCACGGCGAGGACCTCGCCCTCCTGGGGCTTCTCCTTCGCGGAGTCCGGGATGACCAGACCGGAGGCGGTCGTCTGCTCCGCCTCGAGCGTCTTGACGACGATGCGGTCCTCGAGCGGCTTGATGGAGACCGACACAGCGGACCTCCCCTTCGCGTGTGAGTGCTGCCTGATGTCCTTGTCGCCCCGTCCGGCCGGCCGTCGTCGCGGGTGCCGGCAGCCGTGCGGTGCGCTGGCACACTCGCTGGGAGAGTGCCAACACGCACTCTAGGAAGCGGTTAGCACTCGGTCAAGGCGAGTGCCAGCATCGCGGGGGACGTCCGGCCGGCGCGTCGGCGCTGCAGGGGCCGCCCGTGCGAGGATCGCCGGATGGACCAGTCCGGCCTCGCGAAGCTCCTCAGCCCCGAGGGCTGGGCCCTGCTCTCGGCCCTGCCGCCGTACGACGACGCGCGGGCGATGGCGCTGTCGGAGCGGCTGCGCAAGGACGGCCTCGACGCCGACCTGGTGGCCGCCGCCCTCACGCAGTCGCGCCTGCGGGCCCGCGCGCACGACAAGCTGGGCGAGTTCGCCGACGGCATGCTGTTCACGCCCGCCGGCCTCGAGCAGGCGACCCGGCTCGTGGTCGCCGCGCGGCACGCCCGCCGGTACGTCGCCGCCGGGGTGCAGCGCGTCGCCGACGTGACCTCCGGGATCGGCGCCGACGCGATGGCGTTCGCGGGCGTGGGGCTGCGGGTGCTCGCGGTCGACGCGGACGAGACGACCGCCGCGCTCGCCACCGTGAACCTGCGGCACTTCCCGGAGGCCGAGGTCCGGCACGGCGACGGGCTCGCGCTCGACCTGGCGGCCGAGGGGGTCGACGGGGTCTACGCCGACCCCGCCCGCCGCACCGCGGGCGGCAGCCGGGTGCACGACCCGGCGGCGTACTCCCCGCCGCTGGACGCGGTCCTCGCGCTGCGCGAGCGCGTGCCGGCCCTCGGGCTCAAGCTCGGGCCCGGCGTCCCGCACAGCGCCCTGCCGCACGACGCCGAGGCGCAGTGGGTGTCCGTCGACGGCGACGTCGTGGAGCTCGGGCTGTGGTTCGGCCCGCTGGCCCCCGACGGCCCCGGCCGCTCGGCGCTGCTGCTCGGCGCGGGCGGCGGGTCCGCGGTGCTGCGCGCGGGCGACGCGGAGGCCCACGCGCACCCGCCCGTCGGCGACGTCGGCGCGTACCTCTACGAGCCGGACGGCGCGGTGATCCGCGCCGGGCTCGTCGCCGAGGCCGCCGCCGAGGTGCAGGGACGGCTCGTGGACCGCACCATCGCCTACGTGACCTCCGACGCGCTGCACGCGACGCCGTACGCCACGGCCTACCGGGTGCTGGACCAGCTGCCGTTCGGCCTGAAGCGCCTGCGGGCGTACCTCCGCGAGCGCGACGTGGGCAGCCTCACGATCAAGAAGCGCGGGACGGCCGTCGTCCCGGAGCAGCTGCGCCGCCAGCTCGACCTGCGCGGGTCGACCAGCGCCACCGTCGTCCTCACCCGGGTCGGGGGCCAGCAGCAGGTCCTCCTCGTCGAGCCGGTCGCCGCATGACCACGCCCGCCCGCCTCCCGTTCGCGACGTCGGCGCGGTCCAGCGTCGGCATCGAGTGGGAGCTCGCGCTGGTCGACGCCGACTCGGGCGACCTCCGCCAGGTCGCCAGCACCGTGCTCGACGCCGTGCGCCCCGCCGACGGCGGCGAGCACCCCGCGATCCGCCAGGAGCTCCTGCTCAACACGGTCGAGGTCGTCTCCGGGGTGTGCCGCACGGTCGGCGAGGCCGGCGCGGACCTGCAGCGCGCCGTCGACGAGGTGCGGGCGGTCACCGACCCGCTGCGCGTCGAGCTGATGTGCGCCGGCACGCACCCGTTCGCGCGGTGGGCGCAGCAGAAGGTCACCGACAAGCAGCGGTACGCGACGCTGATCGACCGGACGCAGTGGTGGGGCCGCCAGATGCTCATCTACGGCGTCCACGTGCACGTCGGCATCGAGGACCGCGACAAGGTCCTGCCGATCTCCCGCGCGCTGCTCACCTGCTTCGCGCACCTGCAGTCGCTGTCGGCGTCGAGCCCGTTCTGGGGCGGCAAGGACACCGGCTACGCCTCGAACCGCGCCCTGATGTTCCAGCAGCTGCCGACCGCCGGGCTGCCGTTCCAGTTCGAGCGGTGGGAGCAGCTGGAGTCCTACGTCGGGGACATGCTGCACACCGGGGTCATCGACGCGTTCGACGAGATCCGGTGGGACGTGCGGCCGTCCCCGCGGTTCGGGACCATCGAGACCCGGATCTGCGACGGTTCCCCCAGCCTGCTGGAGGTCACCGCGCTCGCCGCGCTCACCCACTGCCTGGTCGAGCACTTCTCGACGATGCTGGACCGCGGCGAGGCGCTGCCGACGGTGCCCCCGTGGTTCGCGCAGGAGAACAAGTGGCGCTCCGCCCGGTACGGCATGGACGCGATCATCATCACGAACGCCGCCGGGGACGAGGAGCTCGTCACCGACGCGGTGGGCCGCCTGCTCGTCGAGCTGGAGCCGGTCGCCGAGCGGCTGGGCTGCTCCGCGGAGCTGGACGCCGTGCGGGTCATCCTCCGCAAGGGCGCGTCGTACCAGCGGCAGAGGGCGGTGGCCCGGCGCAACGCCGGCGAGCTCGACGCGGTGGTGGCGTCGCTCGTCGCGGAGATGCGGGCGGGCCGGCCGCTCTGACGCGGGGCGTCAGGGCGCCGGGTGTCGCACGCCGGGTGTCAGACGGTCACGGTCTCCAGCGGCATCGTCGAGTCGACGCCGATCCCGAGGCCCGAGGCCGGCAGCCCCCGCCGCACCACGGCGGCCCCGAGCGCGGCGATCATCGCGCCGTTGTCGGTGCAGTACTTGATCGGCGGGATCCGCAGGTCGATCCCGGCCTCCGCGCACCGCTGCGCGGCGAGGTCCCGCAGCTGGGAGTTGGCGGAGAAGCCGCCGCCGATCACGAGCGTGTCGACCCCGTGCCGGCGGCACGCGGCGATGGTCTTCGCGGTGAGCACGTCGGCGACGCTCGCGGCGAAGGACGCCGAGACGTCCTCGAGCGGGATCTCCTCGCCGGCGTCCTCGCGGGCCTCGACCCACCGGGCGACGGCCGTCTTCAGGCCCGAGAACGAGAAGTCGTACGCGTGCTTCTCCTGGTCCTTCGCGGCGGTGAGGCCGCGCGGGAACCGGATGGCCTCGGGGTTGCCCTCGCGCGCCAGCCGGTCGATGTGCGGGCCGCCCGGGTACGGCAGCCCGAGCAGGCGGCCCACCTTGTCGAACGCCTCCCCCGCCGCGTCGTCGAGCGTCGACCCGAGCTCGTGGACGCCGGTGACGATGTCGTCCACCAGCAGCAGGCTGGAGTGGCCGCCGGACACGACCAGGGCCATGACGCGGTCCGGGAACAGCCCGTGCACCAGCTCGTCGACCGCGGCGTGCCCGATGACGTGGTTGACGCCGTAGAGCGGGACCCCGAGGCCGTACGCGAGGGCCTTCGCCGCGGCGGTGCCGACCGTGAGCGAGCCCACCAGGCCCGGGCCCGCGGTGACCGCGACCGCGTCGACGTCGGCGAGCGTCACGCCCGCGGTGCCGAGCGCGCGCTCGACGGTCGGGATCATCTGCTCCAGGTGCGCGCGGGACGCGATCTCCGGGATGATCCCGCCGAACCGGGCGTGCTCGTCCATCGACGAGGCGACCGCGTCGACGAGGAGCTCGCTGCGGTCGGGGTGGGCGCGGACCAGGGCGACCCCGGTCTCGTCGCAGGACGTCTCGATCCCCAGGACGAGCGGTGCTTCGGGCATGGTGCCCATCTTAGGTTCGCGCGCGCAGTGGCCTGATGCGGCCCGGTGTGACCCAGTTCACCCAGGCAACTGGAATGTCCCGGGTTGGTTGTGGATTCAACCGACCATGAGCATCGACACGCCCACGCCGACCGACCCGACGGAGCTCCGCGTCCCGAAGGAGGTCGCCGATCTCGTCTTCCGTGCCGCCCGGACCGTGAACACGTTCACCGACGGGGAGGTCACGGACGAGCAGATCCGCGCCGTCTGGGACGTCGTCCGCTGGGGCCCGACCGCGATGAACTCCCTGCCGCTGCGCCTGCTGCTGGTCCGCTCCCCCGGGGCCCGCGAGCGCCTGGTCGCCCACATGGCCGACGGCAACAAGGCCAAGACGCTGCGCGCGCCGCTCAGCATCGTCGTCGCCGCCGACCTCGACTTCCACGAGCAGCTCCCGCGCCTCGCCCCGCACATGGCCGGCGCGCGCGAGAACTTCGCCGCCGCCGAGCCGGTGCGGGAGCGGATGTCGCGCGACAACGCCTTCCTGCAGGCCGGCTACCTCATCGTCGGGCTGCGCGCCGCCGGGCTGCACGTCGGCCCCATGACCGGGTTCGACGCCCCCGGCCTGGACGCCGACCTCTTCGCCGGGACGCCGTGGCGCTCGATCATGGTCGCGAACGTGGGCACCGCCCCCGCGGAGCACGAGGGCCTCGGCATGCCGGCCTCGCACCCGCGCCAGGGCCGCCTCGACTTCGAGGACGTCGCCCGCACGATCTGACCCTCCGGCACGACAGGGCCCTCGCCACGCGGCGGGGGCCCTGTGTCGTCCCGGGGGCCGGCGTCGTCCCTGTGTCGTCCCGGGGGCCGGCGTCAGGCCGGCGGGGCGACCCGGCGGCGCATCGTCCACGCGTCGACGTTCTCGGGCTGGTAGTAGCCCTTCCGGCGGCCGAACCGCTCGAACCCCGCGCGCTCGTACAGCCGCAGCGCCGGCTCGTTGTCGACCCGCACCTCGAGCAGCACGTCCCCGGCGCCGAGCTCGCGGGCGTGGTCCAGCAGCGCGTCGAGCAGCTGCCGGCCGACGCCGCGCCCCTGCGCGTCCGGCCGGGTGCCGACGGTCATCACCTGCCCGTCGTACCCGTCGAACCACAGCCCCGCGTACCCGAGCAGCTCGCCCGACGCCCGGTCCTGCGCGCCGACGTACCAGCGTCCCGGGCCGGTGAGCTCCTCGGCGAGCGACGCCCGCGACCACGCGCCGGCCCCGAACAGCACGCGCTCCAGGTCCTCGAGGGTGTCCAGGTCCGCGTCGGTGAGCGGGCGCAGGACGACGTCCGCGGGGGCACCCGTCACGCGCGCGCCCGCTTCGCCGCGGCCGGCGGCACCGCGTCGGGGCGGCGCAGGTACAGCGGCTCCGTCGGGAGCGTCACGCCGTCGCCACCGGCGGCCAGCCGGGTCAGCGCGACCCGCGCCAGGTCCGCGGGGTCCACGTCCGCGGGCGCGCCGTCGAGGGCCGGCAGCAGGTCCGGGTACAGCCCGGTGCCCTGGCCGACCAGCGCGGCGCCGTCCAGCCCGCGCTCCGCGAGCGCCGCCGGGGCCTCGACCGCGGGGCCGGCCACCAGCTCGACGCCCGGCTCGGTCCCCGCGCCGACGACGGCCCGGTAGCGCGCCCAGTACACCTCGCGGCGGCGGGCGTCGGTGACCACCAGGAGCTCCCGGTCGCCCAGGTCCACCGCGCCGTCGGCGGCGGCGCGCACCGTCGCGAGCGCCACCGCGTCGAGCGACGAGACGCCGTGCACGGGGATGCCGAGCGCGAGGCCGAGCGTCCGGGCCGTGACGAGGCCGACGCGCAGCCCGGTGAACGGTGCCGGGCCCGTGCCCGCGACGACCGCGGTGAGGTCGCCGCGCGCGACACCCGCCTCGGCGAGCACCGCGTCCACCAGGGGAGTGAGCGCCTCGGCGTGCCGGCGCGTCTCGCCCGAGGACCGGGTCGCGAGCGTGCGCCCCCGGTCGTCGACGACGGCGGCGGAGGCGGCGGCGGGGGGCGAGGGGGGGGGGCACACCCGAGGACGGCACGCGCACGGCCCCGGCCCCGGCCGAGGGTGGATGGTTCGGACGGACACGCCCACGGCGTGCCGGTCGGAACCGTCCACCCGGCGAGCGTCCCCGGACCTCAGCGGCAGCCGCAGGCCGCGAGCTGGGTGACGAAGCCGTCGAGCGCCTGGCGCGGCTGGTACTGGCCCACCGCGCCGGTCTGGTCGGCCATCAGCACGAACAGCAGCATCCGGCCGTCCGCGTCGAGCACCTGCCCGGCCAGGGACGTCACGCCGGCGAGGCTGCCCGTCTTCGCGCGGACGAGGCCCGTGGCGGGGCCGGACGTGAACCGGTCCGCGAGCGTGCCCGTGAGCCCGCCGATCGGCATGCCGGTGCCGACCTCGCGCAGCTCGGGGTGCGCGGGGTCGACCACGAGCCGCAGCAGCCCCAGCAGCAGGTCGGGCGGCAGCGCGGAGCCGTCGGCGAGGCCGGAGGCGTCGGCCAGCACGGCGCCCGCGGTGTCGACCCCGCGCGTCTGCACGGTGCGCAGCACGGCCTGCGTCGCGCCCTCGAAGCTCCCGGGCAGCCCCAGGTCGAGGGCGACCATGCGCGCCACGACCTCGGTGATGGTGTTGTCGGAGGTGTCGAGGAAGTAGTGCGCGACCTCGGCGACCGGGGCGGACGACACGACGCCGAGCACGTCGCCCGTCGCGGGCTCCCGCACCCGGGCGGGCGTCCCGGTGACGGTGATGCCGACCTCGGCCAGCCGGGCCGCGAGCACGGTGGCGGCGTTCATCGCGGGGTCGGCGTGCCGCGGCGGGTACTCCCCCGCGGTGATCTTCGCGATGTCGACCGCCACCGACGACACGGGCGCCACGTAGCCCATCGCGATGTCGGCCGGGTCCCAGCCGGGCGCGAGCGCCGGACCGCTGAACAGCGTGTCGTCGACGGCCAGGGAGACCGTGTCCCGGCCGACGAGCCGCAGCTGGAGCGCCACCTGCGCCGCGAGGTCCGCGAGCCCGGCCCGCCCGTTCACCGCGTCCTCGTCGCCCGCGCCGGGGGCCAGCATCATGTCGCCGCCGCCGACCAGGACGATCTGGTCGCCCGGACCCTGCCGCACGGTGGTGTCGAACGTGCGGTCCGCCCCGAGCTGGGTGAGCGCGGCGACGCCCGTGACGAGCTTCGCGGTCGACGCGGGCGTGCGCGGGGCGTCCGCGGCGTGCTGCGCGAGCACCTCGCCCGTCAGCCCGTCCGCGACCACCACGCCGGCCGACGGGCCGACCCGCGGGTCGGTGACCAGCGCCTGCACGAGCGCCTGCACCTGCGCCCCGCCGGGCGCCGGGACCGCGGCGTCGAGGTCCGCGAGCACCTGCGCCCCGGCGGGGTCGGCGGCTGCTCCGGGCACCTCGGGGAACGGCGCCGCGGGGGCCGGCACCGGCGCGAGCGTCACCACGCCGGGCACCACGTCGTACGCGTCCGCGGTGGCGTACCCGCCGGCCGCGAGCACCGCCACGAGCGCGGTCACGCCCACCGTCCTGGCCGCCCGTGCCACCCGCCCACCTGCTTCCCGTGCCTGCCGGTCCCTGCCGGTCCGTGCCTGTCGACCGCTCCGGGCCCTGCCGTCGCCGTCCGTGCGTCACACTAGGTGCTGAGGCGCGGCGTGCCGCCACCTGGCACGCCGCCGTGATCAGCTGCCCGCGGGTCCGACGCGCGTCGGACCGCGGCGACGAAGGAGCGGGTGTGGAGTTCGACGTCACGATCGAGATCCCGAAGGGCCAGCGGAACAAGTACGAGGTGGACCATGCGACCGGCCGGATCCGGCTCGACCGCATGCTGTTCACCTCCACCCGGTACCCGGACGACTACGGGTTCATCGACGGCACCCTCGGCGAGGACGGCGACCCGCTGGACGCGCTGGTGCTGCTCGAGGAGCCCACGTTCCCCGGCTGCCTGATCCGGTGCCGCGCGCTCGGCATGTTCCGCATGCGCGACGAGGCCGGCGGCGACGACAAGGTGCTGTGCGTGCCGACCGGCGACCAGCGGGCCGCGTGGCGCCAGGACATCGACGACGTGTCGGACTTCCACCGCCTGGAGATCCAGCACTTCTTCGAGGTCTACAAGGACCTCGAGCCCGGCAAGTCCGTCGAGGGCGCGCACTGGACCGGCCGCGCCGAGGCCGAGGCGGAGATCGAGCGCTCCCGCCAGCGCGCGATCGACGCGGGCTACGACCAGCACTGACCCCGCACGCCAGGAGCCCCGGCACGCGCACGGCGTGCCGGGGCTCCTCGCGTCGCGCCTGGCGTCAGGGGCGGCCGGTCACGGGCGACCGGCGTACGTCATGGTGCCGGAGTAGCGCATCGACGCGATCCGGACGGGCGTGCCGGGCTTGGGCGCCTCGATGATCTGCCCGCCGCCGATGTACATGGCCACGTGGTAGACCGAGCTCGCGTCGTTCGGGTTCGTCCCCCAGAACACGAGGTCGCCCGGGCGCAGCTCGTTGTACGAGATCTTCTTGACCTGCCGGTACTGGTCCCGCGACGTGCGGTTCAGGCTGACGCCCGCGGAGCGCCAGGCGCCCTGGGTCAGGCCGGAGCAGTCGTAGCCGTTCGGGCCGGTGCCGCCCCACACGTACGGCAGGCCGATCTTGGTCCGCGCCCACGCGATCGCGGCCTCGGCGCTCGACGTGGAGCCCGAGGACGAGCCGGGGCTGACGGGCGGCGGCGTGACCGGGGCTTCGTGACGGGCGGGTCGACCGGCGGGGCCGTGACGGGCGGGGTCGTCGTCGCGGGCGGCGGCGTCGTGACCGGCGGGTGCTGGGCGTCGACGGCGTGCTCGGGGTCGAGGGCGTCGACGGGCTGGCCGGGGTGGACGGGGCCGGCGTGGTCGCCGCCGGGGTCGCGACCTGCGTGCGCTGGGCGAGGGCGGCGGCCTCGGCGCGCTGGCGGCGCTCGGCGTCGATCTGGTCCTGGCGGGCCTGCTCGCCGGGGCGCTGGTGCTCCGGGCCGCGGCGAGCTGGACGATGAGGCCCTGCCGCTCGGTCTGGGCGGACGCGACGGCCGCGTCGGCGTCGGACTGCGCCTGCTCCGCAGCCTCGAGCGCGGTCTGCGCGTCGGCGGCGGCGGTCTCCTGCGCGGCCGCGGCGGTGTCGGCCTGCTTCTTCAGCGTGGTCGCGACCTGCTCGGCGGCGAGGTAGGACTGCACGGCCTCGTCGGCCTGGCTGCTGACCTTCGACAGCGCCTCGCTGCGCTCGACGACGTCCTGGAACCCGTCGGACGACAGGAGCGCCTGCACGGTGTCCATGGAGCCGCCGGACCGCGCCGCCTGCCGGGCGATGGCGACGAGCGTGGCCCGTGCCTCCTCGAACTGCTCGGTCGCCTGGTCGTACTGCTGCGCGGCCGCCTCGGAGGCCTGCTGCGCCGCGGCGAGGTCGGCCTGCGCCTGGGCGTAGGTCTCGCCCGCCTGCGCGACCTGGATCTCCGCCGCCTCGGCCTCGGTGCTCAGCTGCGCGAGCCGCACCTCGATGCCGGCGATCGCCCCGGACGCGCTGGTGACGGCCCGCTGGGCGTCCCGCACGTCCTGGTCGGTCACGTCGGGGTCCGCCAGGGCCGCACCGCTCGCGGGCACGAGGAGCACCGCCGCCGTGATCACCGCGGCAGCGCTGCGCGCCGCGCGCGCTCGTCCGGTCGTCCGCACCAGGTCCACCCTTCGTCGTCGGTGCTCCGTGGCGGCGCGTCGTGCGCCCGCCGCGGCTGCCGGTCCACCGGCTCGCCCCGCGGGAACGCTACCGGCGAACGTCACAGAAGTGAACACGAGTCACACCGTTCACATGAGTCACATCGGCGTGGTTCGGGACGAACTGGACAGGTTCGGCGACAAATCACCCGGCTGGGCGATGCCGGCGCGATGACCAGCGCGATCGCGCCCGCACAGTGGACGGCGCATCTCAGATGG
Organism: Cellulomonas endometrii; assembly: GCF_949769265.1. Classification (NCBI taxonomy): domain Bacteria; kingdom Bacillati; phylum Actinomycetota; class Actinomycetes; order Micrococcales; family Cellulomonadaceae; genus Cellulomonas; species Cellulomonas endometrii. The sequence goes on along the minus strand of NZ_CATKPC010000007.1, from coordinate 145,956 downwards.
CAAGACGCCTGTTCCGGCCACGCCCCGCTGCTCCGTACTGTGAGCCGCATGTCCCGCCGAATGTGTCGCTGACCAGCGCACGCTCGGCTGTGCCCGCAGGCCGTCCCCGGCCCCGCGGACCCGGCTCCCCCGCCACCGACACCGTCCGTCGCGCGGGGCGGCCGCACACCGGCAGCCCCGGCCCGGACCCCTCCTGGCACGACGCGCGTGCGAACCCCCGCAGCAAACCCTCCCGCGCCGCCCGCACCCCCTCACCCAGGAGCCACCATGACCCAGCAGCAGTGGTCGTTCGAGACCCGCCAGATCCACGCCGGCCAGACCCCCGACGCCGCCACCGGGGCGCGCGCCCTGCCGATCTACCAGTCGACGTCGTTCGTGTTCCCCGACGCGGGGGTCGCCGCCGACCGGTTCGCCCTGAAGGACCTGGGCCCGATCTACACCCGCATCGGCAACCCGACCGTGCAGGCCGTCGAGGACCGGCTGGCCTCCCTGGAGGGCGGCGTGGGCGCGCTGCTCGTCGCGTCCGGCCAGGCCGCCGAGACGTACGCGATCCTCAACGTCGCCGAGGCCGGCAGCCACGTGGTGGCGAGCCCCAGCCTCTACGGCGGCACGTACAACCTGCTGCACCACACCCTCCCGCGCTACGGCATCGAGACCACGTTCGTCACGGACCCGCACGACCCGCAGGCCTGGCGCGACGCCGTGCGCCCGAACACCAAGGCGCTCTTCGCCGAGACGGTGCCGAACCCGAAGCAGGACGTGCTCGACATCGAGACGGTCGCCGGCGTCGCGCACGAGGCCGGCGTCCCGCTCATCGTCGACAACACGGTCCCGACCCCGTATCTGATCCGCCCGCTCGAGTGGGGCGCCGACGTCGTGGTGCACTCCGCGACCAAGTACCTGGGCGGGCACGGCACCGCGATCGGCGGCGTGATCGTCGACGGCGGCACCTTCGACTTCGGCGCGGACCCCGAGCGGTTCCCGTCGTTCAACCAGCCCGACCCGTCCTACGACGGCCTCGTGTTCGCCCGGGACCTCGGCAAGGACGGCGCGTTCGGCGTCAACCTCTCCTACGTCCTGCGCGCGCGGGTCCAGCTGCTGCGCGACCTGGGCGCGGCGATCAGCCCGTTCAACGCGTTCCTCATCGCTCAGGGCCTGGAGACGCTGTCGCTGCGCATCGAGCGGCACGTGGCGAACGCCCAGGCGGTCGCCGAGTGGCTGGAGGCGCGCGACGACGTCCTGTCCGTCACCTACGCGGGCCTGCCGTCGCACCCGCAGTACGAGCTCGGCCGCAAGTACGGCCCCCGGGGCACCGGCGCGGTCCTGGCGTTCGAGATCGCGGGCGGGGCGGAGGCGGGCCAGGCGTTCGTGTCGGCCCTGGAGCTGCACTCCAACGTGGCGAACATCGGCGACGTCCGCTCGCTCGTCATCCACCCCGCCTCGACGACGCACAGCCAGCTCACGCCCGAGGAGCAGGCGCTGTCCGGCGTCACCCCGGGCCTGGTCCGGCTGTCCGTCGGCCTGGAGGGCGTCGAGGACATCCTCGCCGACCTCGACGCCGGCTTCCGCGCCGCCAAGGGGGCCTGAGCGCCCCCGTGACCTCCCCCACCACCCCGACGGGCGCCGTGACCACCGCGGCGCCCGTCGGCGCGCCCCCGTCAGGACGTCCTGTGCCCGAGCCCCGCACGACCACCCCGCACCAGCCCCGTCGCCGCGCGGAGCCCGACGTCCCGCCCCGGGCGTCGTCCGCCTGGCGCGACGGCGACCCCGTGGGCCGTCGCCAGTTCCGGGACCTCGGCCCGCTCGACCTGGAGGCCGGCGGGCACCTGCCCGCGGTGCGGATGGCCTACGAGACCTGGGGCACGCTCGCGCCCGACGGGTCGAACGCCGTGCTCGTGCTGCACGCGCTGACCGGGGACTCGCACGTCACCGGCGCCGCGGGCCCGGGGCACCCGACGCCGGGCTGGTGGTCGACGCTGGTCGGGCCGGGGGCGCCGATCGACACCGACCGCTGGTTCGTCGTCGCGCCGAACGTGCTGGGCGGCTGCCAGGGCACCACCGGCCCCGCGAGCACCGCTCCCGACGGCCGCCCGTGGGGCAGCCGGTTCCCCTGGCTGACCGTGCGGGACCAGGTCGCCGCGGAGCTCCGGCTCGCCGACGCGCTCGGCATCGGGTCCTGGGCGCTCGTCGTGGGGGCGTCGATGGGCGGGCAGCGCGCGCTCGAGTGGGCCGCCACCGCTCCCGGCCGGGTCCGGCGGCTCGCCGCGATCGCGACCACCGCGCAGACGTCCGGCGACCAGATCGCGTCGTTCCACACCCAGCTGTCCGCCCTCGCCGCGGACCCGCGGTTCCGCGGCGGCGACTACTACGACGCGCCGGACGGCGAGGGGCCGCACGTCGGCCTCGGGCTGGCCCGGCAGATCGCGCACCAGACGTACCGCAGCGCCGCCGAGCTCGACCAGCGGTTCGGCCGCATCCCGCAGGGCGGCGAGGAGCCGCTGGACGGCGGCCGGTTCGCGGTGCAGTCCTACCTCGACCACCACGGCGACAAGCTCGCGCGCCGGTTCGACGCCAACACCTACGCGGTGCTCACCCGGTCGATGATCACGCACGACCTCGGCCGGGACCGCGGCGGCGTCGAGGCGGCGCTCGCCGGCGTCACCGCGGACACCCTGGTCGTGGCCGTCGACTCCGACCGGCTGTTCCTGCCCGAGCAGTCCGCCCGGATCGCCGCCGGCGTCCCCGGGGCCGGCCCCGTCCGCACGCTGCGCACGCCGTACGGCCACGACGGGTTCCTGATCGAGCACGAGCAGCTCGGCCCGCTGGTCCGCGCGCACCTGGAGCGGTGAGCCGGCCGGTCGCGGCGCGCCGGTCGGCGGGCGGCACGGCGCGCGGCCGGGTGCGGCGCGCGGCGCGCGTGCCAGGCTGAGCCCATGGCTCGCACCGGGACCGAGGACGTCGCCGCCCGCACCGCCGTGCTCCGGCGGCAGTGGCGCACGCTGCGCGCGTGGGTGGGTGACGTGCTCGACGCGGACACCGCCGGCACCCCCAGCGTGCTGGACGGCTGGTCCGTCGCCGACGTGGTCGCCCACCTGGGCCGGGCGATGAGCGCCCTGGCCGACTGCGAGCCGGTCCCGCACGGCACCGTCCCGCTCAGCCTCGCGGAGTACCTCGGGACGTACGCCGGCCGCGCCGACGACATCGACCGGGTCACCCGCGAGCTGGCCGCCGAGATCGCCGACGACCCGCTGCGCCACGTCGACGCCCTGGTGGCGCGGGCGTTCGCCCGCCTCGACGAGCTCGGCCCGCAGGACCGCGTGGTGCAGGCCCGCCGCGGCCCCGTGCTGCTGTCCACGATGGTCGCCTCCCGGGTGACCGAGCTGGTCGTGCACGCCGACGACCTGCAGCGCTCCCTCGCCCGCGCCCGCGGGGCGGCCCCCGGCTCCCGCGCGGAGCTCGGCACGGGCGTCGGCCCGCTGCCCCGGGTCGGCGCCGTCGGTGTCGGCGGCGCGGTGGACGAGCCCGGCGGCGGTCCCGTCGACGGCGACGCGCTGGACCTCGTGTCCCGCGAGCTGCTGCGGATCGTGCAGGCGCGCGGCGGCTGGGACCTGGAGATCGTGCAGCCGCTGACCTGGGTGCGGCTCGCCGCCGGGCGCGTGCCCTACGACGTCGACGTGCTGGCGGCGGCGCTGGCCCCCCGGTTCACGTCCGACGCCGTCCCGGACCTCGGTCGCATGCTGCCCCTGCTCTGAGGGCTAGGGTCGGGACCGTGCTCGCCGCCCTCGTGACCCGGTTCGCGCCCGACGACCCGCTGGCCGGGCTGACCGTCGGGGAACACCCCGCACCGGAGGCCCGCGAGCACTGGACGACCGTCGACGTCCGGGCGGCCGCGCTCAACCAGCACGACCTGTGGTCCCTGCGCGGCGTCGGCCTGCGGGCGGAGCAGCTGCCGATGGTGCTCGGCACCGACGCCGCGGGCGTCACCGCGGACGGCCGCGAGGTCGTTCTGCACGCGGTGATCGGCGGGGCGAGCGGCCACGGCGTCGGGCCCGCGGAGCCACGGTCGCTGCTGTCCGAGCGGTACCCGGGCACGCTGGCCGAGCGGGTGGCCGTCCCCACGTGGAACCTCGTGGACAAGCCCGCCGGGCTGTCGTTCGTCGAGGCCGCCTGCGTGCCGACCGCCTGGCTGACCGCGTACCGGATGCTGTTCACGACGGGCCGCGCGCAGCCGGGCCAGCGGGTGCTGGTGCAGGGCGCGGGCGGCGGCGTCGCCACGGCGGCGATCCGGCTCGCCGCCGCCGCGGGGCTCGAGGTCTGGGCCACGAGCCGCGACGAGGGCCGGCGGGCGCGGGCGCTGGACCTGGGCGCCGCCGGAGCGGTCGCGCCGGGCGAGCGGCTGCCCGGCCGGGCCGACCTGGTGATCGAGACGGTGGGCGCCGCGACCTGGTCGCACTCCGTGCGCTCGGTGCGCCCGGGCGGCACGATCGTCGTCGCGGGCGCCACCACCGGCGACCCCGCCGCGATGGAGATCCAGCGGCTGTTCTTCCTGGAGATCGCGGTGCTCGGCGCCACCATGGGCAGCCGGCAGGACCTCGAGCAGCTGCTGGAGTTCCTCGCCCGCACCGGCGTGCGGCCGGTCGTCGACTCCACGGTCCCGCTGGCCCGGGTGGGCGACGGCCTGGCACGCTTGGCGCGCGGCGAGCAGTTCGGCAAGGTCGTCGCCGAGGTCTGACGCAGCCGCCGACGACGCGGACGCACGACGCAGGGGGTGGGCATGGCGGGCCGCTGGCGCACGGACGTCCTCGGCGAGGACTACCGCGTCCGGACGATCGAGCTCGCGCCCGACGACGAGGGCGAGGTCGTCGCCTCCCTGGTCCGGTACGCGCCGCCGACCCCCGAGCCGATCCGGCCCTCGCGGGCGGTCCTGTACGTGCACGGCTGGTCGGACTACTTCTTCCAGACCGGGCTCGCGGAGTTCTGGCACGCGCAGGGTGCCGCGTTCTACGCGCTCGACCTGCGCAAGTACGGCCGCAGCCTGCGCCCCCACCAGACTCCCGGCTACGTCGACGACCTGCGCACCTACGACGAGGAGATCGAGGCGGCCCTGGACCAGGTGCACCGCGACCTCGGCCGCCGGGCCCGCGTCATGCTGATGGGCCACTCGACCGGCGGGCTGGTGACGGTCCTGTGGGCGAACCGGCACCCGGGGCGGGTGCACGGGCTGGTGCTGAACTCCCCGTGGCTGGAGCTGCAGGGCGCCGCGGTGGTCCGGCACGCCAGCGCCCCGGCCATCGCGCGGCTCGCGCGCATCCAGCCGAAGACGCCGCTGCCCAACATCGACCCCGGCTTCTACGCCCGCACCCTGCGCGCGTCCGACGGCGGGGAGTGGACCTACGACGAGACCTGGCGGCCCACCCCGTCGTTCCCGGTGCGCGCCGGCTGGCTGGCCGCGGTGATGGCCGGGCACGCCGAGGTCGCCCGAGGCCTGCACATCACGTCGCCGGTCCTCATGCTCGCGTCCACCCGGACCGTCATCAGCCCGCGGTGGAGCGAGGACATGCGCGCCGCGGACATCGTGCTGGACGTGGAGCTGCTGGCGCGGCGGTCCGTCCAGCTCGGCCCGCTGGTGTCCGTGGTGCGGATCGCCGGCGGGGTGCACGACCTCACGCTGTCGCCGGCCCCGGTGCGGGCACGGCTGTACGCCGAGATCAGCCGGTGGACGGCGGCCTACGGCTGGTCGTGAGCGTCAGACGACGCCCGCCGCCTCGCCGAGCGTCGGGCCGTCGTCGCCGCCGACCCGCCACACCCGCCAGCCGTCGGTGGGCCGCTCGAGGTCGGCCGCCTCGGTCGCCGCGGCGCCGGGGTCCGCGTGCACGCCGCCGCCCGGCAGCTCGATGAGGCCGTCGGTGCGCAGCGTGGCGACCAGCCGCTGACCGCGCCGGACGCGGAGCCACACCAGCTCGGTCGGCCGGCCCTCGGCGGCGGCGATGGCGGCGAGCGACGGCACCGGGGTGCGGTCGGCCTCCGGGGCGACGGCGGGCAGGAGCGTGGTCTCGTCCGCGCGTGCGGGCTCGGTCCGCGCGGTGGGCGCAGGGTCGGCCGGGCGGGGCTCGGGCGCGGCGTGCCGGTGCGGCCCGGCCGCGTCGGACGCCGGCCGGGGCACGACGGGGGTCGGGTCGGACGCCGGCCGGGGCACGACCGGGGTCGGGTCGGTGACGGCCGCCCCGGAGGCGCGGGGCGCGACCTGGATCGACCCGGTGCGCGGCCCGGGCTCGACCGCGCGGCGCTCGCCCGCGGTGCTGGACCGCAGCGGGGACACGTCGACGTAGCGGCGCCCGCCGGGGCCCTGCGTCACGCCGAGCCGCAGCACCTCGACGTGCGCGCCGGCGGTGACGAAGTCGACCGCCTCGAGGACGCCCTCGGTGACGTCCGCGCACACGATCACGAGCCGCACGCCCGTCGCGGCGGGCGCCTGCGCCTGCAGGATCGGCGCCCGGTCGCGGAACACCGCGAGGTCGGGCTCGAACGCGTCCGCCCCGCCGGAGTACATGCGGGCCAGGTCGGCGCGGCTCAGGCGGGCGGCGCCGCCGGCGTGCCGCAGCGCGCGCACCAGCCCGGCCTCGTCCAGCTGCTGCACGACCTCGACCACGACGGGCCGGGTCGCGGCGTCGAGCGCCAGCAGGTGCGGGCCGCCGGAGCCGCCCTCCCGGACGGGGAGCACCTGCTCGCCGAGCAGCGCGGCCACGTGGTCGGTGACCAGCGTCGCGGAGTCGACCTCGAAGGAGTCGGCCCGGGGCCGCATCGGCTGGACGAGACTGCCGCGCCCGCCGTCGAGCTCGAAGATCGCCATCAGTACGCTGCTTCCCTTCCTGCGTCCCGCGCGCCGCCGGACGGCTGCCGCGCCGCGGCGCAGGCCCTGTCACCGGTGCGCCGGAGCGCACTCACCGCACGGCAGTCTGTCACCCGCCCGGGCCGCCCAGGCCCGGGACCCACCCATCTGCACCAGATGTCCACGCCACCGCGTGCGGCCGCGCTCAGGACGAGAGCCGGGCCTCCAGCCGCTCGACCTTGCCGGTCAGCTCGCCGGTGTGCCCAGGCCGGATGTCGGCCTTCAGCACCAGGCTCACCCGCCCGGCGTGCCGGCCCACCGCCTCGGCGGCACGGCGCACGACGTCCATGCACTCGTCCCACTCGCCCTCGACGGTGGTGAACATGGCGTCGGTGCGGTGCGGGAGCCCGGACTCGCGGACGACGCGGACGGCGTCCGCCACGGCCTCGGTCACGGACTCGCCCGCACCGAGCGGGGACACGGAGAAAGCCACGAGCATGCCTCCACCCTGGTGCAGCGCCGGCCCGGCGTCCAGGCCCGGGCCCGAACTGCCCGCCGACGCGACGGATCACCACCCATCCGTGGGCGCCACCGCTCCGAACCCCCGACGCGTGCAGCACCGCGCGCACCGTCTGCGGGGACGCACCCCGGGAGGAGACATCACCATGGGACAGTCCGCCAACCGCCTCGTCGGGGGCATCTTCGGCGCCGTCTACCTGCTCGTCGGCATCGCCGGGTTCCTCGTGAGCTCCGGCGCCGCGTTCGCCGGCACCGAGGGCGGCACGCTGATCGTGTTCGAGGTCAACCCGCTCCACAACATCGTGCACCTGGCGATCGGCGCGGTCCTGCTCGGCGCGGCGACCGCGTCCGTGCCCGCCGCCCGCGCCGCCAACACCACGGTCGGCGGGGTGTACCTGCTCGTCGGCCTGCTCGGGCTGTTCCTGGTCGGCTCGTCCGCGAACATCCTGGCGCTCAACGGCGCGGACAACGTGCTGCACCTCGGCAGCGCCGTGCTGCTGCTCGGCGTCGGCCTCGCCGCCGACAAGCAGGCCGCGGGCTCCCGCGTCGCGGCACGCCGGGCATGACGGCCACGCTCGCCGGCCGGGTTCCGCTCGCAGGCCGGGCGCCGCGCACCGGCCGCGCGGCCGGCCGGTCCCGGCCGGCGGGCGAGCCCGGGGCGGGCGCCGCCGCGACCGCCGAGGGGGCCCTCGAGCAGACCGCGCGGCTCTGGGCCGGGCTCGGGGCCCTCGGGCTCGGCCTCGTCACGGAGGGCGTCGCCGCGGGGCACCTGGCCCGCCACCCCGGGGCCGGCGTCGCGCTGGCGGCGGTCGGGCTGGCCGTGCTCGGCTGGGCCGTCGCGGCGCTCCGCGGCCCGGTGCGCGGCCCGGCCGCGGCCGTCGGGGCCCTGCTGCTGGTCGGGCCCGCCGTGCTGCTGGCCGCCCCGCTCACGCAGACCCGCCCGACCGCCGCGGAGGCCGCCGCCCTCGCCCTCGGGCTGGGCACGGCGATCGCCCTCGCGCTCGGCCGCCGGGCCGCCACCGCACCCGGCCCGCGCCGCGCCCTGGGCCCCCGCGGTCAGGCCGGGGTGCTGGCCGCCGGCGCCCTGCTGGTCGCGCTCGTCACCGTCCCCGGGCTCGCCGCGACGGAGGCCGGGGCGCACGCCGTCCCGCACGGCTCGCACGGCCTGCCCGCCGAGCAGGGGCACGCCGGGCACTAGCCCAGGGGCGACCCGGACGACCGCAGGCCCGGTCCCCCACGACGGGGGACCGGGCCTGCGGTACGGGTGGGACGGGGCGTCAGGCCGCGTCCTCCTCCGAGGTGAGGTTCCGGGTCTTGCTCTGGTCGACCAGGATGCCGGGGCCGTTCGTGGTCGAGACGGTCGCCTTGCTGATGTAGCGACCCTTCGACGCGGACGGCTTGAGACGCAGGATCTCCTCCAGCGCGGCGGCGTAGTTCTCGACCAGCTGGGTGTCCGAGAACGACGTCTTGCCGATGATGAAGTGCAGGTTCGCGTGCTTGTCGACGCGGAACTCGATCTTGCCGCCCTTGATCTCGGTGACGGCCTTGGCCACGTCCATCGTCACGGTGCCGGTCTTCGGGTTCGGCATCAGGCCACGGGGACCGAGCACCTTGCCGAGGCGACCGACCTTGCCCATGAGGTCCGGGGTCGCGACCGCGGAGTCGAAGTCGGTGTAGCCGGCCGCGACCTTCTCGATCAGCTCGTCGCCGCCGACCTCGTCCGCACCGGCGGCGCGGGCCTGCTCGGCACGCTCACCCGTCGCGAACACGATCACGCGGGCGGTCTTGCCGGTGCCGTGCGGGAGGTTGACGGTGCCGCGCACCATCTGGTCGGCCTTGCGGGGGTCGACACCGAGACGCATCGCGACCTCGACGGTCGCGTCGTACTTCGTGGTCGAGGTCTCCTGGGCCAGGCGGATCGCCTGGAGGGGGGCGTAGACCTCGCCCGGCTCGATCTTCTCGGCCGCGGCGCGGTACGCCTTGCTGTGCTTCGCCATCTGCTCTCTCTCTTCTTCAGCAGTCGTGGTCGTCGGGCCGCACAGGGCCCTGCCACTGCCCCGCCCGGGACGTCCCCGGGCGGGGGTCGTACGAGGGTCAGGCCTGGACGGTGATGCCCATCGAGCGCGCGGTGCCGGCGATGATCTTCTCGGCGGCGGCGAGGTCGTTGGCGTTCAGGTCCTCGAGCTTGGTCTGCGCGATCTCGCGGACCTGCTCGGCGGTCAGGCTGGCCACCTTGGTGGTGTGCGGCGTGGGCGAGCCCTTGTCGACACCGGCGGCCTTCTTGATGAGCTCCGCGGCCGGCGGGGTCTTCGTGATGAAGGTGAAGGAACGGTCCTCGTAGACCGTGATCTCCACCGGGATCACGTTGCCGCGCTGGGCCTCGGTGGCCGCGTTGTAGGCCTTGCAGAACTCCATGATGTTGACGCCGTGCTGACCGAGCGCGGGGCCGATCGGCGGCGCGGGGGTCGCCGCGCCGGCCTTGATCTGGAGCTTGATGAGGCCGGTGACCTTCTTCTTCGGGGGCATGAGCCACCCTTTCTTGTCTCGTGGGCCGACGCCGTGGGCGATGACCCGGTTGCAGGGGCGCCGCCCGCGAGGGCGGCAGCTCGGTCAGATCTTGGCGACCTGGCTGAACGACAGCTCGACCGGGGTCTCCCGGCCGAAGATGGAGACGAGGACCTTGAGCTTCTGGTTCTCGGGGGTGATCTCGGAGATCGTCGCCGGCAGTGTGTCGAACGGGCCGTCGGTGACGGTCACGGACTCGCCGACGGTGAAGTCGACCTCGATCGGGGTGGCGGACTTCTGGGCGCCGGCGGCCGCGGGCGTCGAGGGCTTGGCCTCGATCGTCGGCGCCAGCATCGAGAAGACCTCGTCCTGGGTCAGCGGGACGGGCTGGTGGGTGTGGCCCACGAAGCCGGTGACGCCCGGGGTGTGCCGGACGGCGCCCCACGACTCGTCGGTGAGGTCCATGCGGACCAGCACGTAGCCGGGGATCCGGACGCGGCGCACGACCTTGCGCTGCGCGTTCTTGATCTCCACGACCTCCTCCATGGGGACCTCCACCTGGTAGATGAAGTCCTCCATGTTGAGGCTCTGCGTGCGGTTCTCGAGGTTCGTCTTCACGCGGTTCTCGTAGCCCGCGTAGGAGTGGATGACGTACCAGTCGCCGGGCTGCGTCCGCAGCTGGGCCTTGAACGCCGCGACCGGGTCCTCGTCCACGTCCACGTCGGCCTCGTCGTCGGCGACCGGCGCGTCGGCGGCCTCGTCACCCTCGACCTCGGCGACGTCCTCGGTCTCGACCTCGTCCGTCACGTCGGGCTCGTCGGAACCCGCCGCCGGGGCCTCGACCGCCTCGACCGACGCGAGGGCGTCGTCGAGCTCGGACTCGGCGGCACCCAGACCGGGCTCCTGCGATTCCTGCGACACGGGCGAACCTGCTTTCTGCTGCGGAAGGTGGTGCTGAGATGTCGTGCGCCCGCGGGGCGCCGCGGAGGCTCAGCCCCCGAAGATCCAGAAGGTGGCCTTGCCGACGCCCAGGTCGACGACCGTCACGAAGGCCATCACGACCGCGACGAACACCAGGACGACGCCCGTGTAGGTCACGAGCTCGTTCCGGGTGGGCCGGACGACCTTCTTGAGCTCGGCCACGACCTGGCGGACGAACAGGGCGATCCGGGCGAACAGGCCGCGGCGCTTCTCCGGGCTCGCGGGACGACCGCTGCCGGTCCGCTCTGCGGGCTCGCCCGCGTCGGACGCCGCCACGGGTGCCGAGTCGCTCACCAGATGTTCCCCTACGTCTCGCGACGCCGGCCGTCGCCGGGCGCCTCATGTCGTCCGCCGCCCCGCTCGAGGGGATCCTCAAAGGGACGAGCGGTACGTGACCACACGCGCAGGGCAGGCGAGACTCGAACTCGCAACCGCCGGTTTTGGAGACCGGTGCGCTACCAATTGCGCCACTACCCTACGGCGGCGTCGTCCTCCTGAGGGGCGCGCGTCCGGTCACCCGGGCGCGGCTCATCATGGCGGACGTCAACCACCGGGGACCCACTCTACGCGACGGTCGGCCCCGGGTCGAACCGCCGCCGGTCTGCCAGGATGACCCCGTGAGCGCGTCCAGCCCCCAGCAGCCCGCGTCGTCCCCGACCCCCCGCCGCGTGTCCGCACGCGTGGGCGGCATCGCCGAGTCCGCCACGCTCGCCGTGGACGCGAAGGCGAAGGCCCTCAAGGCCGCGGGCCGCCCCGTGATCGGCTTCGGCGCGGGGGAGCCCGACTTCCCGACGCCCGACTACATCGTCGAGGCCGCGGTGGCCGCCGCGCGCGACGCCGCGAACCACCGGTACTCCCCCGCCGGCGGCCTGCCGGTGCTCAAGGAGGCCATCGCCGCCAAGACGCTGCGCGACTCCGGGTACGAGATCTCCCCCGGCGACGTCCTCGTCACCAACGGCGGCAAGCAGGCGGTGTACCAGGCGTTCGCGACGCTGCTCGACCCGGGCGACGAGGTCCTGCTGCCCGGCCCGTACTGGACCACCTACCCGGAGGCGATCCGGCTCGCGGGCGGCGTCCCCGTCGAGGTGATCGCCGGCGTCGACCAGGGCTACAAGGTCACCGTCGAGCAGCTCGAGGCGGCGCGCACCCCGCGCACCAAGGTCCTGCTGTTCTGCTCGCCGTCGAACCCGACGGGCGCCGTCTACTCCCCGGAGCAGACCGCCGAGGTCGGCCGCTGGGCGCTCGAGCACGGGATCTGGGTCGTCACCGACGAGATCTACGAGCACCTCACCTACGACGGCGTGGTCTCGACGCCGGTGCTGCGCGCCGTGCCCGAGCTCGCCGACACCACCGTCGTGCTGAACGGCGTCGCCAAGACGTACGCGATGACCGGCTGGCGGGTCGGGTGGCTCGTCGGGCCGAGCGACGTGGTGAAGGCCGCGACGAACCTGCAGTCGCACCTGACCTCGAACGTCGCGAACGTGTCGCAGCGCGCGGCCGTGGCGGCGCTCACCGGCGACCTGTCCGCCGTCGCGGCGATGCGCGAGGCCTTCGACCGCCGCCGCCGGACGATGGTGCGGATGCTGGCGGAGATCGACGGGGTGGTGATCCCCGCCCCGGAGGGCGCGTTCTACGCCTACCCCGCCGTCGACGGGCTGCTGGGCCGGACGTTCCGCGGCGTGACGCCGACGACGTCCGCCGAGCTCGCCGCGCTGCTGCTCGACCAGGCGGAGGTCGCGGTCGTGCCGGGCGAGGCGTTCGGGCCGAGCGGGTACCTGCGGCTGTCGTACGCGCTCGGCGACGACGACCTGGCCGAGGGCGTCGGCCGGATCCAGGCGCTGCTCGCCGAGGGCTGAGGCTGACCCGCCCGTCCACCGATCGGTGGACGGGCGGTCCCGTCCCCCGGTCGTCGCGGCCGCCCGGCGCGTCCGGCCAGGCTGGACGCATGGACGACAACGACCTCGCGGTCCGGGTGACCGGGCTGCAGAAGCGGTACGGCGAGAAGCGCGCCGTCGACGGGCTGGACCTCACGGTCGCCCGCGGCGAGATCGTCGCGGTGCTCGGGCCCAACGGCGCGGGCAAGACGACCACCGTCGAGATCCTCGAGGGCTACCGGCGGCGGGACGGCGGCGACGTCCGCGTGCTCGGCGTCGACCCCCAGACGGCGGGCCGCGAGTGGCGGTCCCGGATCGGCATCGTGCTGCAGAGCAGCAACGACCTGGCCGAGGCCACCGTGAGCGAGCTGGTCCACCACTTCGCCCGGTACTACCCCGCGCCCCGTGACCCGGACGAGGTCATCGACGCCGTGGGGCTGCGCGAGAAGGCCCGCACGCGCACCCGGCAGCTGTCCGGGGGCCAGCGGCGGCGGCTCGACGTCGCGCTCGGCATCGTCGGCCGCCCCGAGCTGCTGTTCCTGGACGAGCCGACCACCGGGTTCGACCCCGAGGCGCGGCACGCGTTCTGGGACCTCATCGCCGGGCTGCGCGACGGCGGCACGACGATCGTGCTGACCACGCACTACCTGGAGGAGGCCGAGCACCTGGCGGACCGGGTCGCCGTCGTGCGCTCCGGCCACGTCGTCGCGGTCGACACCCCGGCGGACCTCGGCGGGCGCTCCGCCCGGCAGGCCGTCGTGCGGTGGACCGAGGGCGGCGCGCACCGGCAGCAGCAGACCGACGCCCCCACCGCCCTGGTGTCCGCGCTCGCGGCCCGGCTGGGCGGCGACGCGGGCGGCGAGGTCCCCGGGCTGCAGGTGGTGCGCCCGACCCTGGAGGACGTCTACCTGTCGCTGATCGCCGACGACGAGGCCGGCGCGCCCGCCGCCCTCGCCACCCGCTCCGCCGCACCCGCCGCGGCGGAGCCCGCACTCGTCACGACGGAGGTCGCGCGATGAGCACCACCCTCACCCCGTCGGAGGCCGGCCGTCGCTCGGCGCCCCCACGGCTGCCCAGCACCCTGGCGCTCGGCGCCGAGCGCGCCCGCTACGAGATCCGCGGGTTCTTCCGGGAGCGCGACGCGCTGATCTTCATCTTCGCGTACCCCATCATCATGCTGGCGATCTTCGCGACGGTGTTCGGGCAGGACGGCGCCACCGTCGCCGACGGCATCCCGTTCGCCCAGTACTTCCTGCCGGGGATGATCGCCACCGGCGTGCTGCTGTCGTCGTTCCAGTCGCTCGCGATCTCCATCCCGGTCGAGCGGGACGAGGGCGGGCTGAAGCGCCTCGGCGGGACCCCGCTGCCGCCGGCGGCGTACTTCCTCGGCAAGGTCGGCCAGGTGCTGGTCGTCTCGGTGCTCCAGGTGGCGCTGCTGCTGGCCGTGGCGTCGCTGCTCTTCGACGTCGAGCTGCCGTCCGACGCCGCCCGGTGGGGGACGTTCGCGTGGGTGTTCGTGCTCGGCACGGCCGCGGGCGCCGTCTGCGGGGTCGGGTTCTCGTCCCTGCCGCGCTCCGGGCGGTCGGCGAGCGCCGTCGTGACACCCGTGGTGCTCGTGCTCCAGTTCATCTCCGGGGTGTTCTTCACCTTCTACGAGCTGCCGTCCTGGATGCAGCAGGTCGCCTCCGTGTTCCCGCTGAAGTGGATGGCGCAGGGCATGCGGTCGGTGTTCCTGCCGGAGGAGGCCGCGTCGCTCGAGGTCGGCGGGTCGTGGCAGCACGGGGCGACCGCGGCGGTGCTCGCCGCGTGGCTGGTCGTCGGGCTCGTGGTCGGGGTCCGGACCTTCCGGTGGCGTCGGCGTGACGACGGCTGACCTGCGCCACACTGGGCCGGTGAGCAGCAGCGTCGAGCGGCGGGGGGACGACGCGGTCAGCGCGCCCCCCGGCCGCTCGACGCTGCTGCTCACCGGCCGACGGGACCCCGGCTCCGTCCCGACGCCGCGGCGCCGTCCGAGCGCGAGGACTTCTGGCGCCGGGCGCTGGCCGGGTGGGACGCAGTGTTCTACGCCCTGCTCGCCATCTGCGCGGTGTCGATGCTGGCGGTGGAGGGCACCTTCCCCGGGCGGGCCGGCGCTCGCCGCGCTCGGCGGGCTGGCGCTGCTGCTCGTCGCCTACCTCGTGCTCGCGCGCCGCGGCGCGCTGACCGGGGACCTGCGGCTGACCCGCTCGTACGTCGCCGTCCTCATCGTGGTGGTGGCCCTGGCGGGCGGCATCAACTCGCTCGGGTCGATCCTGCTGTTCATCGGCTTCTCCCAGGTGTGGTTCTTCGCGGCCGACCTGCGCGAGGGCGTGGTGGCGTCGGTCGTCATGGCCGTGGCGACCACCACGTCGATGGCGGTCGGGGAGCAGGCCGAGGGCGCGGACCTCGTCGTGCTGGCCGGGCAGATGGCGATCGGCCTGATCTTCTCCCTGGCCCTGGGGTTCTGGATCACCCGGGTCGCCGAGCGCTCGGAGGAGCGCGCGGCGCTGATCGAGGAGCTGGAGACCGCCCAGGCCCAGCTCGCCGCGAGCAACCACGCGGCCGGCGTGCTGGCCGAGCGCGAGCGGGTGGCGCAGGAGATCCACGACACCCTGGCGCAGGGGTTCACCAGCGTGGTGATGCTCGCCCAGACCGCGCAGGCGCAGATCGACGTCGGGCAGGACGCGCAGGCCCGGGACCGGCTCGCGCAGATCGAGCGCGTGGCGCGGGACAACCTGGCCGAGGCGCGGGCGCTCGTCGCGGCGTTCGGGCCGGCCGCGCTGGCCGACTCGACCCTCACCGAAGCGCTCGAGCGGCTGGCGGAGCGGTTCGGCGCCGAGACCGGCGTGCGGGTCGAGGTCAGCCTGAGCGACGTGGGCGACGCCGGCCGGGACACCGAGGTGGTCCTCCTGCGCGCCGCGCAGGAGGCGCTCGCGAACGTCCGGAAGCACGCCGGGGCGCGGCGGGTGCTGCTGCGGCTGGTGCGCTCCGAGGGCGAGGTCGCCCTGGAGGTGCTGGACGACGGGCAGGGGCTCGCGCCGGGCACCGCGGAGGGGGTCGGGCTGCGGGGCATGCGCGAGCGGGTGGCCGCCGGCGGCGGGACGCTCGACGTGGCCGGCGAACCGGGACGAGGGACGCGGGTGCGGCTGTCGATGCCGCTCGCCGCGCGGGACGAGGACGAGGCGGCGACGGCGTGACGGCGGAACGGGTGCAGGGGACGACCGTGCGGGTGCTGGTGGCCGACGACCACCCGGTGGTGCGGTCCGGCCTCGCGGGGCTGCTCAGCGTCGAGCCGGACATCGAGGTGGTCGGCGAGGTCGCCGACGGCGCCGCGGCGGTCGAGGCGGCGCGCGCGCTCACCCCCGACCTGGTGCTGATGGACCTGCGGATGCCGGTGCTGGACGGCGCGGCGGCCACCGCCCGCATCGTCGCGGAGGTCCCGGGGGTGCGCGTGCTGGTGCTCACCACCTACGAGACCGACACCGACATCCTGCGTGCCGTCGAGGCCGGGGCCACCGGGTACCTGCTCAAGGACACGCCCCGCGACCAGCTCGTCGCCGGCGTGCGCGCGGCGGCCCGCGGGGAGTCGGCCCTGTCGCCGTCGGTCGCGTCGCGGCTCGTGCAGCAGGTGCGCGGCGAGGCGGAGCGGCTGACGGCGCGCGAGCTCGAGGTGCTGGCCGGCGTGGCCCGCGGGCTGTCGAACGCGGCGGTCGGCCGGGAGCTGTTCATCACCGAGGCGACCGTGAAGACGCACCTGCTGCGGGCGTTCGCCAAGCTCGGGGTCGACGACCGCACCCGCGCCGTGACCGTCGCGATGAAGCGTGGGCTCCTGCCGGCACCGTGACGGTGTGCGTGCGTGCGCGTCGGGGCGCGTGCGTGCGTCCGTGCGCCGGCGTCGCGCGCGCCGGGTCGTGATCGGCGGGGGCGTCGGGCAGACTCACTCGGGTGCGCGACCTGGCCCTGCTCCCGAAGGCCCACCTGCACCTGCACTTCACGGGGTCGATGCGCGTGCCCACCCTGGCGGAGCTCGCGGCCGACCGCGGCGTGCGGCTGCCCGCCACCCTGCTGGACGGCGAGGGCCTGCGCGTCCCGGCGGACGAGCGCGGGTGGTTCCGGTTCCAGCGGCTCTACGACGCGGCCCGGGCGTGCGTCCGCGGGGAGGCCGACCTGCGACGGATCGTCCGGGAGGCGGCCACGGACGACGCCGCGGAGGGCTCCGGCCGCCTGGAGATCCAGGTCGACCCCACGTCGTACGCCCCGCCGGTCGGGGGCATCACCCCGGCGCTGGAGATCGTGCTGGACGAGGCCCGGGCCGCCGGCGCGGACCTCGGCATCGAGGTCGGCGTGATCGTCGCGGCCTCCCGGATGCGGCACCCCCTCGATGCCCGGATCCTCGCGCGCCTGGCGGCCCGGCACGCGGGCGACGGGTCGGGCGAGGTCGTCGGCTTCGGCCTCAGCAACGACGAGCGGCGCGGCGAGACCCCCGAGTTCGCCCCGGCGTTCGCGATCGCCCGCCGGGCCGGGCTGGCGTCCGTGCCCCACGGCGGCGAGCTGCTCGGACCGGCGCACGTCGAGGAGGTCATGGAGACGCTGACCCCCGACCGGCTCGGCCACGGGGTGCGCTCCGCCGAGGACGGCGCGCTCCTGCGCCGGATCGTCGACCGCGGCATCGCCCTGGAGGTCTGCCCCGCGTCGAACGTGTCGCTCGGCGTCTACCGGGAGCCCGAGGACGTCCCCCTGCGCCGGTTGGTGGACGCCGGGGCGGTCGTGGCGCTCGGCGCGGACGACCCGCTCCTGTTCGGGTCGCGGCTGGTCGACCAGTACACCGCGGCGCGGGAGGTGCACGGCTTCACGGACTCCGAGCTCGCGGACCTCGCCCGGTCGTCGATCCGCGCGAGCCGCGCGTCGGACGGCACGAAGGCGCGGCTGCTGGCGGGCGTCGACGCGTGGCTCGCGACCGACCCGGCCCCGGCGGACGCGCTCGCGGGCTGACCGCCACGCGGTTGCGCAACGCTGGAGTTGCGCAAGACGCCCGTTGCGTGCGCTGGTCAGGGCGCCGCGGGGGGCGCCCTCAGAGCGCGGCGCCGACCAGGACGGGCTCCGGCTCGAGGGTGATGCCGAACCGCTGGGCCACGCCGTCGCGCACCGTGCGCGCGAGCGCCAGGACGTCGCCGGCGTTCGCCCCGCCGCGGTTCGTGAGCGCGAGGCTGTGCTTCGTCGACACCGCCGCGGGCCCGGGCAGGCCGAACCCCTTGCCGAAGCCGGACTGCTCGATCAGCCACGCCGCGCTGGTCTTCACCAGCCCGTCGCCGGCCGAGTAGCGCGGGGCCCCCTCCGGCAGCGCGTCGGCGTCCTGCGCGGGGAGCACGGGGTTGGTGAAGAACGACCCGGCGGACCGGGTGTCCGGGTCGCCCGCGTCGAGGACCATGCCCTTGCGGCCGCGCAGGGCGAGCACCGCGGCCCGGACGTCGGGCAGCAGCGCCCGCTCCCCCACGGCGACGCCCAGCTCGCGGGCGAGCTCCGGGTAGGCGATCGGCTCGGACAGCTGGGCGACCCGCAGCTGGAACGTCACGTCGAGCACCACGTACCGCGGGGTCGGGTACCACGGCGCCCCGGGGTCGGTGCCGTCCGGCACGGCGCGCATCGACCGCTTGAGCAGCGACGTCCGGTAGCCGAACTGCAGGTCGAACAGCGGGAGCGTCCGCACCCGGTTGCGCTGCCGGTCCCACACCCGCACCGTCGCGATCGTCTGGGCGACCTCCTGGCCGTAGGCCCCGACGTTCTGCACGGGCGTCGCGCCGGTCGACCCGGGGATGCCCGACAGCGCCTCGATGCCCTTGAGGCGGTGCGCCGCGGCGTGGGCGACCACGTCGTCCCAGACGGTGCCCGCCACCGCGGTGACCGTCACGCCGGCGCAGGCGGAGTGGTCGGGCGTGGTGAGGTCCTGCCGCACGTCGCGCACGACCACGCCGTCGAAGCCCGCGTCGGACACCAGCAGGTTCGACCCGCCGCCGAGCACCAGCAGCGGCGTCCCCTCCGCGTCGGCGGTGCGGACGGCGTCGATCAGCTCGGCCTCCGTGGTGGTCTCCACGAGCCGGCCCGCGGGGCCGCCAACGCCGAGGGTGGTCAGCTGGGAGAAGGTCGCGGGCTGCACGGCGGTGGTCACGGCACGAGCGTAGGCCGCTCCGCGGGCTCCTGCCGCGCCGGTGCGGCGGCGTTCACGACCAGCAGACCGACGACGATCGGCACCGCGATGGCCAGCAGCGCGTGCCGGTAGCCGACCGCCCCGGCGAGCAGGCCGAGCAGCGGAGGGCCGGCCAGGAACGCCGTGTAGCCGATGGTGGACACGACGCTGACCCGGGCGGCCGCGCGCAGCGGGTCGTCGCTGGCGGCGCTCATCCCGACGGGGAACCCGAGCGCGGCGCCCATGCCCCACAGCACCGCGCCGACCAGCGCGAGCCAGAGCATGTCGCCCGGGACCAGGCCGAACACGAGCAGCCCGACCAGCGCGAGGCCCGCGCAGAGCCGGAGCACCGCCACCCGGCCGTACCGGTCCAGCAGCCCGGTGCCGAGGAACCGCATGAGCGTCATCGCGGAGACGAAGACGCCGAACGCGAGCGCGCCCACGGCGTCCTGCTGGTCGAACCCGTCGACGACCGCCAGGCTCAGCCAGTCGTTCCCCGCGCCCTCGGTGAGCGCGGCGGCGAGCACCACGAGGCCGATCAGCAGCGTGCGGGGCTCCAGCCAGGCGGCGAAGACCGAGCGACCCCCGTGCGCCGCGCCGCCGTCGGCCTGCGCCGCGTGCTGCCCGGCCGGCAGGAAGGCGCGGACGGCGAACGCGACCGCGACCGTCGACAGCCCGACGGCGACGGGGATGTGCACCTGCACCGGCACGTCCGCGAACGCCAGCACCGCCGCCAGCCCCGCCGCGACCACCGTGCCGAGCGAGAACCCGGCGTGGTACCGCGGCATGACCGTGCGGCCGAGCTTCTGCTCGACGATCGCGCCCTCGAGGTTCATCGCGGCGTCCCACACGCCGGTGCCCACGCCGAACACGACCAGCCCGGCGGCCGTGACGACGACCTGGCCGAGGGCGGCCCCCGTCGCGGCGATCGCGAGGCCGGAGGCGTTCACCACCGCGAACCCGAGCACCGCGCGCGGCGCCCCGATCCGCGTCACCACCAGGCCCGACAGCGGCAGGGCGACGAGCGACCCGCACGACCCGACCAGCAGGAGCAGCCCCATCTGGCCCTCGGACAGCTCGAGGGCGTCGCGGACCGCCGGCAGCCGCGCCGCCCACGTCGAGAAGTTGAACCCGGCCAGCGCGAACACGGTGAACACCGCCACCGAGGCGGTGCGGACCTGCTGCTCGGTCGGTGTGCGGTGCGCCATCGCGTGCTCCACGGTCTCGTCAGATCGGTCTCGTCGGATCAGGGGAGGCAGGGCGGTCCGGGCCGCCTGCCGGGGTCAGGCGGGGTGGACGGGTTCCGGCACGGGCTCGCCGGCAGGCTCCCGACGGACGCTACCGGACGGCACGCAGCCGGTGCCCTCCTCCGTGGCCAGGACGTCGAGCGCCGGGACGGCGGCCGGCTCGGCGGTGGCGACCACCGGCGCACCGGGGTCGTCGGCGGGCGCGTGCCCGGCCCCCGCCGCCACGGTCACCCCGTCCGGGCGGCGCACGGAGCGCGCCAGCAGCACCGACGCGACCATCGCCAGCGTGATGAGCAGCAGCGCGTGCCGGGTACCCATCAGCTCGGCTGCCAGGCCGAGCAGCGGCGGGGCGGCCAGCGACGCGGTCGACGAGAAGGCGGACACGACCGCGACCCGGCTCGCGGCGCGCAGCGGGTCGTCCGAGGCGGCGGCGATGCCGAGCGGCACGGTCAGCGCGGCGCCGAAGCCCCACGCGACGATGCCGACGGCGGCGAGCGGCAGCGACGGGGCGAACCCGAACAGCACGAGGCCGGCGAACGACACGACACCCGACGTCCGGAGCACCGCGACGCGGCCGTACCGGTCGATCAGCCGCGTCCCGAGCAGCCGCACGGCGGTCATCGCGCCGACGAACACCCCGAACATCGCCGCGCCGACGGCCTCGACCTCGTCGAACCCGTCGACCACCGCGAGGGCCAGCCAGTCGTTCGCGGCGCCCTCGGACAGCGCGGCGGACATGATGACGACGCCGATCAGCAGGGTGCGGGGCTCCCGCCACGCACCGAGCGCAGAGCCCGGACGGGCGACCCGGCGCACCCGGGCCGCGCGGAGGCGGCCGGCCAACCCGGCCTCGCGGGCGCTGCGGCCCTCGGCCCGGGCCTCCTGCGTCGCGCGCGCGGCGGCACGCTCGGGGGGCAGCGACTCGATGACGGCCCCCGGCACGGACAGCAGCCGCCACACGGTGCCGACCACCGCGGTCGCGACGAACTGCGCCAGCAGCGGGACGCCCGCGACCGCGCACAGCGCCCCGATGCCGGACCCGAGCACCGAGCCGATCGAGAACGCGGCGTGGAACTGCGGGAGGACCGTGCGGCCCATGCGGCGCTCCACCGCGGCGGTCTCGACGTTCAGCGGCACGTTCCCGATCGCGAAGCCGACGCCGGACAGGAAGATGCCCGCGGTGAGCACCGGCACGGAGCCGATGGTCGGGCCGATGCCGATCAGCACGTACGCGGCGGCGAACGCGACCATCGAGAGGTAGAGGACGAACCGGCCGCCGTACCGGTTGACCAGGGCCCCGGCGATCGACACGGTCGCGAGGGACCCGATCGACCCGGCGATGAGCAGGCCGCCGAGCTCCGCGGTGCCGAGATCCAGCGCGTCGCGCACCGCGGGGAGCCGCGCGAGCCAGCCGGACAGCATGAGCCCGCTCAGCGCGAACAGCCCCATGAGCAGCCACCGCGCCCGGGCGACCGCGGGGTCGACCGGCAGGTGCGGGGTCGCCGCGCCACGCCCGGTGCGCGCCGACGGACGGCGCGGCCCGGTCACGGGACCTTCAGGCCGGGACCGGCGGTTGGCGGGACGGAGGGGGGCGCGGCCGGTACGGGCCCGCGGCTGGCTCACGGAGGCTCCAGAGGGGGTGCAGGGCGGGTCAAGCGGGGGCGAAGAGCAGGTCATCGGCGTCTCGAATCGATTCGATGACGTGCCGGGGCGACGGCGGTCGAATCGATTTGAGGGACGCGGCAAGTCTGCGGGTACGCTGGCGGCGGCGTCAACCGGGTCGAGCGGCCTGTGAGCGCCCTCACCCAGACCAGCGAGGCGGGAGGCGGACCGGTGTCCCAGCGACCGACGCTCGCCGACGTCGCCTCCGCCGCCGGGGTGTCCGTCTCCACCGCGTCCCTCGCGTTCTCCGGCGCCGGCCCCATCGCGGACTCGACGCGCCGCCGCGTGCTCGACGCCGCCGCCGGCCTCGGGTACTCCGGCCCGAACCCGCTCGGCCGCCAGCTGCGCAGCGGCCGGTCCGGGATCGTCGGCGTCGTCGTCGGCGACGCGCTCAAGCGCTCGTTCCGCGACCCCGTGTCCATCCAGATGCTCGACGGGCTCGTCGACACGCTCGGCCCCCTCGGCCTCGGCGTCCTGCTCATCCCCGGCCCCACCGGGCCCGACGAGCCCGCGGTCGACCCGCTCGTCGAGTCCGCGGCCATGGACGTCGCCGTGATGCTCTGGGGGGCGAACGAGGACGACCCGACCCTGCAGGCGCTGGGCCGGCGCGGCATCCCCGCCGTCGTCGTCGAGGGGCAGGACCTCCCCGGCGTCGTCACCATCGGCATCACCGACCGCGAGGGCGTCGCCGACGCCGCCCGGCACCTGCTCGGGCTCGGCCACGAGCGGATCGCCACGGTGACGCTGCCGTTCGGCCCCGACCGCCGCAGCGGGCTCGCCGACGAGGCGCGGCTCCGCGAGATCACCTGGACCATCGCGCGCCGGCGGCTCGACGGCCTGCGCGACGCGGGCGTCACGCCGACCGCCGTCTACGAGACCCCGGCGTCCCTCGTCGAGCACGGCGCCGCCGCCGCACGGGCGCTGCTCTCCGGCCCGCCCGCGACCCGGCCGACGGCCGTCGTCGCCCAGTCGGACCTGCTTGCGTCCGGTGTGGTGCTGGGCGCGCGGGAGATGGGCCTGCGGGTCCCCGACGACGTGTCGGTCGCCGGGTTCGACGGGCTCGACCTCCCGTGGCTCGCGCCCGACCTGCTGACCACGGTCACGCAGCCGATCGCCGAGAAGGGCGCGACGGTCGGCCGCGTCATCCAGGGGCTCCTCGCCGGTGAGACGCCGGCGGACGACGTGCTCCCCGTGCAGCTGCGCGTCGGCACCACGACCGGCCCGGCGCCGCAGGACTGACCCTCCCGGGGGCGCGTCACGCAGCGGGCGCGCGCCACACGTACCGGTACCGCCACAGCCGCAGGCGCCGGTACCGGCCGCCGGGGAGCTCCCGCCGGAGCCGACGTCGCGCCTGCGCCCAGGTCTCGGCCGGCGGCGCCACCCGCACCGGCGGCTCCCACGCGGTCGTCCGTCGCGAGTACCAGCGGTGCACCAGCACGTCCAGCGCCTCGGCGACGACGTCCACCGGGCCACTGCTGCGCGCGTACCCCAGCACGACCACGAGCGCGCCGGGCGCGACGACCCGCCGCACCTCCGCGAGGGCTCGGGCGGGCTCGGTGTGGTGCAGCACCATCACCATCGTCACCGCGTCCACCGAGCGGTCCGCGATCGGGAGCGCCTCCGCGGCGCCCGCCACGAAGGCGACGCCGGGACCAGGGGCCGGCAGCACGGAACCGTCCGGATCGACCCCGACGACGCGCACACCCGGCCGCGCCAGCGAGCGGGCGAGGGTGCCGTCCCCGCAGCCGACGTCGAGGACCACGCCGCGCGTCCCGGACAGGAGGCGGCGCAGCCCGGGGTACAGGTGGGTGCTGTGGTTCCAGCGGTCGGCGAACGGGTGCCGCGAGCGCCGCCGGAGCATCCCGCGGCCCGTGACGGTCAGGCCAGGCGGACGAGCGCCTGGGACTTCACCAGGACGCGGGACCCGCCGGCGGTGACGGTGAGGTCCATGCGGGCGGTGCGGGACTCGGCGTCCACGGCACCGACCGTCGCGACGACCTCGACGACCGCCTCGCCGGGGTCCGGTACGGGCACGGGGCGGCTGAACCGCGTCTGGTAGTCGACGACCGCACCCGGGTCCTCGAGCCAGTCGGAGACGACCCCCACGGCGGCGCCCATCGTCCACATGCCGTGCGCGATCACGCCGGGCAGGCCGACCTCGGTGGCGAACCGGTCGTTCCAGTGGATCGGGTTGAAGTCGCCGCTGGCCCCGGCGTACCGCACCAGGCGGGCCCGGTCCACCGTGATCTCGCGACGGGCGACCTCCTGGCCGACCGCCAGGTCCTCGAGCACGGGCCGGGTCATCAGGCGTCCTCCCCGCGGACCGCGAGCGTCGACGTCACCGTCGCGACGGGCCCGCCGCCCTCGGCGGAGATGACGGCGCGGGTCGTCACCATCGACAGCCCTGCGCGCTCCGTCACCGCGTCCACGTGCAGCACGGTGACCAGGCGGTCGCCGGCGTGGATCGGGCGGTGGTGGATGAACCGCTCGTCGGCGTGCACGACCCGGCTGAAGTCGATGCCGGCCCCGGGGTCGGCGATCAGCTGGCTCTCGGCGCGCTGCGCCACGACGACGGCGAACGTCGGCGGCGCGATCACGTCGGGGTACCCGAGTGCTCGCGCCGCGTCGACGTCGGTGTGGGCCGGGTGCGTCGCCCCGACCGCCTCCGCGAACTCGCGGAGCTTCTCGCGGCCGACCTCGTACGCCTCGTTCGGCGGGTACTCGCGTCCCGCGTATTCAGGGTTGACGGCCACGACGGTGTGCGCTGAGGTCAGCGGGTCTCGCGGTGCACCGTGTGACGGCCGTCGCGGGGGCAGAACTTCTTCATCTCGAGCCGGTCGGGGTCGTTCCGACGGTTCTTCTTCGTGATGTAGTTCCGCTCCTTGCACTCCGTGCACGCGAGCGTGATCTTCGGACGGACGTCCGAGCTCTTGCTGGCCATGGTCTTGCCACCTCTCGCGCCGAGACAGCGCTTGCGATCTTCGTCGACGCGCGCCGGCGGACGCGCGACTGGTTCAGTCCTTGTAGCGGGGGCGGGGCTCGAACCCGCGACCTCACGATTATGAGTCGTGCGCTCTCGCCAACTGAGCTACCCCGCCTCGGATGGGCCACGGACCAGGACGGACGTCCTGATCCATGACACACCACAGAGCCCCGAAAGGGAATCGAACCCTTGACCTTCTCCTTACCATGGAGACGCTCTGCCGACTGAGCTATCGGGGCAGTGCGTGCAAGGTTACACGGTGCCCCCGGCCGCTGCGAAATCGACCCCCCGCCGGCCTCGAACGCGCAGGTCAGACCCCGGTCCGGAGCGCGGTGCCGGTGCGACGCCACCCCGCCCGCCGAGCGGATCCGCCGCCCGCGCAGCCCGGGCGCGTCGGCGCGGAGGTGCGCTGGCCCCCCACCCGCAGACGGCGACAGGGCGCCCTCCGTGCGGAGGACGCCCTGTCGTACATCGCGTGGCGGGTGAGGGATTCGAACCCCCGTAGGCGATGCCAGCTGATTTACAGTCAGCCCCCTTTGGCCACTCGGGTAACCCGCCGGGGATGCGCGTGCGGTGACTGCGTCGCCGACGTGCGGATGGAAGGATAGCAAGGGATCGGGCCGGGACCGAAACGCGTCCCCCGCGCCCTGCACCACGTGGAGGAGGAGTCATGGCGAGCGAGTCGTCGTTCGACGTCGTCAGCAAGGTCGACCGCCAGGAGGTCGACAACGCGCTGAACCAGGCGGTCAAGGAGATCGCGCAGCGCTACGACTTCAAGGGCGTCGGCGCGTCGATCGCCTGGAGCGGCGAGAAGATCCTCATGACCGCCAACTCCGAGGAGCGCGTGCGGGCCGTCCTGGACGTCTTCCAGACCAAGCTCATCAAGCGCGGCATCTCGCTGAAGTCCCTGGACACCGGCGACGGCGACCCGAAGCCGTCCGGCAAGGAGTACCGGCTGGAGGCCACGATCAAGGAGGGCCTGTCCAGCGAGATCGCCAAGAAGGTCACCAAGCTCGTCCGCGACGAGGGCCCCAAGGGCGTCAAGACGCAGATCCAGGGCGACGAGGTCCGCGTCTCCGCGAAGGCCCGCGACGACCTGCAGGCCGTCATCGCGCTGCTCAAGGGCGCGGACGACATCGACGCGGCGCTGCAGTTCATCAACTACCGCTGACCCCGCACGGAGGCCGGGCACCCGACACGCGGTGCCCGGCCTCCGTCGTCCCCAGTAGGTGCTCCCGGGGGCACTGAGTGGTGCGGATCCGTCCCTACGGTCCCGAGGCATGGCAGCAGGGGGAGATCCCGAGGAGATCCGTGCGCACGCGCGTCGACTGCGGACGGCGGCGGAGAGCGTGGCGCGCACCGGCGACCGTGTCCGCGCGGGCGCCGGCATCCGATGGGCCGGCGTGGCCGCCGAGCGGTACCGGGCGCGCCTGCACGAGCACGGGCGGGACGTGACGGCCGCGCAGGAGGAGATGCTCCAGGCGGCCCGCGCGCTCGACAGGCTCGCCGAGGAGCTCGAGGACCGGCAGCAGGCCATCCGGCGGGCGATGCAGCTCGTCGAGGACCGCCTGGACGACGCGCGGCGCGTGGTGGGCCGGCTCGGCGATCTCGCGGACGACGTGCTCACCGCGGCCGAGCGCGGCGCACGGGACGCGGCGCGGTCGGTGCTGCGGGCCGTCGGCGACGTGCTCCCCGCGCCCGGGGCGCCGGACTGGTCCCGTCTGGCCGACCGCGTCGGGAGCCTTCGGTGACCGCCGCCCTCGCCCCGGTGGACGGGGCTCTGCGCGCCCGGCTCGACGAGCGGGAGTGGGCGATGGCGAGCGCCGGCGTCGACGGGCTGCCGGGCTGGGCCGACGTGCTCCCGGTCGACCGTGACGGGTCGGCGGTCGACCCCCCGGGGGACGGGGCTGCGGGCCACGTGGATCCCGCGCTCCGCGGTGCCGTCGAGGCGTGCGGCGCGGCTCTGGTCGCCGTCGAGGTCGCCGCCGTCGCCCGGGAGCGCGCCGTGCTCGCCGTCCTCCGGACGGACACCCGGGCAGGCTGCGGGCTGGCACGCGGCGTCGACGTGGTCCCCGCGGCGGGGCTCGCGGGCACGACCCCGCGCCCCGGGGTCGAGGTCAGCGTGTTCCCCGTGGGGCGGCTCGTCGACGAGGTGCTCCGGCACGTCCCCCCGGCGCCGGTCCGCGCCCGGACGACTGCCGCGACCGTGCCCGAGGAGCTGACCGTCGCCCTCGCCCGCGCGCTGCGCACCGGCGACCGCACCACGGTCGACGCCCTGTGCGCGGAGCTCGGCACCGACGGCCCGCCCGCCGTCGTCGACTCCGCGGTCCGGAGCGCCGACGGCAGCCTCGTCGTCACGGTCCGCTCCGTCGGCCGGACGGACGTGTCGGCGCTGAGCCTCCTGCGGTGCGACGCGGGCTGGGTCGAGCTCACCCGCACCACCGACGAACGCGTCGCGCACACCCCGCGGTCCCGTGCGGACGTCCGCACGGCACTGCTGCACGACCTCGCCGGCCGCTTCCCGTCGGCCGCGGACGCGGAGGCACCGGCATGAGCGACGGCCTGACCATCAGCGGCGGCGCGGGAGGCGTCGGCGCGCGGCTGCAGGACCTGCGCTCCCAGGCGGGGCTGCTCGACGCCGCCGGCGACGAGGTGCGCGGCTGGACGGACGACGTCGCGCGGATCGCCCTCCACCCCGACATCACCGCCGCCGCCCTGCTGTGCCCGGTCGAGGTCGCCGGCGTCACGGTGGCCGTCACGGACGCGACCGTCGGCAGGCACGGGCTGCTCGTGGTGAGCACGGGCCTGGAGGCGACGGCCGTCGTGCTGCGGGCGTCGGCGACGACGTACGCGTTCGTCGACGCGACGGCCCAGGCCGTGCTCGAGCGGCTGCACGACGCGGCGGGGTTCACGCTCGGGGCGGCGCTGCCGTTCCTCGCGGCCGGGAGCGGGGTCGCGCTGCTCGGGGGCGGGATGGCCCTCGCGGCGCACCCCGCGCGATGGCCGGCCGTCCTGCTGGCCGCCCGGAACCTCGACCCGGCGGCACTGCAGGGGCAGCTCATGCAGGGGCTCTACGACAACCCGTGGCTGCTCGAGGGGCTCACGCGGATGGCCCCGGCCCTGATCCAGGGCACGACCTGGAGCCTCGGGACGCTGCTCGGCGGGCCGAACGGGGGCCTCGCGCTGCCGTACGTGCTCTCCGGCGGGCAGTGGCCGACCCCGTCGTACGAGGACGCCGTCGCCGGGCTGGTCAACGCGGGCGGGCTGTTCGGGATGTTCGACGACACCGGGGAGGTGGGGGTGCGTCGGTCGGACGACCTCCGCTGGGCAGAACCACCACGCTGCGTCGAGGACATCCTCATGCAGCAGGCGTACCTCGGTCTCCCGGCCACGCACGGACAGATCCAGATCGTCGACGTGCCCCAGGCGGATGGCTCCCACGCGTACGTCGTCCAGATCCCCGGGACGCAACCATGGTCTCCCGTGCGGGGCGAGAACCCCGTCGACCTCACCACGAACCTCCGGCTGATGGCGGGCGAGAGCACGTTCATGCAGGCCCAGGTCGCCGAGGCCATGCGCCGAGCCGGCATCGAGTCCAGCGATCCCGTGATGCTCACGGGCCACAGCCAGGGCGGGATCACCGCGGCGGCACTCGCCAGCGACCCGGCGTTCCGCGAGCGGTTCGACGTGCGTAGCGTCGTGACCGCAGGTTCGCCCATCGCCCGGTTCGACATCCCGGGCGACGTCTCGGTGCTGTCGCTCGAGCACGACAACGACGCCGTGCCGATGCTCGAGGGCCGGGACAACCCCCCTCACGCGAACTGGGTCACGGTCGAGCGTCGTCTCAGCGAGGGGTCGACGCTCGCTCTGGACGAGGACGATCCGTCGTCGGTCGTTCCCACCGCGCCCGGGCCGGGAAGCGCGCACTCGGTTCCCACCTACGCTGCGACGGGAGCGCTGGTCGACCGGTCCCAGGACCCCACCGTGCAGAGGTGGCGTGCGCAGCAGGACCCGTTCCTGACGGGAGCCGGCACGGTGACGCGATGGGATGTGACGACGCGATGAGACCGCGACGCGCGCCCGGGCCGGTCCGTTGCGCCGTGCTGGGCGTCGCCCTCCTCACGGCGTGTGCGACACCGCCTCACGAGGGCGCGGTCCCCGACGAGGTGCTGTTCGCTCAGGTCGCGGACCTGCCCGGCATCTCGAGCGCGGAGATCGCACTGCAGACGGGGGTGGACACCGGCACCCGGTACAGCGGCCGGCTGGTGGCCACCCCGGGCGCCGACGCGCTGTGCGCGCTCGAGCAGGCGACCGGCATCATGCAGTTCGGCCGCGACGTGCCGGCGATCCTCACGATCGAGCAGGGGGACGTGCTCTACGTCGTCGACGACGTGCTGGACGGGCAGAGCCGCGAGGAACGCTTCGGCCCCAGGCCCTCCGCACCCCGCGAGAGGGCCGTCGTCCCCGCGTGCACCTCGACCGAGGCGCTCGACCGAGCCGGGGCGCGCCCGCTCGGTCGGGAGATCAGCGGCGAGCCCCGTGCGGACGCCTCACCGAGCACGCCGGGAACCGGGCGCTGAGTCGGCAGGCGACCGACTGTCAGTACCGGGTGATCGGCCCGCCGGTGCCGGCCATGCGCTCCAGCCGCGCGATCCGCTCCCCCATCGGCGGGTGCGTCGCGAACACCTTCCCGATGCCCGCGCCCTTGAACGGGTTCGCGATCATGAGGTGGGAGACGTCCACGAGGCGCCGGTCCTGCGGGAGGGGCCGCGCCTGCGTGCCGCGCTCGAGCTTGCGCAGCGCCGATGCCAGGGCGAGGGGGTCGCCGGTCAGCGCGGCGCCGTCCTCGTCGGCGTCGTACTCGCGGGTGCGGCTGATGGCGAGCTGGATCATCGTCGCGGCCAGGGGTGCCAGGAACACCATGAGCAGGGCGGCGATGGGGTTCCCGCCGCGGTCGCGGTCGTTGCCGCCGCCGAAGAACAGGGCGAACTGCGCCACCGAGGTGATGACGCCCGCGACGGCCGCGGCGATCGACGAGGTGAGGATGTCCCGGTTGTAGACGTGCATCAGCTCGTGGCCGAGGACGCCGCGGAGCTCGCGCTCGTCGAGTATCTGCAGGATGCCGTCGGTGCAGCAGACCGCGGCGTTGCGCGGGTTGCGGCCGGTCGCGAAGGCGTTCGGCGCGGCGGTCGGCGACACGTACAGGCGCGGCATCGGCTGCCGGGCGGCGGTGGAGAGCTCACGGACGATCCGGTACATCACCGGCTGCTCGATCTCCGACACGGGGCGGGCGCGCATGGCGCGGATCGCGATCTTGTCGGAGTTCCAGTAGGAGTACGCGGTCATCACGACGCCGAACAGGGCGAACAGGAGGATGTAGCGCCCGTTGCCGATGATCGTCCCGATGCCGAGCAGCACGGCCCACAGCACGCCGAACAGCAGCGCGGTCTTGAGGCCGTTGTAGTGCCGGTGGCCCATGTGCGTCCTTCCTCTCAGCGCGGTCACGACAACTCGTCCCGCCGTCCAGGACAACGCCGCGACGGCCTCGGGGGTTCCCCTACGCTGACCTCCGCAGATCCCTCCTGCGCCCCTTTCACCCGAGGAGACCCACGTGCGTACCGTCCGCTTCATCGCCCTGGCCGCTGCGAGCGCGCTGGCGCTCGCGGCGTGCGCCCCCGTCGACGAGGAGAACGACCCCGGGTCGTCCGACTCCGCCGCCGCGTCCGACGGCGCCCTCGACACCCTGACCGACGGCGTCCTGACGATCGGCACGTCCGACCCCGGCTACGAGCCCTGGGTGGTCGACAACGACCCGAGCAACGGCGAGGGCTTCGAGTCCGCCGTCGCGTACGCGGTCGCCGAGCAGCTCGGGTTCGACGCCGACCAGGTGGAGTGGGTGCCGGTGACGTTCGACCAGATCATCGCCCCGGGCACGAAGGACTTCGACTTCGCGATCAACCAGGTGTCGATCAGCCCGGAGCGCGCCGAGAACCTCGACTTCTCCTCGTCGTACTACGACACCGCGCAGGCGGTCGTCACGGTCGAGGGCAGCGCCGCCGCGGACGCGGCGTCGCTCGCCGACCTCCAGGGCCTGCGGATCGGGGCGATGGTCGGCACGACCAGCCTGCAGGTCGCGGAGGAGTCGATCGCCCCGACGACGCCGGTGCAGGTCTTCAACGACAACGACCAGGTGAAGCAGGCGCTCACCGCCGGGCTCGTCGACGCGATCGTCGTCGACCTGCCCACCGCGCTGTACATCACGGCGGCCGAGCTCGACGGCGGGAAGGTCGTCGGCCAGCTGCCCGCCGGCGACGACCCGGACCAGTTCGGGCTGGTGCTGGACAAGGGCTCCGCGCTGACGCAGCCGGTGACCGACGCGGTCGACGCCCTGCGCGAGGACGGCACGCTCGCCGACCTCGAGGCGCAGTGGCTCACCGACGCCGCCGGTGCCCCGGTCCTGCCGTAGTGCCCGCAGCCGACATGCGCCCGGACGGCGCCCGCACCCCGTGGGCGCCGTCCGAGCGTCAGCGTGACCGCGACGCGTACCGGCGGTCGCGCGCCCGCCGGTCCACCCTCGTCGCGCTGGTCAGCACGGTGCTGGTCACGGGCGTCGCCGTCCTGGGGCTGGTCAGCTCGCCCGGGTGGCCCCGGGTGCGGCAGTCGTTCCTCGACCCCGACGTCGCGTGGGCCGCGCTCCCGAAGATCCTCGAGGGCCTCTGGCTGAACGTGCGCGTCATGGCGGTGTCCGCGGTGCTGATCGTCGTGGTCGCCCTGCTGCTGGCGCTCGCCCGGACGCTGCGGGGGCCGGCGTTCTTCCCGCTGCGGGCCCTGGCCACGGGGTACGTCGACGTGTTCCGCGGGCTGCCGCTGATCCTCGTGCTGCTGCTGGTCGGCTTCGGCCTGCCGGGTCTGCGCCTGCAGGGCGTCCCGACGTCGGCGGTCGTGCTCGGTGGCCTGGCGCTCGTGCTGACGTACTCGGCGTACGTCGCGGAGGTGTTCCGCGCGGGCATCGAGTCCGTGCACCCCTCCCAGATCGCGTCCGCGCGGTCCCTCGGCCTCACCCGCGGGCAGACGATGCGGCACGTCGTGCTCCCCCAGGCGGTGCGCCGCGTGATCCCGCCGCTGCTCAACGACCTGGTGTCGCTGTCGAAGGACTCCGGGCTGATCTCGATCCTCGGCGCGGTGGACGCGGTGCGGGCCGCGCAGATCCAGACGGCCACCTACGCGAACTTCACGCCGTACGTCGTGGCGGGCGTGCTGTTCGTCCTGCTGACGATCCCGCTGACCCGGTTCACGGACGCCCTCGCGCGCCGCGGCGGCTGGCTCGGGTCACAGAGCGGGCTCGCCGGGGCGGGGGCCATGCGATGAGCGCCGCCCCGCTGCTGCGCGTCGACCGGGTCCGCAAGTCCTTCGGCGACCACGTCGTGCTCGACGACCTGTCCCTCGACGTCGCCGAGCACCGCGTCGTCGTGCTGATCGGCGCCTCCGGGTCCGGGAAGTCGACGCTGCTGCGCTGCATCAACCTGCTGGAGGAGGTCGACGACGGCGTCATCGAGGTCGCCGGCCAGGAGGTCACGGACCCGCGGGTCGACGCCAACGCGGTGCGCGCCCGGATCGGGATGGTGTTCCAGGCGTACAACCTGTTCCCGCACCTGCGGGTGCTGGACAACGTGACGCTCGCGCCGCGGCTCGTGCACCGGGTCGGCAAGGCGGAGGCGCGCGAGCGGGCGGCCGCGATGCTGGAGCGCGTGGGGCTCGCGGGCAAGGCGCGGGCGTTCCCCGACGAGCTGTCGGGCGGTCAGCAGCAGCGGGTGGCCATCGCGCGGGCGCTCGTGACCCAGCCGGCGCTCATGCTGCTGGACGAGGTCACCAGCGCGCTCGACCCGGAGCTCGTCGGGGAGGTGCTCGACCTGCTCGGGGAGCTGAAGGACGAGGGCACGACGATGGTCGTCGCGACGCACGAGATGGCGTTCGCCCGGCACGTGGCCGACGAGGTGTGCTTCCTGCACGAGGGCCGGATCCTGGAGCGCGGCCCCGCGGAGCAGGTCCTGGGTGCGCCGCGCGAGCAGCGCACCCAGGACTTCCTGCGCCGGTTCACCGGCTGACCGGCACCCCGGCGGGTGGTGCCGGGGGTCAGCCCTCGGCGGCGGCGCGGGCCAGCGCGACGCGCACCATCTCCTCGCGCGGGACGACCTTGACCCGCTCGCGACCGTGCGGCTCGCCGAGGGACCGCTCGTAGGCGTCGAGCAGCTCCCAGCCGGCCCACTGGATCGCCTCGACCCCGCGCGCGGCCAGGAACTCCAGCACCGCGTCCGGGTCGGGCTCCGTGGCGGACAGGAACGGGTTGCCCGGCTCGGTCACGTCGCCGGCGTCCTCGACCAGGTGCCGGATCGTCTCGCTCGCGTCGGACTTGGTGTGCCCGATCAGGCCGACCGGCCCGCGCTTGATCCAGCCGGTCGTGTACACGCCCGGCACCGGCTCCCCGTCGACGTCGACGACGCGGCCCTCGCGGTTCGCGATGACGCCCGCGGCCTCGTCGAACGGCACGTCCACCAGCGGGGACCCGAAGTAGCCGACCGCGCGGTACACGGCCTGCACCGGCCAGTCGTGCGTCTGCCCCGTGCCGGCGACGGTGCCGTCGCCCGTGAGCACCGTGCGCTCCGTCCGGAGCCCGACGACCGTGCCGTCCTCCCCCAGCACCTCGACCGGCTTGTGCAGGAAGTGCAGGTGGATCCGGCGGCTCGCCGTGAGCTCCTCCGGCTCCTTCAGCGTCCAGTCGGTCAGGGTCTTGACGACCTGCTTGGTCTGGTTCGACGAGTGGATGGCCGCCATCGAGCCCTCGTCGAAGTCGAAGTCCTCGGGGTAGACGACCACGTCGACGTCCGGCACGTGGCCGAGCTCGCGCAGCTCCAGCGGGGAGAACTTCGCCTGGGCGGGGCCGCGGCGCGCGAACACGTGCACGTCCGTGACCGGGCTGGCCTTCAGCCCCTCGTAGACGTTGGCCGGCACCTCGGTCGGGAGCAGGTCGTCGGCGTGCTTCGCGAGGATGCGCGCGACGTCGAGCGCCACGTTCCCGGCCCCGAGCACGGCGACGTGCTGGGCCGTCAGCGGCCAGGTGCGGGGGACGTCGGGGTGGCCGTCGTACCAGGACACGAAGTCCGCGGCGCCGTAGGACCCGGCCAGGTCGATGCCCGGGATCGGCAGCTCGGCGTCCTTGATCGCGCCCGTCGCGAAGACCACCGCGTCGTAGTGCCGGCGCAGGTCCTCGAGCTTGAGGTCGACGCCGTAGTCGACGTTGCAGAGCAGCCGGATGTCGCCGCGCTCCAGGACCTTGTGCAGCGCCACGATGATCTGCTTGATCCGCGGGTGGTCGGGGGCGACGCCGTACCGGACCAGCCCGAAGGGCGCGGGGAGCCGCTCGATCAGGTCGATGGACACGTCCAGACCGGAGCGGGACAGGATGTCCGACGCGTAGATCCCGGCGGGTCCCGCGCCGACGACGGCGACGCGGACGGGGCGGTTCGAGGTCACGCAGGTGCCTTCCGTGTGGAGGTCCCGGCGGGGCCCGGCTCCGGCGGCGTCCCGGAGGACGTCACG
Organism: Cellulomonas endometrii; assembly: GCF_949769265.1. Taxonomy (NCBI): domain Bacteria; kingdom Bacillati; phylum Actinomycetota; class Actinomycetes; order Micrococcales; family Cellulomonadaceae; genus Cellulomonas; species Cellulomonas endometrii. The sequence goes on along the minus strand of NZ_CATKPC010000007.1, from coordinate 111,557 downwards.
GCCGGCGCCCGGCGCAGCACGCAGGGTGGGGCCCCAGTGTAGGACGGCCTAAGTCCTGCCGAAGGGCGACGAAGTCCCGCCGTTCGGCGTCCGCGCCGCGGGCGGGTGCCCGGAGCGCCGCCGCGACCGGGCTAGCGTCGGGGAGTGAGCACCCCGTCCCCCACGAGCCCGCGCGCGGGCACCGGCCCCGCCGTCGCGCCCCCGAGCCCGGGCACCGCCCTGTGGACACCCCCGCCCTCGACCCCGCGGCCGCCGCAGGCCTGGGCGCGTACCTGCTGTGGGGCGTCCTGCCGCTGTACTTCGAGCTGCTGAAGCCGTCCGGCGCGGTCGAGGTCGTCGCGCACCGGGTGCTGTGGTCGCTGATCTTCTGCGCGGTCGTGCTCAGCGTGACCCGGACCTGGCGCGCGTTCGCCACGGTGCTGCGCACCCGCCGGACGATGGGCCTCATCGCGACGGCCGCCGTGCTGCTCGCCGTGAACTGGCTGACCTTCGTTTTCGCCGCGCTCGGCGGCCACGTGGTCGACGCCGCGCTCGGGTACTTCATCAACCCGCTGGTCACGGTCGCGCTCGCGGTCGTCGTGCTGCGGGAGCGCCTGCGGCGGCTGCAGTGGGTCGCGCTCGCCTTCGGCGTGCTGGCGGTCGTGGTGATCACCGTCGGCCTCGGCACGCCGCCCTGGGTCGCGCTCACCCTCGCGGGGTCGTTCGGCGTGTACGGGCTGCTGAAGAACCGCGTCGGCCGCAGCGTCGCCGCCGCACCGGGGCTCGCCGCGGAGACCCTGGTGCTGGCCCCGGTCTCCGCGGTGTACCTGATCTGGCTGCAGAGCACCGGCGACGGCACGTTCACCGGCGGCGGCGGCTGGCACGCGCTGGCGCTGGCCGGCACGGGCGTCGCGACCGCCCTGCCGCTCCTGCTGTTCGGGGAGGCGGCGCGCCGCCTGCCGCTGAGCGTCGTCGGGATGCTGCAGTACCTGGCGCCGGTGCTGCAGTTCGCGATCGGCGTGCTGGTGCTGCACGAGACGATGCCGCCCGCGCGCTGGTGGGGCTTCGGGCTCGTGTGGGTCGCGCTGGTGCTGCTGACGGTGGACGGGCTCCGGAACAACCGGGCGCAGCGGCTGCGGGCCGCCGCGCGGGACGCCGCGGCGGTCTGAGGCCCACGGGTCCCTGCGCGGGCGGCGGTCGGCCTCGGCAGCGCGGGGCTCAGCCCCGCCGGCGCCGTCCCGCGAGCCGCGCGCCGAGGGCCGTCAGCAGCACGAGCGTCGTGCCGCCGATCCCCCACCACACCGCGCGCTCCCGGGCGTCGGCGAGCGGGTCGGGCCGCGGGGTGAGGTCCAGCGTCCGGGCGTTCGCGACCTCGCCCGCCGCGGCGGCGTGCACCGGGCTCGGGGGGCCGGGCGCGGTGCCGTCGTCGACGAACGCCAGCGCCTCGTCGGGCCGGACGACGCCCCAGCCGACCAGGTCGTCGCGCTGCGCGGGCTGGTCGCGCGCGGCGGTGACCTGCAGCCGGTACGCCCACTGCGCGGGCGTCTCCTCGCTGAACCGCTCCGCGAGCAGGGCGGCGGCGGCGCTGACGTAGGCGGTCGCGAAGCTCGTGGACTCCCCCTCGCCGGACAGCATGCAGTCGCCGGCCGCGTGGAACGCGGTGAGGACGTTCGTGCCGGGGGCGGCGACGTCGACGTGCGCGCCGTGGATCGCGTCCGTGGACGGGTTGTCGTCCACGTCGACGGCCGTCACCGCGAGGACGCCGTCGTACGCGGCCGGGTACCGCGCGCCGTCCGTCTCGTCGCTGCTGGTCGTCCGGTTGCCGGCGCTGGCGACGACGAGCGCCCCGGCCGCCGTCGCCCGCTGCACCGCCTCCCGCAGGACGGGCGTGTCGTTCGGCGTGCTCATCGAGACGTTCACGACGCGCGCCCCGGCACCCACCGCGGCGTCGATGCCCGCGGCGATGCGCGTGGCGTCGGGGGCGACGCCGGCCTCGCGGCCCTGGTCGTCGTCGGAGTAGTAGACGCGGACGGGCAGGATCGTCGCGTCCGGCGCGAGCCCGACCACCCCGGAGTCCGGGTACGGCCGGGCGGCGATCTGACCGGCGACCGCGGTGCCGTGCCCGGCGGTGTCGGTGCGACCGGTCGGGTCCCCCGCCACGCCCACCAGGTCGACGCCCGGCACGACGGCGTCGGTCAGGTGCGTGTTGCGGGCGTCCACCCCGGAGTCGACGACCGCGACGAGCACGCCGGCGCCGGTCGCGGTCGCCCAGGCCCGCTCGGCGGCGAGCCGCGTCAGCGCGGGCGGCGCCTCCGGCACGTACTGCACCTTCTCCTGCGTGCACTGCTCGCCGGCGGTCGCGGCGGGGCGCGCGGTGGCCGGCGAGGCCGCGGCGGCCGTGGACCCGCCCGGCAGGAGGAGCGCGGCGGCGACGCCGGCGAGCGCGAGACGGCGCACGGAGGCGGCGCGCGGCCCGGACGCCGCGGTCACGGCGCGCCGGTGGCCGCGGGCTCCGGCGTGCGGCCCGCCGCGCTGTCCGTCGCACTGCCCGTCGCGCTGCCCGTCCCGCTGTCCGCCGCGGTGCCGCCCGAGACCTCGGTGGCCGCCGCCTCGACGGTCAGCGTCGGGCCGGTGGGCAGCAGCTCGGCCCAGGCGGGCGGGACGCGCGTGACGTCGCCCGCCGCGTAGCCCAGGCGTGCCAGCACCTCGTCGCTCGCGTCCGGGACCGGGTAGGCCCGCCCGGAGCCGTCGACCAGCCGGACGCTCGCCGCGGCGCCCTCGGCGGACTGGGCGCGGACGAGGGCGCCGGAGCCCGGGGCCACGCGGACGCCGGGGTCGGGGGCCGCGCCGTCCCGGACGACCAGCTGCACGCCCGCGGCGTCCCCGGTCGACAGCGACAGGCAGACCGTCTGGCCCGCGCCGGCGAGCGTCGGCACGGCCTCCGGCAGGTCGGCGGGCGCGACCGGCGTGGCGGAGGTGCGCACCGCTGCGATCTCCGCGGACGTGACCCGCAGCGGCTCGGCCGCGAGGTCGCCGGCGCCGAGCAGGTAGAGCGGGTACGCCAGCTCCGACAGCGGCGCGAGCTCGCCGGCCGCGTCGACCACGTAGCGGCGGGCGCCGTCGCCGACGCCGGACACCTCGACCAGCGTGCCGACGCGCGTGTCGACCGGCAGGCCGCCCGCGGGCAGCGCCGACGACCCGGCGTCGGCCACGGTCAGCGGCTCCAGGTCGGAGCCGGTCGGGACGAGGTTCAGCCAGTCGGCGCCCGCGGCCACCGGCTCGGCGGTGTCCAGCCCGAGCGCGCGCAGGACGGCGGCCTCGTCGGCGGGCGGGATCCGGTGCCGGGTGCCGCCGGCGACCAGGTAGAGCGTGTCCGCGACCTCGACGAGGGCGCCGGCCTCCGCGCTCGCGGCCGGTGCCGGCGAGTCGGGGTCGAGGTCGAGAGCGGTCCCGCCGCCCGCCGCGACGCACGCCCGCCAGCCGGTCGCCGTGAGCCGGCTCGCGAGCGGGAGCTCGTCCGGGGCCCCGGGGATGCCGATGGTCGCGCCGCGCGGGGCGTCGGTGATGTCGTCCTCGCTGACGTCGACCACGTGGAACGACGCGGAGTCCAGGACCAGTCGGGCGCTCGTCACGTTGAGCACCGGGTGCAGCGTGCCCTGGATGCCGACGTACCGGCTGCCGTCGCCCTCGACGATCACGAGCGACTGGTCGTCCCAGCCGTCCGGGAGCGTGGGGCTCAGCAGCCCGAAGCCGAGGCTGCCGAGCACCAGGAGCACCGACAGCGACACCCCCGCGACGACCCCGCGCAGCGGCTTGGTCGGCTCGAGCTCCCGGCCGCCCGGGGCGCCGCTGGTGAAGGCGGTGAGCAGGCGCCGCCGGCTGTAGGACTGCGCCTCGACGAGGTCGCGCTTCGACGCCACGGGTCAGACCAGGCCCGCCGCGGTGACACCCAGCGGCAGCAGCAGCGCCAGGCACGCGATCTCGAGGAAGTCACCGAGGCGCGCCAGCCCGACCCGGCGGCGCGGCGCGACGAGGCCGAGGCCCACGACCACGGCGGCCGCCCCGCCGGCCAGCACCACGAGCACCGGCCGCCACGACGGGTGCTGCGCGGCGGCGACGACCGCGACGACCGTCAGCAGCGCCACCGAGACGCTCACCGTGAGCAGCACGTCGAGCCGGGAGTAGGTCTGCCGGGTCGCGAGCAGCAGCCCGACGGACGCGAGGACGAGGAGCGTCGTGCCGGCGAGGCCGGTGGCCACGACGGCGGGCGTCGCGGCCAGCGCCAGCGCACCGATCGCGACGCGGAGCGAGACCTGGACGCGGTGACCCGCCGCGAGCTGCGCCCGGACCCGGGCCGACTGCACCGCGGGCGGGTCCGCGAGGATCTCGGCGTCGGAGCGCGGCGAGACCACGCGCAGCGGCGTGCTGGACAGCGCGAGCCAGGGCACGCCGATGCTGGCGGTCGCGACCGCGGCGACGACCACCGCGAGCACCTCGCCGGGGCGCGCGCCCGTCAGGGCGATCGCGGTGCCGGCGACGGCGACGGCCAGGCCGCCGGCGAGCGGCGCGGCGCTCAGCTCCCGCCGGTCGACGAGGGCCGGCATGCCCAGCAGCCCCGCCACGAGGACGCCCGTCCCGGCGAGCGCGGCGGGCCAGCCCCACGACGGCGCGGCGTCGGTGGCGGTGAGGCCCGCGACGCCCGCGAGCACCGGGGCGACGAGCACGAGGACGCGACCGGCGGCCGGCTCCGTACCCACCCGGCCGACGACCGCGCCGGCGACCAGGGCCAGCACCGCGGCCAGCGCCGCCACCACGGGCGGGACCAGCGACGTCCGGTCCGCCCCGAGCAGCAGCGCGGCGCCGGCGAGCAGCAGCGCCCCCGCCGCCCAGGCGGCACTCAGCGCGGAGTCGCGCGGCGTCCACGGGGCGTACTGGCCCTCGACCGCGTCCGCCACGGCCTCGACCACGTCGTCGTAGATCCGCTCGGCCTCGCGCCGGGCCCCCGACTCGAGGGTGAGGACGGCGCCGTCCTCGACCCCCTCGGCGAGCAGGCTGCGGGCGGAGTCGAGCGGGGTGCCGTCCGCGCGCACGAGCCGGTAGCCGCCGTGCGCGGTGGTGGCGTCCAGCAGCCCGAGCGCGCGGGCCAGACCCGGGACGACCTCGGCCATCGGGACGGCACCCGGGATGCCGAGGTCGATCCGGCGCTCCCCTGCGGTCACCGACACCCGCACGAGCGTCCCGACGGACGTCGTGGAGGTGGGTGCGTCTGTCATGGGGTCCCCTGGTAGTCCCTGGGCAGGTCGGCGGTCAGCATAGCGACGGGGCGACCCCGCGCACGCGCCGCCACCGCCGGCGGGCGGCCGTCCGGGGGGTCGTCCGGGGGTCGAGGTCCGGAGCCACCCTCCCGGCGGCGTCCCCCGACCGGGACGCGCCCGGTGAACGCAAACCGTCCGATACCTGACGAATCACCCAGGCGCACGTGGGCCGATCGGGTGAACCGTGACACCGGTCAGCGTGGTCGTCCACAGGCTCCCTGACCTCGCCTGTCGCGCTCGGAACCTGTGAGTTAGCCTTCGAGCGGTTCCGGGTCACGTGAGCTCGGGCACAGGCGGCGCCGACGGGGCGTACGTCAGGCAGGCCCACGGGGCCGTGTAGGGGGAGGTGACATGGCAGCAGAGGTCTCCGCAGCAGACGGCGCGCTCAAGCAGGGCGCCGACGCGGTTGCCCAGAGTCGTGGGGAGCTGCAGCGCGAGCTGAGCGCTCTCGAGGGCAAGCTGTCCGGCATCGGGTCGCACTGGCAGGGCCAGGGCGCCGTGGCGTTCAACGCCCTGATGGCCCGCTGGCGCGACGACGCGAACAAGATCGTGTCCGCGCTCAACGAGTTCGAGTCCAACCTGCTCACCTCGCAGTCGACGTACACCGCGTCCGACGAGAGCCAGCAGTCCACCTTCAGCCGCCTCCAGGGCCGGCTGGGCTGATCGGGAGAGGACGAGACGATGAGCGACCTCAAGGTCAACTTCGGGGGTCTGTCGACCGCCGCTGCCGACATCCAGTCCAGCGCCAGCAACATCGAGTCCCGCCTCGCGGACCTCGACCGCTCGCTGCAGCCGCTCCGGGCCAACTGGTCCGGTGAGGCCTCCACCGCCTACACGGCCGCCAAGGCCAAGTGGGAGGCGGCGCTGACCGACATGAAGGCGCTGCTCAACGACGTCGGCCGTGCGGTCTCGACGTCCGGCGAGGAGTACCAGTCCACCGAGCGGGCCAACGCCGCCCGCTGGTGAACCACCTCGGCGTCGCGCCCACCGCGTGACGCCACCCAGCACGACCCGCGCGGTCGCGACCGCCGTCACCGACGGCAGGGCGCGACCGCGCGGTACTGGCGCCGCAGGGGGCGGCGCACGGGACGACAGCGGAGGACGGACGTGGCAGGCGACGTCGGGTACGACTACAGCGAGCTCGCGCTGAGCGCGGACAAGCTGCTCACGCTGCTCACCGGGGTCCGCGCGCTGCGCGCCCGCATCGCGGCGATGGCGGAGAACGACTCCCCCGGCACCTGGCCGGACATCACCAGCGTCCAGGACTTCGCGACGTCGTACCGTCAGAAGCTCGTCGACGCCGAGGCCTGGATCTCCGCCATCGAGGACGCCCTCGACAGCAGCCGGACGGCGCTGTCGGAGAGCGCCCGCACGATGCAGGAGCAGGACGCCACCGTGCAGGAGGGCCTGCAGGCGATCGCCGCGCGGCTCGACCGGGGCGTCCCCGTCTCGAGCAACCGCGGGCCGCAGATGCAGTCCATCTCATGACGGCACCGCTCCGCCGCACCACCCGCCGGACCGCCGCCACTGCTCTGGGCGCCCTGCTGCTGCTCGCGCCCGCCGGTGCCGCGTCGGCGACGAGCGCCGACCCGTCCGACGGCGGGCTCTGGTACTACACCGCCACCGGCATGGACCAGCTCCACCAGCAGGCGACGGGCGAGGGGATCACCGTGGCCGTGGTCGACACCCCGGTGAACCCCGACTCCCCCGACCTGGTCGGCACGAACCTCCTCATGAACGAGCCCGCGTACTGCGCGCCCAGCCCGGGGGCACCGGCGCCGTCGGCCCGCGACGACGAGGGCGCCCACCACGGCACCACGATGGCGTCGATCATCCTCGGCACGGGCGCGGGCACCGCCGGCAAGCCGGGTGTCCGCGGCATCGCGCCGGACGCCACCGTCGAGGTGTTCGCCATGGCGCCGCAAGACATCGACGCCTGCCACTCGGTTCCCGGGCGCTCCGGAGGGGACAACGCCGCCTTCCACGACGCGATCACCAGCGGAGCGGACATCGTCAACGTGTCCGGCGACTACCCGTTCTCCGCGGACGAGATGATCTACGCGCTGCGCGAGGGCGTCATCGTCGTCGCCTCCGGAGGCAACGACGGCGGGTTCGTGCACGGCTCCCCGGCCTTCTTCAACGGCGTCGTCTCCGTGGGCACGCTCACCCCCGACGTCCAGCTGGACGAGACGAGCCCCAAGCTGGGCGGGGTGGACGTCGTGGCGCCGGGCGCGGACTTCCGCGTCATCTCCCCGACCTACGACGACTACGGCCGGACGACGGGCTCGTCCAACGCGGCGGCCTTCACGTCCGGGGCCCTGGCGCTCGTCTGGTCGGCGTACCCGGACGCCACGGCGAACCAGATCCTCCAGTCGCTCGTGCGCAACGCCGGGGGCGAGGAGCACGAGCCCCAGATCGTCGACGACGCCTGGGGCTACGGCGCCGTCAACGTCCGGCAGATGCTCGCCGTGGACCCCACCGCCTACCCGGACGAGAACCCGTTCCTGTCCGACGACCCCGACGCGCACCCGAGCGTGGCGGAGATCGAGGCCGCGGCGGCCGAGCCCGGGCCGACCGCGAGCAGCGCACCGGACACCGCCGCGGGGGGCACCGGAGACGACGAGGGCGACGCCGCGGCGACGTCCCCGGTCCCGGTCCTCGCCGCCGCCGGCGGTGCGCTCCTGGTGGTCGCGGCCGTCGTCGCGATCGTCCTGGTCGCCCGGCGCCGAGGCCGTCGGACGCCGCCGAGCACGTCGAACCAGCAGCAGCCGCACCAGCAGGCGGGCACCGAGACACCGGCACGAGGGGGACATCATGGGTGACAAGGCCAACCAGCTCCGGCGCACGCTGGACGCCGACCTCGGGGCGGTGGAGTCCCAGCGCGCGGCGCTGGAGAGCGGCGCCCAGAAGACCGAGACCACAGCCTCGGACCTGAGCACGGTGGCGTCCGGGCTCAGCTACATCATGCAGGGCGAGAGCGCGGAGGCCGCGGCCGCGAGCCTCACGTCGATGTCCGGCCAGATCGTCGAGCTCTCCGCCCAGCTCGACACGCTGCAGCGCGCCGCCGAGTCGGCCCGCGCGGCGATCGCCGAGGCGCAGAACGCGTTCCACGAGCTGCCCGACGGCGAGCTGTCGTTCGCCGAGCGCGCCGCGATCACCGCCGCCTCCACCGTCGCGCTCCCGGGCATCGGCACCGTCACCGGCGTCGTGGCGGGGAACATCCTGTCGGACCGCCGCGAGGAGGCCCGCGAGGCGAAGGCCGCACAGGCGCTCGCCGCGCTAAACAGCGCGATGACCGGCATCACGCTCGACCGGGCCGACCGGAACACCGGCTACACCCCCGACGACTCCCGGCACGCCCCCGTCGACACCACGGACGAGTCGAACGGCCCCGGCACCCGCTCCGCCCCGCGCCTCGGCGGCGCGCCCAGCGGCAGCGGCGGACCTGCGGGCGGGGTCGGGACGCTGCCGACCAGCGGCGGGGCGTTCGTCTCGCCGACCTGGGAGGCACCGGGCGGCGGCTCCGTCGGCACGATCGGCGGCGGCACGCACCCCGGCTCGGGCCCCGGCTCGGTCGGCGGCGTCGTCGGCCCCGGCTGGACGCCCGGGACGGGCGGCTCCGGCGGGACCGGTGGCGGCCACGTGCCCGGGTACGGCGACGGGACGTCGTCCGACGGCAGCGTCGGTGGCACGATCCCCGGCGGCCTGGGCTCCGGCGGCGGCGCGCACCTCGGTGGCGCGGGCGGCTCCGGCGGCAGCGGCTCCTCCGGCTCGGGCCTCTCGGGCCTGGGCGCGGGTGGCCTCGCGGGCGGCCTGACGGTCGGTGGCGCCGCGCTCGGTGGCGCCGGCCTGAACCGCCTCGCGGCCGGTGGCGGGCTGTCCGCCGGTGGCGCGGGCAGCTTCGGCGGTGCGGGCAGCTTCGGCGGCGCGGCCGGGGTCGGTGGTGTCGGCGCTCCGCTCGGCACGGTCGGCGGCGCGTCCGCCTCCGGGATGTCCGGCTCGGCGTCCGGCCTCGTGCAGGGGTCGCAGGCCGGAGCCACCGGGACCGCCGCCGCGGGCAGCCGCGCCGGCGGGATGGCCGGCGCGCCCATGGGCGGCGGCGGTGCGGGCGGCAGCAACGGCACGAAGCGGCGCCGGTCCTCCGGCGGGCTGCTGGCGCCGGAGATCGACGTCGAGGACGGCGCCGACGCCCCCGCGCTCGGTGCTGCGGCGCGGGCCGGTGGGCGCGACGCCCTGCGCCCGGCCGAGGCGAGCGCCCCGGAGACGTCCGACGACGAGTGGTGACCTGAGACACCGTCACTGACAGGACGGGCGCGGCCGACGGAGACGTCGGACCGCGCCCGTCGTCGTTCCCCCGCCGCGTGCGGCCGCTCGGGAGGGCTCACCGACGACGCCGGGCTGTCGGCGTCTGTCACCCCGGCCGCCCGCGCGCGCCGGTGCGGTCGCCGCTCCCGCGACCCGCGGGCGCCGGGCTCAGCCCCGCGAGGTCGGCGCGTCGATGCGCACGCCGCGGTCCCCGACCTGGATGGTCGAGCCCGACGGGACCAGCACCCGCTGGTCCGCCGGCACCGGGATCACGCGGCCCCCCGGCAGGCGCAGCGTCGTGCCGTTGCCCGAGCCCGCGTCGGACACCCAGAACGTCCCGTTGTCGATGCCGAACCGCGCATGGGTGCGCGAGACGCTGCGCTCCGGGTCGTCGACGACGATGACGTGGTCGCAGCGCTCGCCCGGTGCGGGGCGCGGCGAGCGACCGATGAGGCCCGGCCCGGTGACGCTCATGACCTGGCCGGTGTCGAGGGTGACGAGGAACGGCGCCGGCTGCGCCTGGTGCGGTGCCCGGGGGGCGACGGCGGGCTCCGGCTCGGCGCGTGCCGGCACGATCGGGCGGACGCCGGTCCAGCCGCCCACCGCCCCGACCGGAGCGGCAGGCGGGACGGACGCGGGCGCCACCGGCTGACCGGCAGTGCCAGGACCGGCAGTGCCAGGACCGGCCGCGCCCGACGCCGCCGAGCCCGGCCCGGCGGTGCCCGGAGCCGTGCCCTGCACGGCGGCGGCGCGGGCGGCGCGGCGGCCGGTGGGTGCGGCCGGGTCGCCAGCGGCGCGCGCCGGCGTCCCCGGCGCGGTGACGCCCCCGACGTGCGGCGCGCCCGCACCGTAGCCCCCGGCGGCCGGCGCGACCGGCGGATGTGCGGCGACGGGCTGCGGCACGACGCCTGCGGGCGCGGCGCCCGACGCGGCCGCAGTCGACGGCCCCGGGACCGCCGGCACCGCGGTCGACGGCACGGCGCTCGCCGGCCCAGCGGTCGACGGCACGGCGCTCGCCGGCCCAGCGGTCGACGGCCCGACCCCGCGCGGCGCGCCGCCCGGCCGCCCCGCGGGACCGGCCGGCCGCCCGACCCCCTGCCCGGCACCGACGGCCGCCACCCGGGCGTCCTCCGCCGCGTGCAGCGCCTCCACCGCGCGCTCGTGCGCCCGGACGTCCACCACCACGGCGCGGCCGATGCGGTCGTGCCACGCCTGCGCGCGCCCGCTGGTGTCGAACGCGGCGGACGCGACGACGACCCACTGCCCCAGGCCCGCGACGGCGTGCCCCGCGGCGAGCACCAGCCCCCGCAGGAACGCCCGGGCGGGGCCGACGGAGTACGGCGTCTCCTCGCGGGCGGTGCGCAGGCCAAGCACGGTGTTGCCGAGCGTGCGGCCGGTGTGCGCCTCCCAGACGAGCAGACCCAGCGCCAGCTCCGCGACCACCAGCGCCACGAGCAGCACGGAACCGGTCCAGGCGAGCAGCGCGCCGCCGACGAGCCCGACCGCGGCGGCGTCGATCGCGTACGCCAGCACGCGACGGCCCGGCCCGGCGGGCGTGGCCTCGCCGAACGCGGGGTGCAGCACGGCGGGCCGGGCCTCGCGCGGCCGCCCGTCGGCGCGCGACCGCGGCTGCGCGCCCTCGACGACGGTCACGGTGACGTCCGCCTGGACGGGCGTGCCGCAGGCGGTGCAGAACCGGGCGTCGGGCTTCAGGGGCCGCCGGCAGCCGGCGCACTCACGGACGGCGACGGTGCCGGCGCCCGTGCCGGCGCCGAGGGACCCGGGTCCGGCGCTCATCGTCGGTTCCACGTCCGGCCCCCTGTCATCCGCGTCATCCTGCCATCGTCCTGCCGCCGCCCGGCCGTCGTCCGGAGCGCCCCGCCGGGTGCCGTCACGAGGTCGCCCGCCGCAGCGTCTCGATCATGTCCGCGGCGACCAGGGCCGCGGGCAGGGCCAGCACGACCCCGAGGCTCTCGAACGCGTCGCCGAACCGGGAGGCGACCACGGAGCTCCACCCCCGCCCGAGCGCGAGGCTGACCGCGACGGCCACCAGCGCGAGCACGACGCAGGCCACGGCGACGAGCACCGCGTCCCCGCCGAGCAGCGGCCCGCCGAGCGCCGCGAGCTCCAGCAGCACGAGGCCCGCCGCGGCGCGCGGCGCCCACCGCGCGACGGCCCCGCGGGCGGACCGCGGCTGCAGGCTGAGCACGAGGACGAGCGCCGCGGCGAGGGCGATCGCCCCCCAGCCGCGGACGGGCTCCCCCAGGGCCCCGGCGAGGACGACCGGCACCAGCACGGGCGGCAGCGCGCACACGAGCAGCACCCCGGCGTCGGTGCGGCGCTCCGCGGAGCCGACCGTGCGGACGACCTGGCGCTCGTTCACGCGGCCCAGTCCCCGCGGGCGCGGCCCACGGACGCTCGGCGCGGTGCGCGCGACGTGGGCGAGGTCCACCAGCTGCTCGTCGGGCACCGACAGCGCCATGACCGGCAGCACGCGCAGGCCCACCGGCACGAGCCCGAGCAGCACCGCCGCGGTGACGACGCCCGGCAGCTCCGCGACGAGCACCAGCAGGTCGACGACGGCGAACGTGCCGACGGCTCCGAGGAGCACGGTCGCCAGGTCCTGCCCCCGGCGCAGGGCGCGGGTCGTCACGTACCGGACGGCGGCGGCGCCGGTGGCCGCGACGAGGCCGGCGACCAGGGCCAGGCGCCGGTCCGCGCCGCCGGCGGGGTCGGCGGCCGCCACACCGGCGGCGAGGGCGAGCACGGGCGCGACCAGCGTGGCGGCGGACGTCGAGGCGGACCGGGAGGCGGCCAGCAGCACGGCCCCGGCAGCGAGCACGAGCGCCGCGACGAGCGCGACCCACCCGCGGCGCGCCGGGTCGAGCACCTCGACCGCCGCGAGCACGGCGGCGACGCACGCGGCGGCACCGAGCAGCGCGGGCTGGGGGTCGGGGCGCCGGGCGACGAACGCGGCGCGGGCCCGGGCGGCGCGGCCACGGGGGCGCGGCGCGGGCGCGACGACGTGCACGACGGCGCCGTCGGCCACCTGCTCGGCGACGGGCGCGGCGAGGTCGAGCACCCGGCCGGCGGAGTCGAGCGCGAGCAGGCCCGGCACGAGCGGCACCCCGGCGGCGGCGAGCAGCTCGCCCAGCGTGCGGGACGCGTCGAGGGCGACGTCGAGGCGGCGGACGCCCAGGTGCACGGCGACGCGGGTCAGGGGCGCCAGCACGGCGGGGCCCGGCACCGTCACGCGCACCTCCTCCTCGCTGGTCCCGTGGCCGGTGGGCGTCGGCGGAGGACCCGCCTGCCCCCGGGCGCGGCGGGTGACATGCTATGCGGTCGCCCGCCTCCCGACCGGCCCGGAGCGTCCCCCGGCGCTCGCGTGCACCGCCCCGGGGGCGAGGATCGCCCGGACGGCCGAACACCGGCCGCCGGGTCGGCGTCACGACAGGTAGGTTGACCGACGAGAAACGCCGGGGGGCGCGCGGCTCCCCGCCCAGCAGGAGGGACCGAGCGCCGACGATGTCGATCGCGACGCAGCAGGGGACGCGCCTGGAGCCGCCCGCCGTCCCCAGCGGACAGGTCGTCCTGCAGCCGCCCCCGGAGATCCAGCCCTCCGACGGTGTCAGCGGCATGCTCGCCAACGCGATCCCGATGCTCGGGTCGGTCGGCTCGATCGTGTTCGTCGCGATGAACCAGCCGGGACCGCGCGGGTACATCGCCGCCGGCATGTTCCTGCTCGCGTCGCTCGGGTTCGTCGGCGTCAACGGCTGGCGCCAGCGCTCGCAGCACCAGGCCCAGGTCGTCGGCGCGCGGCGCGAGTACCTGGCCTACCTGTCGGACCTGCGCACCTCCGTCCGCCAGGCGGCCGGTGCGCAGCGCCGGGCGGCCGAGTGGTCGTCCCCGGACCCGCGCGCCCTGCCCGCCGTCGCGGAGGAGCGCACGCGGGTCTGGGAGCGGCGCCCGCAGCACGACGACTTCCTCACCGCGCGCGTCGGCGTGGGCGCGCAGCCGCTGTGCCTGGACCTCGAGGCCCCGCAGACCCCGCCCCTCGCGCAGCTCGACCCGGTCGCCGCGTCGGCCGCGCACCGGTTCCTCGTCACGCACCGGGTGCAGCACGGCGTGCCGCTGGCGTTCGACGTCCGGTCCGTCGCGCGCATCGAGGTCACCGGCGGGGCGTCCGAGTCCCGCGCGCTCGCCCGGGCCCTCGTCAGCCAGCTCGCCACGTTCCACGCCCCGGAGGACCTGCAGGTCGCCGTGATCGCGAGCGACGCGGCGCTGCCGGAGTGGGACTGGGTGAAGTGGCTGCCGCACGCCCACTCCACGCGGTCCCGCGACGCGGTGGGCGCCGCCCGGATGATCGGCACCGCGCTCGCCGACGTCGAGGCGCTGCTCCCCGAGGACCTCACCGAGCGGCCCCGGTTCGGCTACGCGGCGGAGGCGCCGCTCCCGCACGTGCTGGTGGTCGTCGACGGCGGCCACGTCCCCGTCGGCAACGCGATCCTCACGACCGACGGCGTGCTCGGCGTGACCGTGCTCGAGCTCCCCGAGCGCTGGGACGAGCTGGACGAGCCCACGACCCTGCGCCTGAACGTCGGCGGCGCGGTCGCCGGCGAGGACGCCGTCCGGGCGCCGGTCGACGTGCTGCGCCTCGGGAACGCTCCCGTGCGCGTCGACGGCGACCAGATGTCGGTGGCCGACGCCGAGGCGACCGCGCGCCGCCTGCTGCCCCTGCACGTCGAGTCCGGCCCCGAGCGCAGCGACGAGGAGGTGTCGTCCGAGCTGGTCGACCTGCTCGGCGTCGGCGACGTCCGCGACCTCGACCTGTCCGTCGCGTGGCGGCCCCGCCTGCCGCGCGACCGCCTCCGGGTGCCCATCGGGGTGACGCCGCAGGGCCAGCCCGTCGCGCTGGACATCAAGGAGTCCGCGCAGCAGGGCATGGGCCCGCACGGCCTCATCATCGGGGCCACCGGCTCGGGCAAGTCCGAGGTGCTCCGCACCCTGGTGCTCGCGCTGGCGCTGACGCACTCGTCGGAGGATCTCAACTTCGTCCTCGTCGACTTCAAGGGCGGCGCGACGTTCGCCGGCATGGCGGACATGCCGCACGTGTCCGCGATCATCACGAACCTCGGCGAGGAGCTCACGCTCGTCGACCGCATGCAGGACGCCCTGCAGGGCGAGATGGTCCGCCGCCAGGAGCTGCTGCGCGCCGCGGGCAACTTCGCGAACGTGGCGGACTACGAGAAGGCCCGCAAGGGCGGCCGCACCGACCTCGAGCCGCTGCCGGCCCTGCTGATCGTGTGCGACGAGTTCTCCGAGCTGCTGTCCGCGAAGCCCGAGTTCGTCGACCTGTTCGTCACCATCGGCCGCCTCGGCCGGTCGCTGCAGATGCACCTGCTGCTGTCCTCGCAGCGCCTGGAGGAGGGCCGGCTGCGCGGCCTGGAGTCGCACCTGTCCTACCGGATCGGCCTGCGCACCTTCTCCGCCGCCGAGTCGCGCACCGTGCTGGGCGTCCCGGACGCGTACACGCTGCCGCCCGTCCCGGGCATGGGGTACCTCAAGCCCGACACGACGACGATGATCCAGTTCCGGGCCTCCTACGTGTCCGGCCCGCCGAAGGCCCGCCGCCGGACGGCCCAGGGCGCCGGCACGACGGGCACGGGGCTGACCCGGCTGGAGTCGTTCACCGCGGCGCCGGTGCTCGGCGGCATCGAGGCGCAGCCCGCCTCCACCGAGGTCGCGGCCACCGTCGACCCGGAGGAGACCCGCGCGACGTTCGACATCGCCGTGCAGCGGATGAAGGGCCAGGGCCCGCCCGCGCACCAGGTGTGGCTGCCGCCGCTGGTCGTCCCCCGCACGCTCGACGAGCTCATGCCCGACCTGGTGGCCGACCCGCGGCTCGGCCTGGTCTCCCCCGGCTGGCGCGCCGCCGGGACGCTGACCGTGCCCCTCGGCACCGTCGACCGGCCCCTGGAGCAGCGCCGCGAGAACCTCACGGTGTCGCTGGGCGGCGCCGCCGGGCACATGGCCGTCGTCGGCGCCCCGCGCACCGGCAAGAGCACGGTGCTGCGCTCCGTCGTCACCGCGCTGGCCCTCACGCACACCCCGCTCGAGGTGCAGTTCTACGTGCTCGACTTCGGCGGTGGCACGTTCGCCCCGCTGGCCGGCCTGGCCCACGTGGCGGGCGTCGCCTCGCGCGCCGAACCGGACGTGGTGCGTCGCGTGGTCGCCGAGGTCGAGTCGATGGTCGACGAGCGCGAGCGGTACTTCCGCCAGCACGGCATCGACTCCATCGAGACCTACCGCACCCGCCGCGCGCAGGGCACGGCGGACGACGGCTTCGGCGACGTGTTCCTGCTGGTCGACGGCTGGTCCACGGTCCGCACGGAGTTCGACGAGCTCGAGCCCCGCATCCAGGCGCTGGCCGGCCGCGGCCTGACGTTCGGCGTGCACCTGGTGGCGTCCGCCGCCCGCTGGATGGACTTCCGCACCCAGGTCAAGGACCTGTTCGGCACCCGCCTCGAGCTGCGACTGGGCGACCCGATGGACTCCGAGATCGACCGCAAGGTCGCGGTCAACGTGCCCAAGGACCGGCCGGGCCGCGGGCTCGCCGTGTCCAAGCACCACGTGCTGACCGCGCTGCCCCGCGTCGACGGCGACCCGGCACCCGGCACCCTCGGCGCCGGCGTCACGCACCTCATCGAGGCCGTGAACGCCGCCTGGCAGGGCCCCGCCGGCCCGAAGCTGCGCCTGCTGCCCGACGAGGTCACGCTCGCGCAGGTGCACGCCGACCCGCGCGCCGACGCCCGCCGCCTGCTGCTCGGCATCGACGAGGCCGGGCTCGCACCGGTCGGCATCGACGTCCGCGAGGAGCCGCACCTGTACGCGTTCGGCGACGGCGGCTCGGGCAAGTCGGCGCTGCTGCGCGCGGTCACCTCCGAGATCCGCCGCCTGCACACCCCGCAGCAGGCGCAGATCTTCGCCGTCGACTTCCGGCGGTCGCTGCTCGGCGAGATCCCCGAGGAGTACCTGGCCGGGTACTTCACGACGCAGGACCAGGCCGCCGGGGAGATCGCGGGCCTCGCGGACTACCTGCGGACGCGGCTTCCCGGGCCGGACGTCACACCCGAGCAGCTCCGCAACCGGTCCTGGTGGACGGGCGCCGAGGTGTTCGTGGTGGTGGACGACTACGACCTGGTGTCCACGACCACGGGCAACCCGCTGCAGCCGCTCGTCCCGCTGCTCGCCCAGGCCGGCGACGTGGGCCTGCACCTCGTCCTCGCCCGGCGGTCCGGTGGTGCGGGGCGGGCGATGTACGAGCCCGTCCTGCAGGCGCTCCGCGACCTCGCGGCGCCCGGCATCGTGCTGTCCGGCAGCCCCGACGAGGGCGCGCTGATCGGCGGGGCCAAGCCCATCCCGGCGGTCCCCGGGCGCGCACAGCTCGTCACCCGCGACGAGGGCCGCCAGGTCGTCCAGCTCGCCTGGACCGCCCCGACCCTCTGACGCCGTCCCCCCGCCACCGCCCAGCCTGCGGGGCTCCGGGGCCGGGGGGCGCTGGCTGTGTGTGGGCAGAGTCTGCGCCCGGTAGCCGGGACTGCGCCCGCTCCAGGAGGCGCAGTCTCGTGGGCGAGGCGCAGTCTCGTGGGCGAGGTGCCGCCCTGCGGATGCGGCGCGGTCCCGGCCGGAGGGCGCAGGCCTGGCCGGGTCTGCGCCGCGGCGGGTGGGGGCGGTCAGGCCTGCTCGACGGTCACCCGGCGGCGGCCGAGGACGAGGGTCCAGCCGGCAGCGACGCGGGCCGGCCGGCCCGGCGGGAGCGACCACGGCTTCCCGGCGGGGTCGAGCAGCACGGTGCCATTCGTGGATCCGCGGTCGAGGACGTCGAGGCCGCTGTCGGCCGGCCAGAACGCGAGGTGCGTCGAGGACACGGACTGCTCCGGGTCGTCGATCGTCACGAGGTGCGCCCACGTCTCCGCGCCGGCGACGGGGCGCCGTCCGACGAGGCCGGGGCCGCTGAGCACGACGCGCTCGCCGGTGTCGAGGACGAGCGCGAGCACGGTCGCCGGTCCCGCCGCCTCGGGTCCGGCGGCCCAGCGCCCGACGTGCGTGTGCTCGAGCTCCCCGAGGCCGGGCACCGTCGGGATCGTCGAGTCCGGGAGGTCGTCCGGGGCGTCGCGCACCGGCGCGGCCGCGGGGGGCGCGTCGGTTCCGGCCGGCGGCGCCGCGACCCCGGTGGGCACGGGCCCGGTCGGCACCGGCCCGGTCGGCACCGGCCCGGTCGGCACCGGCCTGGTCGGCACCGGCTCGCCCGCGACCGCCGCAGGCTCCGGCACGGCACGCTCCGGCACGGCACGCTCCGGCACGGCACGCTCCGGCACGGCACGCTCGGGCACGGCACGCTCCGGCACGGCCCGCTCCGGCACCACCCGCCCCGGCACGGCCGCCGGCGCTGCAGCGTCAGGCGCAGCACGCTCCGCCGCGGCAGCGTCCCGCACGGGCCGCGCGCGGAGCACGAGCGTCCCGGCGGCCTTGTCGTGCCAGCCGCGCTGCTCCGGGCCCTCGTCCCACGCGCCCGAGCCCGCGACGACGTAGACCCCGACCCCGGCGACGAGCGCGCCCAGCGCCTGCACGACGTGCCGCACGAGCACCGCCCACAGCCCCGCGGGCCGTCCGGTGCGGGCGGAGACGGTGCGGATGCCGAGCAGGGCGCTCCCGACGGTCCGCCCGCCGACGGCCTCGGCGATCCACTGGCCCGCGCCGAGCAGCAGGAGCAGCAGCCCGGGGACCAGCAGCGCGCCCACGGAGCCGTCCCGCAGGGCGGGCAGCACCGCGAGCGTGGCGCCCCCGCCGACGACCACGGCGAGCACCTGGTCGACCAGGAGCGCGACGAGCCGGCGCCACACGGGCGCGACGGCCTCGTCCACGTCGGCCCCGAGCGACCACCCGGCATCGGGCGCGGTCGCGGCGGCGGGGACCGAGAGGCCCGGGTCGCCCGCAGGCACCGCGGCTCCCGGTGCGCCCGCGGGCACCGCGGCTCCCGGTGCGCCCGCGGGCACCGCCGGGGCGCCCGCCCCGACCCGCGCCCCGCACGTCCCGCAGAACGCAGCACCGGGCTCCAGCGCCGCGCCGCACGCACCGCAGCGCGCGCTCTCCACGACCGTGCTCACAGCTCCCCCTCGGAGCCGCGGGTCGCCGCCGTCCCGGCCGCGGTCCCGCGGCGGTGGCTCAGGACGCGCGGTTGACCAGCGCGTCGGCGAACGAGACGAACGACTCCTTGACCGGCCCGTCGGGCAGCGGCGCGAGCAGGTCGACCGCCTCCGACACCAGCGTCAGGGCCCGCTCGCGGGTCTCGTGGACGACCGGGTGCGCGCTGAGCGCCGTGACGACCTCGGCCAGCACCAGGTCGTCGGAGAGGTCCCCGTCGAGGCGCGCGACGAGGGCCACGTCGTCGGGGTCGCCCTCGGCGGCGGCGCGCTCGCGCAGCAGGAGCACCGGCATGGTCGGCACGCCCTCGCGCAGGTCGGTGCCGGGGGTCTTGCCCGACACGACGCCCTCGGACGCGAGGTCCAGCACGTCGTCGGCGAGCTGGAACGCGACGCCGATCCGCTCGCCGAACGCGGCGACGGTCTCGACGACGTCCGGCGCGCAGCCGCCGTACATCGCGCCGAGGCGCGCGGACGTGGCGATGAGCGAGGCGGTCTTGTCCGCCAGCACCTGGAGGTAGTGCTGCACGGGGTCGCCGTCGTCGCCGGGGCCGATGGACTCGTGCAGCTGGCCGAGGCACAGCCGCTCGAAGGTCCCGGCCTGGATGAGCACGGCCTCCGGCCCGAGGTGCGCGACGGTGGTGGACGCGCGGGCGAACAGCAGGTCCCCGACGAGGATCGCGACGTTGTTGCCCCACACGGCGTGCGCGGCGGGCGCACCGCGGCGCATCGGCGCGGAGTCCATCACGTCGTCGTGGTACAGCGAGGCGAGGTGCGTGAGCTCCACGACGACCGCGGCGTCCAGGACCTCCTCGCGCGCGCCGTCGCCGAGCTCCGCCGCGAGGAGCGTGAGCAGGGGGCGCAGCCGCTTGCCGCCGGCGTTCGAGAGGTGGTGCGCGACGTCGTCCACGAGCGGGTCGGCGTACTCGACGGCGGAGCGCAGCCGCTCCTCGACGCGGTCGAGGCGTCCCGCGATGCGCTCGGCGAGCACGGGGTCGGCGAGCGGCAGGGTGGTCGGGGATGTCACGGGACGAACCTATCTGGCCCGACGGGCCGGAGCAGAACCGACGCGGCCGCCGCCCGCCCCTGGGTGGGGGCGGGCCGGCGGCCGCCCGGTCACGGGAGGAGCTGGGCCACGCCGTCGATCGCGTCGAGGACCGGGCCCGGGAACACGCCGAGCGCGACCGTGAGCAGCGCGCAGACGGCGATCGCCACGACGGCGAAGCCCTGGGACGTGACCACGACCGCGGCGGGGCGCTCGGCGTCGTCGGTGCCGTCGTCCGTCCGCGGGCCACCGCCCGGGCTGGTGAAGAACATCAGCACGATGATCCGGACGTAGAAGAACGCCGCCGCCGCCGAGGCCAGCACGCCGACCACCGCGAGCGGCCAGGCGCCGCCCTCGACGGCCGCCGTGAAGACCGCGAACTTGCCGGTGAAGCCCGCGGTCAGCGGGATGCCCGCGAACGACAGCAGGAACAAGGCGAACGTCGTGGCGAGGGCCGGGTTCGTGCGGCCGAGACCGGCCCACTGCGACAGGTGCGTGGCCTCGCCGAGCACCGGGCCCGCGGGCTCGACCGGGTCGTGGCCGGCACCGGGCGCCGCGGCCGCGGTCCCGTCGCCGGAGGCGGTGCCCGCGACGTCGACGGTGCTGCCGACGGCGCCGCCGGTGACCGCCGGGGCGCCCGCGGACGCTCCCGCGCCGACCAGGGCCGGCTCCCGCGCGGCCGCGGACCGGACGGCACCCCGCTCCCGCACGAGGGACACGATCCCGAACGCCCCGATGGTCGCGGCGCCGTACGCCAGCAGGTAGAACAGCACCGCGGTGATCCCGGACTGCTCCAGGGCCACGACGCCGGTCAGCACGAACCCGGCGTGCGCGATGGACGAGTACGCGAGCACCCGCTTGATGTCGGTCTGCACGAGGGCGACGACCGTGCCGACGACCATCGTGGCGATGGCGACGGTCCACATCATCGGCTCGAGGTCCCACCGCAGGTCCGGCAGCACCACGTAGAACACCCGCAGCAGCGCGCCGAACGCGGCGACCTTGGTGCAGGCGGCCATGAAGCCGGTGATCGGGGTGGGCGCGCCCTGGTACACGTCGGGCGTCCAGGAGTGGAACGGCACCGCGCCGACCTTGAACAGCAGGCCGACGAGCACCAGCAGGGCACCGGCGAGCAGCAGCCCGTCCATGCCCGTGACCGTGCGGACCGCGTCGGCGATCTCGACGTACCGGAGGGACCCGGCGAACCCGTACAGCAGGGCGATGCCGAACAGCAGCAGCGCGGACGCGAACGACCCGAGCAGGAAGTACTTCATCGACGCCTCCTGGCTGAGCAGGCGGCGCCGGCGCGACAGGCCGGTCAGCAGGTACAGCGGGAGGGACAGCACCTCGAGCGCGATGAACAGCGTCAGCAGGTCCCCGGTCGCGGGGAAGATCAGCATGCCGCCGGTGGCGAACAGGACGAGGGGGAAGACCTCGGTCTGCTGCAGCCCGGCGACGCGCGCGGCCTCCTCGTAGCCGGAGCCCGGCACGGCGGCGCCCTGCGGCGCGAACGCGTCCTCGCCGGTCTCGGTGCGGTCGGCGATCACGAGGACCGCCAGCAGCGCGAGCAGCGCGGTGGTGCCCTGGAGCACGAGCGTCGGGCCGTCGACCAGCAGCGAGCCGCCGAGCACGTCGGTCCCGCCGGTGTCGGCGACGTCGTCCCAGAGGGCCGCCACGGCCACAACGGCCCCGGCGAGCGCGAGGAGGGTCAGGGTGAGCTGCACGGGCCGGCGGAACCGGCGGGGCACGAGCGCCTCGACCAGCACGCCGACCACCGCGGCGCCGAGCACCAGGAGGACGGGCGTGAGCTGGGCCCACGCGATGTCGGGCACCGTGAACGCGCTCACTGCTCGCTCCCCTCGTCGTCGCCGGAGACGGCGATCGGGACGTCCTGCGCCGGGGCGTCGGTCACGCCGACCTGCCCGACGGTCTGCACGGCGGGTTCGTCGACCAGCCGCAGGGCCGGTGCCGGGTAGAAGCCGAGCACCAGCATGATCGCGATCAGCGGGCCGACGACCCACCGCTCGCGCGCGCCGATGTCCCGGGTCGCGGCGAGGTCCGGGCGCACGGGCCCGGTGAACACCCGCTGGTAGGTCCACAGCACGTAGATCGCGGCGAGCACCACGGCGACGACGGCGACCACCGCGGCCGGCCGGTTGCTCGCGAACGTGCCGACGACCACCAGGAACTCCGACACGAACGTCGACAGCCCCGGCAGGGACAGCGCCGACAGGCCGGTGACCAGGAACGTGCCGGCGAGCACCGGGGTGACCTTCTGCAGGCCGCCGAAGTCCTCGATCCGCGCGGACCCGCGCCGGGCGGCGAGGAAGCCGACCAGCAGGAACAGGGCGCCGGTGGAGAGGCCGTGGTTGACCATGTAGAACGACGAGCCCGCGACCGAGGTCGACGTGAAGGCGAAGATGCCCAGCACGATGAACCCGAAGTGCGAGACCGACGTGTACGCCACCAGCCGGAACAGGTTCTGCTGGCCGATCGCCAGCAGCGCCCCGTAGAAGATCGACACGACGGCGAGCGCGATGACCACCGGGGCGGCCCAGCGCGACGCGTCGGGGAACAGCGGCAGGCAGAGGGTGAGCATCCCGAAGGTGCCGACCTTGTCCAGGACGCCGACCAGCAGCGTCGAGGTCCCGGCGGGCGCCTGCTCGGCGGCGTCGGGCAGCCAGGTGTGCACCGGGAACATCGGGGCCTTGACCGCGAACGCGACGAAGAACGCGACGAACAGCCACCGCTCCGTCCCGGCCGGCATGTCGAGCCCCGTGAGGTTCTCCGTGAGGAAGCCCTCCTCCCCGCCGGGGCCCTGCAGGTACAGGCCGATCACGCCGGCCAGCATGATGAGCCCGCCGGCGAGCGAGAACAGCAGGAACTTCACGGCGGCGTACCGCCGCTGCGGGCCGCCGAACGCGCCGATCATGAAGTAGACCGGGATGAGCATCGCCTCGAACAGCACGTAGAACAGGAACACGTCCCGGGCGGCGAACACGGCCACCATGAACGAGGTGAGCACGAGGACGAGCGCGAGGTAGTGCCGCAGGCGGTCGGTCGGCACGGTGTCGCTGCCCTGCTCGCGCCACGCCGCGAGGATCACGACCGGGACGAGCAGGACGGACAGCAGCACGAGCGCGAGGCCGACGCCGTCGACGCCGACCGCGTAGGAGACGCCGAGCTGCGGGATCCAGCCGTGCGTCTCGGAGAGCTGGTGCACGGCCGCCGCGCCGGTGTCGAACGCGAGCAGCGCGCCCACGCCGAGGGCGACCTCGACCAGGGAGGCCCCGAGCGCGATCTGCCGGGACAGCCGGCGCGCGCCGCCGGGCAGCGCCCAGAGCACGAGCGCGCCGACCAGCGGCCACACGATCAGGAGGGTCAGCCACGGCACGTCGGCGGACAGCGCCGTGGTCGCGAGAGCGGGAGAACTCATCAACTTCCCCTCAGATCCGAGGTGCCAGGACGACGGCGGCGAGCACGACCAGGCCGAGCAGCATCGTGGCGGCGTACTGGCGGGCGTAGCCCGTCTGCACCTTCCGCACGAGCTCCCCGATCCCGACCGTCAGGCGGCCGAGGCCCGTGAACGCCCCGTCGACCGCGGTGCGGTCGCCGTACACGAGCGAGCGGGTCAGGTGCCGGCCGGGCTCGACCAGCACCGCGTCGTTCACGGCGTCCTGGTACAGGTCGACGCGCGCGGCGCGGGTGAGGGCGGAGCCGGCGGGCGCGGTCTCGGGGACCGGCAGCGACGCGTACTGCCGCCAGGCGAGCGCGAGGCCGGCCGCGACGAGCACGAGCGTGGCGACCTGGATGACCGGGACCGGCAGCACCGGCTCGTGGTGCTCGGCGTGCCCGGTCACCGGCTCCAGCCAGGTGGTGAAGCCGCCGCCGAGCTGGAGCACGAAGCCCAGCGCGACGGAGCCGACGGCCAGCACGATCATCGGGACGGTCATGAGCGCCGGGGACTCGTGCGGGTGCGGCTCGTGGCCGGCCTCGTCGGTGGTCCAGCGCTTCTGCCCGTGGAACGTCATGAAGAACAGGCGCGACATGTAGAACGCGGTGATCCCGGCGCCGATCAGCGCGACCGCGCCGAACAGCCAGGCCCGCCACTCCCCGCCGGCCTCCGGCACGACGAACGCGGACTCGATGATCTTGTCCTTGCTCCAGAAGCCGGAGAACGGCGGGACGCCCAGGATCGCGAGCCAGCCGGCCCCGAACGTCACCCAGGTGATGACCATGTACTTCCGAAGGCCGCCGAACCGGCGCATGTCGGTCTGGTCGTCCATCCCGTGCATGACCGAGCCGGCCCCGAGGAACATCCCGGCCTTGAAGAAGCCGTGCGTGACCAGGTGGAAGATCGCGAACGCGTACCCGACGGGGCCGAGCCCGGCGGCGAGCACCATGTAGCCGATCTGCGACATGGTCGAGGCGGCGAGCGCCTTCTTGATGTCGTCCTTCGCCGAGCCGATCACCGCACCCATGAGCAGCGTGATCGCGCCGACGATCGTCACGACGAGCTGGGCGGTCGGCGCCCCCTCGAACACCGGGGCGGACCGCACGATCAGGTAGACGCCGGCGGTGACCATCGTCGCGGCGTGGATGAGCGCGGACACCGGCGTGGGGCCGGCCATCGCGTCGCCGAGCCAGGACTGCAGCGGGAACTGCGCCGACTTGCCGCACGCGGCGAGCAGCAGCATGAGGCCCATCGCGGTGAGCGTCGCGGTCGAGGCCAGCCCGCCCTCGACGCCCGCGGCCACGGAGTCGAAGTCCACCGCGCCGAAGGTCGCGAACATGAGCATCAGCGCGATCAGCAGGCCGACGTCGCCGATCCGGTTGGCGACGAACGCCTTCTTCGCGGCCACGGCGTACGGGGTGTGGTGGTTCCAGAACCCGATCAGCAGGTACGACGCGAGGCCGACGCCCTCCCACCCGACGAACAGCAGCAGGTAGGAGTCGGCGAGCACCAGGATCAGCATCGCCGCGATGAACAGGTTGAGGTACGCGAAGAACCGGCGGCGGGCCGCGTCGTGCGCCATGTAGGCGACCGCGTAGACGTGGATGAGCGTGCCGACGAAGGTCACGAGCAGCACGAACGTCAGCGACAGCGGGTCGACGCGCAGCCCGGCGGCCAGGTCGAACCGGCCCGCGGAGATCCAGTCGAACAGGTGCACGTCCAGCACGCGCTCCTCGGCCGGCCGGCCCACCAGGTCGGCGAGCAGCAGCGCGCCCACGACGAAGGACGCGGCGGACGCCAGGACGCCGAGCCAGTGCCCCCAGCGGTCGGAGCGCCGCCCGAGCAGCAGCAGCACCGCCGCGCTCGCGAGCGGCACCGCCACCAGGAGCGGGGCGAGGGAGTTCAGATCGGACACGGTCCCCTCAGCTCTTCAGCAGGTTGATGTCGTCGACGGAGGCCGACTTCCGCGTGCGGAAGATCGACACGATGATCGCCAGGCCGACGACCACCTCCGCCGCGGCGACGACCATGACGAAGAAGGCCATGACCTGGCCCGTCAGGTCGCCGTGCAGCCGCGCGAAGGTGACCAGCGCGAGGTTCGTCGCGTTGAGCATGAGCTCGACGCCCATGAAGACGATGATCGCGTTCCGGCGCAGCAGCACCGTCGCGGCGCCGAGCGTGAACAGGATCGCGGACAGCACCAGGTAGTTCGTCAGCGTCACGGCTGGGTCTCCGTCCGGGTCGAGCCCGAGCCGAGCTGGATGTCGGCCTGGGGCCCGGTGGTCGTGCCGGGGGGTGCGGCGGGCGGGCGGGGCTCGTCCTCGGCCGCGCCCAGCAGGGCGTCGGGGTCGGCGTCGGGCACCGCGGCGGCCTCGCCCCGCTCCGCGAGCACGGCGGTCACCGCGCGGCGGTAGGTGTCGGCGCGGTACTCCGCGGTCCCGGCCTCCTGGCCGCGGATGCGCAGCACGCGCGGCACGGAGTCCTCGATCGGGTCGCCCTGCGGGTCGAGCGCCGGCACGTCCATCGCGTTGTGCCGGGCGTAGACGCCGGGCGCGGGCAGCGGGGTCAGGCGCGACCCGGCGGCGACGCGGGCGGCCGCGCGCTCGGGCTGCTTCACGACGGGCCGCAGCCGCTGCCGGTGCGTGAGCACCAGCGCGCCGAGCGCCGCGGTCACCAGCAGGGCGCCCACGACCTCCAGGCCGAACACGTGCTGGCCGAAGATGATCCGCGCGACGCCGACCGGGTTGGTGTCGGCGTTGGCCGCGGACAGCCCGACCGCGTCGGGGTACACCGCGCGGCTGACGACGCCGACGAGCACGACGCCCAGCCCCAGGGCGGCGATCCAGCCGATCCAGCGCTGGCCGCGGATGGTCTCGACGAGCGAGTCGGACGCGTCGACGCCGACGAGCATCAGCACGAACAGGAACAGCATCATCACGGCGCCGGTGTACACGACCACCTGGACGACGCCGAGGAACGGCGCCTCCTGCGCGACGTACAGGAACGCGAGCGAGATCATCACCGTGATCACGCACAGCGCCGCGTGCACGGCCTTGCGGGTGAACAGCAGGCCCGTCGCGGCGAGCACCATGATCGGCGCGAGGACCCAGAACAGGACCGACTCGGCGGTGGACGGGGTCATCGGCCCTCCTGCCCGGTGGGAGCGGTGGGAGCGGCGGCGGGCGCGCCGGCCCGGGCGCGGGCGGCCTCGAGCGTCTCGTCCTCGGGGCGGTGCTCGGCGACCCAGTCGACCTGCGCGGGCGTCGGCGCGGTGACCTCGCCCGTGTAGTACTCGGTGTCCGTCGTGCCCTCGACCATGGGGTGCGGCGCGGCGAGCATGCCCGCGGCGAGCGGGGCGAGCAGGTCCTGCTTCTCGAAGATCAGGCCCTCGCGGGTCGGGCCCGCCAGCTCGAACTCGTTGGTCATCGTGAGCGCGCGCGTCGGGCAGGCCTCGATGCACAGGCCGCAGAAGATGCAGCGCAGGTAGTTGATCTGGTAGACGCGGCCGTACCGCTCCCCCGGCGAGAACTGCTCGTCCGCGGTGTTGTCGGCGGCCTCGACGTAGATCGCGTCCGCCGGGCACGCCCAGGCGCACAGCTCGCAGCCGATGCACTTCTCGAGCCCGTCGGGGTACCGGTTGAGCTGGTGCCGGCCGTGGAACCGCGGCTTCACGGGCGCGGTCTCGAACGGGTACTGCTCGGTGACCGTTCGGCTGAAGAAGTTCTTCAGCGTGACGCCGAACCCCGCGGCGGGCGCGAGGGCCTCCGCCGCGGCGCTGCGCTTCGGGATGAGCGACCGGTACGGGCGCGGGGCCGGGGTGCCGACCTCGCGGCCGCCGGTGCGGTCGACCTGGTCGTGGCCCGCGGCCGGGCGCACGGACTTGTCGGGCGTGTCAGCCACGCGGCACCTCCTGGGTGGGGGACCCGGGCGCGTCGCCCTGGTCCGGGTCGCCGGCGGCGGGACCGCCGACGAGTGCGGGGGACGCGGGCTCCTGCGCCTGCCGCCGCAGCGCGCGCGGCGACGGGGGCAGGGCCTGGCCCGGCAGGGGCGGGACGGGGAAGCCGTCGGCGAAGGCGTCGAACGGCTCGTCCGCGCGGCTCCGCTCCGGCTCGGGCTTCTTCTCGGGGATGAGGAACGACACCAGCACGGCCAGGACGATGACGCCGGCGAGCACGAACATCAGCGTCCGCAGGTCCATGTCGCCGAACTGCCGCACGCCCTGGACGACCGCGACGCACACCAGCCACACGAGCGCGGCCGGGATGAGCACCTTCCAGCCGAACTTCATGAACTGGTCGTACCGGAACCGCAGCAGCGTGCCGCGGATCCACACGAACAGGAACATGAACAGCCAGACCTTGGCGACGAACCACAGCAGGGGCCACCAGCCGGTGTTGAACATCCCGTCGTTGATCGCCGAGATCGGCCACGGGGCGCGCCAGCCGCCGAAGAACAGGGTGGTCGCGACGGCCGAGACGTTCAGCATGTTGATGTACTCGGCCAGGAAGAACCACGCGAACTTCATCGACGAGTACTCGGTCGTGTAGCCGCCGACCAGCTCACCCTCGGCCTCCGGGAGGTCGAACGGGAGCCGGTTGGTCTCGCCGACCATCGAGATCACGTAGATGACGAACGCCGGGGCGAGCGGCAGCGCCCACCACCAGGTCGACTGCGACGCCACGATCTCGGACGTCGACATGGACCCGGCGAGGATGAACACGCTCACCAGGGACAGGCCCATCGCGAGCTCGTAGGAGATGACCTGCGCGGTGGACCGGACGGCGCCGAGCAGCGGGTAGGTCGAGTTCGACGACCAGCCGCCGAGGACGATGCCGTACACGCCGACCGACGCGCACGCGAGGATGTAGAGGATCGCGACCGGGAAGTCCGTGAGCTGCAGCGGCGTGACGACCCCGAAGATGCTCACCTCCGGCCCGAACGGGATGACCGCGTACGTCAGCAGCGAGCAGAACACCGCGATGAACGGCGCGACGATGTAGACGAGCTTGTCCGCCGCCTTGACGGTGACGTCCTCCTTGAGCAGGAGCTTCATCGCGTCGGCGAGGGACTGGAACAGGCCGAACGGGCCGTGCACGTTCGGGCCGGGACGCAGCTGCATCCGCCCGACGACGCGCCGCTCGAACCAGATGGCGATGAGGACGCTGGTCAGCAGGAACACCAGGATCCCGACGGCCTTGAGCACCCAGACCCAGAACACGTCCTCGCTGAAGTCCGCGGCGCCGCCGGTCGCGGCGGCGGCGTGCAGCACGGCGGTCATGCGGGGACCTCCTCGGTGGTGGCGGTGCCGGCGGGCGCGACCCGGACCAGGTCGCCGGGCAGCGCGCGCAGCGCGTCCCGGACCTGGCTCGCGCCGGAGGCGGTCGGCAGCCACACCACGTGGTCGGCCATCGGCGTCACCACCGCGGGCAGCGTGATCGACCCGGCGTCGGTGGTCACGGTCACGTCCGCGCCGTCGAGCACCCCGGCCGCGGCGGCGGTCGCGGCGGACAGCCGGGCGACGGGCCGCTTGGCGGTGCCGGCCAGGAACGGCTCGCCGTCCTGCAGCCGGCCGGAGTCGAGCAGGAGGTGCCAGGTCGCGAGCACGGCGTGCCCGGGGGCGACCGCGGGCGGCTCGGCGTGCGGCACGGCGGGGGCGGGCACGCGGGCGCCGTCCCAGTCGCCGCGCAGCGCCTCTGCGTCCGCGTGCACCTCGGCGATGGTGCGCAGCCCGAGGGTCACACCGAGCTCGTCGGCCAGCGCGTCCAGCACGCGGTGGTCCGGCATGGCCGTCGACGTCAGCGCCTGCGGGAACGGCCGCGGGCGGCCCTCCCAGGTGACGAACGTGCCGGGCCGCTCCACGGGCGGGGCGACGGGCAGGACCACGTCGGCGAGCGCCGTGACCTCCGACTCCCGGACCTCGAGCGACACGACGAACCCGGCGGCGGCCAGGGCGGCCCGCGCGGCGGCGGGGTCCGGCAGGTCGCGCACGTCCACGCCGCCGACGACCAGGCCCCCGAGGGTCCCGTCGGCCGCGGCCGCGAGGATCGCGCCCGTGTCCCGGCCGGGCTCGGCGGGGAGGTGCTCGACGCCCCAGGCGGCGGCGACGTCCACCCGCGCCTCGGGGTCGGCGACCGGGCGGCCGCCGGGGAGCAGGGTGGGCAGGGCGCCGGCCTCGACGCCGCCGCGCTCGCCCGCGCGGCGCGGGATCCAGGCGAGCCGGGCGCCGGTGCGCTCGGCCAGGCGCAGGGCGGCGGACAGGCCGCCCGGCACCGCGCCGAGCCGCTCGCCGACCAGGATCAGCGCGCCGGCGGCGCCCAGGGCGGCCGCCGTGTCGGCGAGGTCGCCGGTGCCGATCGCGTCCAGGACCTCGGGCTCGGTGCCCGGGGCGGCGCTCAGCAGCGTGCCGTCCAGCCGGTCGAGCCCCCGGGACGCGAGCGGGGCGACGGCGACGACCTTCGTCCGGCCCGCGACGACGCCCTTGCGCAGGCGCAGGAAGACGACGCCCGCCTCCTCCTCGGCCTCCAGGCCGACGAGCAGCACGGTGGGCGCGGCCTCCAGGTCGCGGAACGTGACGCCGAGCCCGGTGCCCGCGACGGCGTGCCCGAGGAACGCGAGCTCCTCGTCCGAGTGCGGGCGGGCGCGCAGGTCGACGTCGTTCGTGCCGAGCACCACGCGGGCGAACTTGCCGTACGCGTAGGCGTCCTCGACGGTCAGGCGGCCGCCGGGCAGCACGCCCACGCCGCCGGCCGCGCGGGCCTGCTCCAGGCCGTGCGCCGCGACCTCCAGGGCCTCGGCCCAGGAGGCGGGGTGCAGCTCGCCGCGGGAGCCGTCGGCCGCGCGGTCCCGCACCAGCGGGGTCGTGACGCGGTCCGCGGCGGACTGCCAGGTGAAGGCGAACCGGTCCTTGTCGGTCACCCACTCCTCGTTGACCTCCGGGTCGTCCCCCGCGAGGCGGCGCAGCACGACGCCGCGCCGGTGGTCGACCCGGATCGCCGAGCCGGACGAGTCGTGCTCGCTCACGCCGGGCGTCGACACCAGGTCGAACGGGCGGGCGCGGAACCGGTACGCCGCGCCGGTCAGCGCGCCGACCGGGCAGATCTGGACCGTGTTGCCGGAGAAGTACGACGCGAACGGGCTGCCCGACTCGTCGTCCTCGCTGGGGCCGACGGGGATGTCCGCGCCGAGCAGCACCGGCTCCGAGAACGACAGCCGGTCGGCGTCCTCCGCGGTGCCGTCGTCGGCGCCCGCGAACCCGAGGACGTCGGCGTCGAACCGCCCGATCTGCTGCATCGCCCCGCGCTTCTGCAGGTCGATGAACGGGTCGCCCGCGATCTCGCGCGAGAACCGGGTGCAGCGCTGGCACAGGATGCACCGCTCGCGGTCCAGCAGGATCTCGGTGGAGATCGCGATCGGCTTCGGGAACGTGCGCTTGACGTCGACGAACCGCGAGGTGCTGCGGCCGTTCGACATCGCCTGGTTCTGCAGGGGGCACTCGCCGCCCTTGTCGCAGACCGGGCAGTCGAGCGGGTGGTTGATGAGCAGCAGCTCCATCACGCCGTGCTGCGCCTTGTCCGCCTCGGCGGAGGTGCGCTGCGTCCGGACGTCCATGCCGGGGGTCGCGGTGAGGGTGCACGAGGCCTGCGGCTTCGGCATCTTCGCCACCTTGCCGTCGCGGCCCGGCGCCCAGACCTCGACCAGGCACTGCCGGCACGCGCCCGCAGGGGCGAGCAGCGGGTGGTCGCAGAACCGGGGGATCTGGATGCCGAGCTGCTCGGCGGCGCGGATGACCAGGGTGCCCTTCGGCACGGTCGTCTCGATGCCGTCGATGGTGAACGTGACGCCGTCCGTCGGGGCGGGCGGCGTCGCGCCGGTCCCGGCGGGCTTCGGTGCGGTGACGGTCATCGCGGGGCCCCCGCGAGATCGGGAGCGCAGCGAGCGATGTCGTGGGGTGTGATCATGCGTGGGCTCCCGCGAGCTGGCCCGCGCCGGAGCGGCGGGGCGTGTAGGGGAAGAGGGCCGAGCGCTCCGGCGGGAACAGCACGTCCGCCGGGGTGTGCGTCCCGGCCTCGAACTCCTCCCGGAAGTACTGGATCGCCGAGGTGATCGGGCTGGTCGCGCCGTCCCCGAGGGCGCAGAACGCCTTGCCGAGGATGTTGTCGCACAGGTCGAGCAGCAGGTCGATGTCGCCCGGCGTGCCCTGCCCCGCCTCGAGCCGGCCCATCACCTGGGTCAGCCAGAACGTGCCCTCGCGGCAGGGGGTGCACTTGCCGCAGGACTCGTGCTTGTAGAACTGCGTCCACCGCGACACGGCCTTGACCACGGACACGGTCTCGTCGAACACCTGCAGGGCGCGGGTGCCGAGCATCGACCCGGCGGCCCCGACCTCCTCGTAGGTGAGCGGCACGTCGAGGTGCTCCGCGGTGAAGATCGGCGTGGACGAGCCGCCCGGGGTCCAGAACTTCAGCTCGTGGCCCGCGCGGACCCCGCCGGCCATCTCGAGCAGCTCGCGCATGGTGATGCCGAGCGGCGCCTCGTACTGGCCGGGGCGCGCGACGTGGCCGGACAGCGAGAACAGGCCGTGGCCCGGGGACCGGTCGGTGCCCATCGTGCGGAACCAGTCGGACCCGCCGACCAGGATGCCGGGGACCGAGGCGATCGACTCGACGTTGTTCACCACGGTCGGGCGCGCGTAGAGGCCGGCGACCGCGGGGAACGGCGGCTTGAGGCGCGGCTGGCCGCGCTTGCCCTCGAGCGAGTCGAGCAGCGCGGTCTCCTCGCCGCAGATGTACGCGCCGGCGCCGGCGTGCACGGTGACGTCCAGGTCGTACCCGCTGCCCAGGACGTTCTTCCCGAGGTAGCCCTGGGCGTAGGCCTCCTCGACCGCCTTGAGCAGCCGGCGGTAGACGTGCACGACCTCGCCGCGCAGGTAGATGAAGGCGTGGTGGCAGCCGATCGCGTACGACGTGATCGCCACGCCCTCGACGAGCACCTGCGGGTCCGCGAGCATCAGCGGGATGTCCTTGCAGGTGCCCGGCTCGGACTCGTCCGCGTTGACCACGAGGTAGCGGGGCCCGCCGTCCGGCGCGGGCAGGAAGCCCCACTTCATGCCGGTGGGGAACCCCGCGCCGCCGCGGCCGCGCAGGCCCGCGTCCTTGACGGTCGTCACCACGTCGGCGGCGTCCATCGTCAGGGCCTTGCGCAGGCCCGCGTACCCGCCGTGCGCCTCGTACGTCGCCAGCGTCCAGGGGCGCTCGGCGTCCCAGCGGTCGCTGAGCACCGGGGTGAGGGTCGTCGCGTCGGCCATCAGGACTCCTTCGGCGTCTCGGACGGGGTGCCGGCCGGCTCGCTCGTGTCGTCGGCCCGCTGCTCCGCCTTCTCCTGCTCGGCGGTGCGGTCGGCGGCGCCGGCCGCGGGGCGGTCGACGCTGGACTGCGGGGCGCCCGGCTGGGGGGCGGAGGCGCCGGGGTCGTCCCGGCGGCGGGGGCGGCGGGCTCGCCCGAGGCGTCGGCGCCCCGGTCGGGCGTCCCCTCGAACGGCGGCGCCGTCCAGCCGTTCTGCCGGGCGAGGGCCAGGCCGCGCAGCGTCGGCTCCCCGGCGGCGACGCCCTCGTCGGCGAGGCCGTCCGGGAACCCGGCGAGGACGCGCGACACCTGCCGGAACGTCTGCACCTGCGCCGGGCCGCGGGTGGGGGCCACCGGCTCCCCCGCGATGAGCCGGCCGACGACGTCGGCCGCGCTCTCGGGGGTCTGGTTGTCGAAGAACTCCCAGTTGATCATCATCACCGGCGCGTAGTCGCACGCGGCGTTGCACTCGATGCGCTCGAGCGTGATCCTCCCGTCGGGCGTCGTCTCGTCGTGGCCGATGCCGAGCCGGTCGGACAGGTCCTCCCAGATCGCGTCGCCGCCCATGATCGCGCACAGCGTGTTGGTGCAGACGCCCACCGTGTACTGGCCGTTCGGGCGGCGCTTGTACTGCGTGTAGAACGTCGCGACCGCCGAGACCTGCGCGGTCGACAGGTCCAGCGTCTGCGCGCAGAACGCGATGCCCGCGGGGCTGACGTACCCGTCCTCGCTCTGCACGAGGTGCAGCAGCGGCAGCAGCGCCGAGCGGGGGTCGGGGTAGCGCGCGACGACCTGCGCGGCGTCGGCGGCGAGCCGCGCGTGCGTGCCCTCGTCGTACGCGGCGCGGGACCGGCCGCCGCCGGGGATCCGCGGGTGCTCGATCGTGGTCATCAGCGGTCCACCCCTCCGAGCACCGGGTCGATCGAGGCGACGGAGCAGACGACGTCCGCGACCTGCCCGCCCTCGCACAGCACCGAGACGGCCTGCAGGTTGTTGAACGACGGGTCGCGGAAGTGCGCCCGGTACGGCTTGGTGCCCCCGTCGGAGACGAGGTGCACGCCGAGCTCGCCGCGGGGGTGCTCGACGGTCTGCCAGACCTGGCCGGCCGGCACCCGGAAGCCCTCGGTCACGAGCTTGAAGTGGTGGATCAGGGCCTCCATCGAGGTGCCCATGATCTCGCGGATGTGGTCGAGCGAGTTGCCCATGCCGTCCGACCCGATCGCGAGCTGCGCGGGCCAGGCGATCTTCTTGTCCGCGACCATGACCGGCGCGGAACCGCGCTGGCCGGACGCCTGCAGCCGGTCGACGACCTGCTCGACGATCCGCATGGACTGGTAGCACTCCTCGATGCGCAGGACCATCCGGTCCCAGCAGTCCGCGCCCTCCAGGACGGGGACGTCGAAGTCGTACGTCTCGTAGCCGCAGTACGGCGCGGCCTTGCGGACGTCGTACGGCAGGCCGGTCGACCGCAGCATCGGGCCGGTGATGCCCAGCGCCATGCAGCCCGCGAGGTTGAGCACCCCGACGTTCTGCAGCCGGCCCTTGAGGATCGGCTGGCCGAGCATGAGGTCCTCGAGCTGCTTGAGGTACCGCCGCACGCCCGTCAGGGCCTCGCGCACCGAGTCCAGCGCGCCCGGGGGGATGTCCTGCGCGACACCGCCCGGCCGGATGAACGCGTGGTTCATCCGCAGGCCCGTGACCAGCTCGAAGATCCGCAGGATCTCCTCGCGGGCCGTGAACCCGATGGTCATGATCGTCGTCGCGCCGAGCTCGTTGCCGCCGGTCGCCAGGCACACCAGGTGCGAGGAGATCCGGTTGAGCTCCATCATCAGCACCCGGATCTGGGTGGCGCGCTCCGGGATGTCGTCGGTGATGCCGAGCAGCTTCTCGACCGCGAGGCAGTACGCGGCCTCCTGGAACAGCGGGGCGACGTAGTCCATGCGGGTGCAGAACGTCACGCCCTGGGTCCAGGTGCGGTACTCCATGTTCTTCTCGATGCCGGTGTGCAGGTAGCCGATGCCCGCGCGGGCCTCGGTCACCGTCTCGCCGTCGATCTCGAGCATCAGCCGGAGCACGCCGTGCGTCGACGGGTGCTGCGGGCCCATGTTGACGACGATGCGCTGCTCGCCGAGGCGGGCGGCCTCCTCGGCGATGTCGGACCAGTCGCCGCCCGTCGCCTCGAAGGTGCGCAGGCCGATGGTCTCGTCGTCGACGACGTGGCCGGTCGCGTGGATGTCCGGGTTCGCGTGCGTCTGAGCACTCATCGCGGGGCCCCCGCGGGATCGGGAGCGCAGCGAGCGATGTCGTGGGGTGAGTTCATGAGTACTGCCTCCGCTGGTCGGCCGGCGGGATGGTGGCGCCCTTGTACTCCACCGGGATGCCGCCGAGCGGGTAGTCCTTGCGCTGCGGGTGCCCGGGCCAGTCGTCCGGCATCTCGATCCGCGCCAGGTCGGTGCGGCCGGTGAAGACGATGCCGAAGAAGTCCCAGGTCTCGCGCTCGTGCCAGTCGTTCGCCGGGTAGACCCCGACGGTGCTGGGGATGGTGGGGTCGCCCTCGGGCGCGGCGACCTCGAGGCGGAGGCGCCGGCCGTGGGTGACCGACGTCAGGTGGTAGACGGCGTGCAGCTCGCGGCCGGTGTCCTGCGGGTAGTGCACGCCGGAGACGCCCAGCGACAGCTCGAACCGCAGGTCCTGGTCGTCGCGCAGGTGCTGCGAGACCTCCACCAGGTGCTCCCGGGCGATGTTCAGCGTCAGCTCCCCGCGGTCCACCACGACGGACTCCACGGCGCTCGCGTACCCGGTGCCGGAGCCGTCGAGCAGCTCGACCAGGATGTCGACGACCTCGTCGAACCAGCCGCCGTAGGGCCGCTCGCTCGGGCCCGGCAGCGCGACGGTCTGCACCAGGCCGCCGAAGCCGGAGGTGTCGCCGGTGCCGTGCACCCCGAACATGCCCTCGCGGACGCCCACGACCTCCAGCGGGATCGAGCGGTCCGCGGGGACGTGCTGCGACCCGGCCTCCAGGGCGGTCTCGCTGGTGCGCTGCGACCCGGCGTCGGCGGCGCGGTCGTCGCCCGCCTTGGCCGCCGCGGCGGCGTCCTTCTTCTCGTCGCTCATCTCGGGGTCCCCTCGGAAGCGTGAGCGCAGCGAACGGTTTCGTGGGGTGGGATCATCGCAGCAGCCCCGTCATCTGGGAGGTCGGCGTGGCCTGCAGCGCCGCCGCCTCGACCTTGCGCGCGATGTCGGCGCGGTTGCCGCCGAGCGGCTCGGCCTTGATCTGGTTGTGCAGCTCGAGGATGGCGTTGATGAGCATCTCCGGCCGCGGCGGGCAGCCGGGCAGGTAGATGTCGACCGGCACGATGTGGTCGACGCCCTGGACGATCGCGTAGTTGTTGAACATGCCGCCGCTGCTGGCGCAGACGCCCATCGACAGGACCCACTTGGGCTCGGCCATCTGGTCGTAGACCTGCCGGACGACGGGCGCCATCTTCTGGCTGACCCGGCCCGCCACGATCATCAGGTCGGACTGGCGCGGCGAGGCACGGAACACCTCCATGCCGAACCGGGAGATGTCGAACCGGCTGCCGCCCGTCGCCATCATCTCGATCGCGCAGCAGGCCAGGCCGAACGTCACCGGCCACAGCGAGGCCTTGCGGACCAGGCCCGCGAGCGTCTCGACCGACGTCAGCAGGAAACCCGAGGGTGCTTCTTCGATACCCATGTCAGTCCTCGTCCCACTCCAGGCCGCCGCGGCGCCACTCGTACAGGAACGGCACCGTGATCAGCGCCAGGAACCC
This sequence comes from Cellulomonas endometrii, assembly GCF_949769265.1. Taxonomy (NCBI): domain Bacteria; kingdom Bacillati; phylum Actinomycetota; class Actinomycetes; order Micrococcales; family Cellulomonadaceae; genus Cellulomonas; species Cellulomonas endometrii. The sequence goes on along the minus strand of NZ_CATKPC010000007.1, from coordinate 75,121 downwards.
CACCATCGCCACCAGGCCGAACACGGCCAGCTCCCCGAAGCTGACGGCCCACGGGTAGAGGAACACGACCTCGATGTCGAAGATGATGAAGGTCATCGCGACCAGGTAGTACTTCACCGGGAACCGGCCGCCGCCGACCGCGTGCGGGGTCGGCTGGATGCCGCACTCGTAGGCCTCGAGCTTCGCGCGGTTGTACCGCTTCGGGCCCAGGACCGCGCTGGCGGCGAGCCCGCCGACCGCGAGGACGGCAGCGATCCCCATCATGACGAGAAGGGGGACGTACGGGTTGGTCATCGGTGCTCTCCCGGTGGGGGGTGGAGTGCTTCCGTGCGGGGCGGGTGCTGCGGTCGGCGCGCGGCGGGCGAGGCCGGGCGGCCCCGGGGCGTCAGGGCGGGGCGGTCACGACGCCGGCGCCAGTCGGGCGAGGCCGGCGATCACCTTGTCGACCACGTCGCCGCCGTGCGGCTCGTAGCAGTCGGCGAGGAGCTTGTGCGTGAAGCGCATGACCAGCGGGCGAGGCAGGCCGTACCGCGTGCACGCCCGCATGACCTGCGGGTGCTCGATGAGCTTCACGAACACCCGGCCGAGCGTGTAGTACCCGCCGAGGTCGTCCCTCATCCGCGCGCCGTACGTCGCCAGCGCGCGCTCCCGCCCGGCGGCGGTGCCGCGGGCCGTGGCCTGGACGATCGCGTCCGCCGCGACCCGGCCGGCCTGGAGCGCGTACGCGATGCCCTCGCCGTTGAACGGGCTGACCATGCCGGCCGCGTCGCCCACGAGCATGAGCCCCCGGCCGTACAGCGGGCCGCGGTTGAACCCCATCGGCAGCGCGGCGCCGCGCACCGGGCCGACCTGGTTCTCGGGGGTGAACTCCCACTCCTGCGGCGCGTTCGCCATCCACTTCGCGAACAGGTCCTTGTAGTCGACCTTCGTCGCGGCGGCGGTCGACGACACGGAGCCGAGGCCCACGTTCGCGGTGCCGTCGCCCAGGGAGAAGATCCAGCCGTAGCCCGGCATGAGGTCGGACTCGCCCGGCTTGCCGTCCCAGAGCTCGAGGTGGCTCTCCATCCACGGGTCGTCGTGGCGGGGCGTGCGGAAGTAGGTGCGGACGGCGACGCCCATCGGGCGGTCGAGCCGCTTCTCCAGCCCGAGGCCGGTGGCGAGGCGGGCCGAGACGCCGTCGGCGGCGATGACCACGGGGGCGCGGTACGTGACGGGGTCGCCGGCGCGCTTCCCGTCGGCGTCGACCGGTCGCGCCTGCACGCCGACCACGCGGCCGGTGCGCTCGTCGAGCAGGGGGCCGGTGACGTTGGTGCGCTCCTGGACCTTGGCGCCGGCGGCGCGCGCGTGCTCCAGCAGGAGGTGGTCGAGCGACATCCGCGAGCGGGCCAGGCCGTACGACGGGTACGAGGACAGCTCCGGCCAGGGCAGCTCGACGACGTGGCCGCCGCCCAGGACGCGCAGGCCGACGTTGCGGATCCAGCCGTCCTGCTCGCGCAGGGGGACGCCCATGCGGGCGAGCTCGGCCACCGCGCGCGGCGTCAGGCCGTCGCCGCAGATCTTGTCGCGGGGGAAGGACGCCTTGTCGAGCAGCAGCACCGAGAGGCCCGCGGCGGCGCAGTGGTACGCCGCGCTGGACCCACCGGGTCCGGCGCCGACGACGATGACGTCCGCGTCATCGGTCCTACCACTCTGCACAGTCCGCCCCATTTGTGAATGCCTTCACACCTGATGAGTCCCGAGTCTAGTGATAGACCAAGGTCCTGTCTTGGAAGGCTTGCCTCAGCAAGCCTCGCTGCTCCTGACCAGGGCTTTTGCAGGACTTTCGTCCCATGAATCTGACGCCGGGACTTTGGTCCTAGGACTTTGGTCAATTCGTCCCAGGATTTGTCGCGCGGTGCAGGGCCACGATGCCGCCGGACAGGTTGCGGTACGCGACCGAGCCCCAGCCCGCCTGCTTCAGCAGCCGCCCGAGACCCAGCTGGTCCGGCCAGTCCTGGATCGACTCCGCGAGGTACGTGTACGCGGCGGACTCCTTCGCCACGACCCGCGCCACCGCCGGCAGCGCCTTCATCAGGTAGCCCGAGTACACCGCGCGGAACGGCGCCCACGTCGGCGACGAGAACTCGCACACCACCAGCCGGCCGCCGGGCTTCGTCACGCGGCGCATCTCCTCGAGCGCGCCCACGGTGTCCACCACGTTGCGCAGCCCGAACGAGATCGTCACCGCGTCGAACGAGGCGTCGGCGAACGGCAGCGACGTCGCGTCCCCCGCGGTGAACGGCAGGTCCGGCCGGCGGCGCTTGCCGACCGTCAGCATCCCCGTCGACAGGTCGCACGGCACGACCTTCACGCCGGCGTCCGCGAGCGGCTCGCTCGACGTGCCCGTGCCCGCCGCCAGGTCCAGCACCGTCTCGCCCGGCAGCGCGTCCAGGGCCTTCAGCGTGGCGCGGCGCCACATCCGGTCCTGCCCGAGCGACAGCACGTCGTTCGTCAGGTCGTACCGGCGGGCCACGCCGTCGAACATCACGGCGACGTCGTGCGGGTCCTTGTCCAGGGAGGCGCGGGGCATGGCCCCATCGTGTCAGGTCCGCGCGGCACCGTGCGTCCCCGGGGCCGCGGCAGCGGTGCGGCGGTCGTACCCTGGTCGGCGATGACCAGCCCCCTCGGCGACCGCGACCCCGCGCCGTCCTCGCGCACCGCGGCGTCCTCGCACCCCTCGTCGCACCCCGAGCCGCTCGTGGTGCGCACCGTCCCGCTCGACGCCCCGGACGACCTGCTGTCCCTGCTGCCCGAGGACGCCCCGCTCACGTGGGTGCGCCGCGGCGACGGGCTGGTGGGCTGGGGCGAGGCCACCCGCGTCACCGTCGCGGGCGCGGGCCGGTTCGCGGACGCCGAGCGCGCGTGGCAGCGGATGGTCGCGCACGCCGTGGTCCGCGACGAGGTGCGGCTGCCCGGCACCGGCCCGGTCGCGTTCGGGTCCTTCGCGTTCGACGACGACTCCCCCGCGGGCGGCGTCCTGGTCGTGCCGCGGGTGGTCGTCGGCCGGCGGGACGGGCACGCGTGGCTGACCGTGGTGGAGACGGCCGGGACGCTCGGCGCCGCGCCCGACCAGCGGCTGCTCACCCGGCACGTCGCGGGGCTGACCCCCGTGCGCGCGCCGGGCGAGGTCACCTACTCGTCCGGGGCGGTGCCCGCCGAGGACTGGCCCGCGGTGGTCGCCCGCGGCGTGGCCGCGATCCGCGCCGGCGAGGTCGAGAAGGTCGTCCTGGCCCGCGACGAGGTCGCCCGCACCGCCGAGCCGCTGGACGTCCGGCACGCCCTCGGGCGCCTGGCGGAGCGGTACCCGACCTGCTGGACGTTCTCCGTCGACGGGCTGGTCGGCGCGACGCCGGAGCTGCTGGTCCGGTCCGAGAAGGGCCTCGTGACCTCGCGGGTGCTGGCGGGGACGATCCGGCGCACCGGCGACGACGACGCCGACGTGGCCCGCGCGGCGATCCTCGCGCACTCGTCCAAGGACCTCGAGGAGCACGAGTACGCGGTCGCGTCCGTCGTGCAGGCGCTCGCGCCGTTCTGCTCGTCGACCAACGTGCCCGACGCCCCGTTCGTGCTGCACCTGCCGAACGTGCTGCACCTCGCGTCCGACGTGACCGCCGTGCTCGCCGGCGCCGGCGAGCCCGCGACCTCGCACCCGACGTCGCTCGCGCTGGCCGCGGCGCTGCACCCGACCGCCGCGGTGTGCGGGACGCCCACGGACGCCGCGCGGGCGCTGATCCGGCGCGTCGAGGGCATGGACCGGGCGCGGTACGCCGGGCCGGTCGGCTGGGTGGGCGCGGACGGCGACGGCGAGTGGGGCATCGGCCTGCGGTCCGCCGAGATCGACCCGGACGACCCGCACCGGCTCCGGCTGTTCGCCGGCTGCGGCATCGTCGCGGCGTCCGACCCCGCCGCGGAGCTCGCGGAGTCGCGCGCCAAGCTGGTGCCCATGCACGACGCGCTCGCCGCGGACTGACCGCTCCTCCGCCGGGACCGGGGCGCTCCCGCACGCGGCGACGGCCCCGCACGCGGCGACGGCCCTGCACGCGGCGACGGCCCCCGGGCGCGCCGGGGGTGGGCGCGCGGCCGGGGGCCGTCGGGCGGGCGGCGAGGTGCGGGCTCGCCACCCGGGGCCCGGGCGGGGCAGGGGGGCACCCGCCCGGGCGTCTGGTCAGCAGGTGGTCAGCATGCCGGGCCGGTCAGCCCTGGCCGCCCTGGCCCTGCTGCTGCTGCTGCTGCTGCTGGAACCACTCCCACAGCTGCTCGGGGGTCATGTCCTCCGGGTTGGTGGGCGCCTGCCCCTGGCCGGAGCCGGAGTCGGCGGCCGTCTCCTCGCGGACCGCGAGCGTGACGTCGACCTCCTGCGACTCGCCGCCGCGCACCAGCGTCAGGGTGACCTCCGCGCCGGACGGGTACGCCCGGACGTAGCCGGTCAGCGACTCCGCGCCCGCGACCGCCCTGCCGTCGATGGCCACGATGACGTCGCCCTCCTGGACACCGGCGTCCGCCGCCGGCGAGCCGGACGTCACCGACTGCACCTGCGCGCCCGAGCGGGTCACCCCGTCGGCGGTCGCCGTGCCGTCGGCGAGCCCGACGCCGAGGAACGCGTGCTCCGCGGTGCCGTCCTCGATGAGCTGACCGGCGATCATGTCCGCGAGGCTCACCGGGATCGCGAAGCCGAGGCCGATGGACCCGGACTGGCTCGACGTCGTCGCGATGGACGACGTGATGCCGATGACGCGGCCCTGCGCGTCGAACAGCGGGCCGCCGGAGTTGCCCGGGTTGACCGCCGCGTCGATCTGGATCGCGTTGGTGACCACGGTCTCGTCGCTGCCGGTCTCGGTCGTGGACACCGGCCGGTCGAGGGCCGAGACGATGCCCGTCGTGACGGTGTTCGCCAGCCCGAGCGGGTTGCCGACCGCCATCACCGGGTCACCCACGGTGACGTCGGCGGAGTCGCCGAGGGTCGCGGGCGACAGGTCGTCCGGCGCGTCCTGGAGCTTGATGACCGCGAGGTCCGTCGTCGGGTCGGTGCCGACGACGTCGGCCGTGAAGATCCGGCCGTCCGTCAGCGTGACCTGGACCTGGTCGTCCTGCGCGCCGGCCACCACGTGGTTGTTCGTGACGATGTGGCCCTCGTCGTCGACGATCACGCCGGAGCCCTCGGCTCCGCCCTGGCTGGTGGTGACCTGGATGGCCACGACGGAGGCCTGGACGGCGGACGCGACGGCCTGCCAGTCGGGGTTGTCGACGCTGGAGCCCGACACCGGGGCGGCGTCGTTCTGCGCCTGCCCGATGGAGCTGATGTTCGTCGAGCGCGACGCGGCGGAGTCGTCGTCGAACGCGCCGGTGAACGCCGCGGTGCCGAGGCTCGCGAGCAGGGCCGCGGCCACGCCGACACCCGCGGCGGGGAGCCAGACGCGGTTGCGCTCCGAGCGGGTGCGCGTGGTGGTGGCGCCACCCGGGCCGGCCGGGGCGCCGAACGCCTGGGGGTGCTCCGGGCCGCCGGTCGGGCCGGCGGGGGTGCGGAACGCCGCGAGCGGGTCGCCGGCGTGGTGGGCCTGCGGCTGCTGCTGGGGGGCGTGCTGCCCGAAGCGCGGCTGCGGCGGGGCACCGTGCGGCTGCTGCGCGGGGCCCTGCTGGTACGGAGCGGGGTACGTCGGGGCGGCCGGCGCCTGCGGCTGCCCGGCCGGCGCCTGCGCCGTGTGCGGGAGCTGCTGCGTCGGCGTCGGCGCGATGCGCTGCGTCGGCGCCTCCTGCTGGTGCGCCTCCTGCGGCGCGGCGGCGACGTGCTCGGTCGGGGCGGTGGGCTGCGCGGCCGGCTGGGCGGCGGGCGCGGACTGCCCGGCGTCGGCGGAGCGGACCTGGTCGGTCGGCTGCGTCGCGGGCGTGCCCGTGGCGTCCTGCGGTCCCTGGGGGGTGCTGCTGCTCATGGGGTCTACCTCCTTCTCGGAGATCATCAGACCCCACAGCACTGGAACGACGCTCGACGAACCCTGGGAGTCTGCTGCGAATCCGCGTCGTCCTGACGGCCCGCCCCACGACGGTCGCACGCCTCGGCGGACCCCGCCCGCCGAACCCGGTCAGTCCCCGGCGGGCCCCCGCGCGTCACCGGCGACCGCCGCGCGCACGGCCTCGCGCACCGCCGCGCCGATGCGCTCGCCCAGCGCGCGCCGGTCCGCGCGGTCGACGCGCACCTCGACCACGGACAGCCCCCGCCCGGGGGCCGCGAGCGCCGCGGCCAGGGACGGCTCGTCGGACACGCGCACGTGCCGCACCCCGTACCCCGCGCACAGCGCGGCGACGTCCACGGCGTGCGGGGTGCCGAACACCCGCTCGAACGTGCGGGCGCGCTCGGGGGCGCCGTGCTCCAGGGTCGCGAAGATCGACCCGCCCGCGTCGTTCAGCACCACGACCTGCAGGTCGACCTCCGGCTCGGTGGACAGGCGGAGCAGACCGCCGACGTCGTGCAGGAACGTCAGGTCCCCGATGAGGGCGCGCACCCGCCGCCGCGGCAGGCCGAGCGCCACGCCGGACGCCGTCGAGACGAGGCCGTCGATCCCCGCGAGCCCGCGGTTCGCGAGCACGGCCGGCGGCTCGGTCCACCGCGCCACGAGGTCCAGGTCGCGCACGGGGTTGGACGACCCGACGACCAGCACGTCCTCGGTCGCGCAGGCCTGCGCCACCGCACGGACGGCGCGCGGGCCGGTCAGCGGCGGCGTGCTCCGGGTCGGCGGCGCGGCGGGGTCGTCGTCGAGCAGCAGGTCGACCGCGGCGCCCGCGGCGGCGTCGGCCCGCTGCCACGCCGCGAGCCACGCCGGGTCGCCGGCCGGCCTTGCCAGCCAGGCGGCGGGCAGCGCCGGGAGCACCCGGTCCGCCGCGCGCCCGGCGTCGGGCCAGCCGGAGCCCGCCGGGGCCACGACGGTCAGGTGCACGTCGTCCCGCGCGAGCAGGGCCGTCACCGGCCGGGACAGCGTCGGCCGGCCGAGCAGCACGACGGACCGCACCCGGCCGCCGAGGGCGGGGTCGCCGAGCAGCATCCGGTAGGCGGCCAGCGCGTTCGGGCCACCGCGGGCACCGGAGGACGGCTCGGCGAGCAGGGGCCAGCCCGCGGCCTCGGCCAGCCGGCGGGCGTCCGGCCCGGCACCGTCCCCCGCGACGACGACCCCGGGCCCGGGCAGGTCGGCCAGCGCCGGCGCGTCCGCCACGTCGCCGGCCGTGCGCGCGACGACCGTCACGCGGCCCGTGTCGGCGGCGGCCGGCCAGGGCTCGGACCCGGGCGTCAGCGGCTCCCGGTAGGCGAGGTCGAGGTGGACGGGGCCGGGGTCGCCGGTGCGGGTGCCCAGCGCCGCGGCGACCGCGCGGGAGACGAGGTGCCGCAGGTCGCGGTCCTCCCCCGGCCTGCCGGCCGGCGCGGGGACGTCGGCGTCCAGGCGCACCGCCGGGCCGAAGATGCCGGCCTGCACGGTGGTCTGGTTCGCGCCGGTGCCGCGCAGCTCGTGCGGCCGGTCGGCGGTCAGCAGCAGGAGCGGGACGCCCGCGTGGTGGGCCTCCAGCACGGCGGGGTGCAGGTTGGCGACCGCGGTGCCGGACGTCGTGACGACCGCGACGGGGCGGGGCCTGCCCTCCAGCGCGGCGGCGCGGGCCAGCCCGAGCGCGAGGAACGCGGCCGACCGCTCGTCGACCCGCACGTGCAGCCGCAGGCCGGGCGCACCGGCGGCGCGCTCGTCGTCCGGCAGCGCGGCCTCCGCGAGCGCGTACGCCAGCGGCGCGCTGCGCGAGCCCGGGGCGAGGACGACGTCCCGCACCCCGTGCGCGGCGAGCTCCTGCACCAGCACCCGGGCGGCGCGCGGCGCGGGTGCTCCCGGCCGCGCCGCCGCAGCGCCGGGGCCGGTGGCGGTCACCGGGTCACCGCCTGGACGGCGCGCAGCCGCTCGGCCCAGCGCGCGACCGTGGCCTCGTCGGCGGCGGTGGCGGCCAGCCGCTCCGGGCTCGGTGCCAGCCCCCGCGCCGCGGCCACGTCCAGGGCGCCGTCGACGGGCAGGAGCGGGGCGTCGACGACGTCGTCGGTGAACAGCTGCGCGGTGGCCAGGCCGCAGGCGTACGGGAGGTCCGGCAGGGCGGCCGCGAGCGCCACCCCGGCCGCGAGCCCGACCGAGGACTCCAGCGCGGACGACACGACGACCGGGAGACCCACCTGCTCGGCGAGCGCGAGGCACGCGCGCACCCCGCCCAGCGGCTGGACCTTGAGCACGACGATGTCGGCGGCCTCGGCCCGGACGACGGCGAGCGGGTCCTCGGCGCGGCGGATCGACTCGTCGGCGGCGATCGGCACGGGGGTCGAGCGGCGCAGGCGGGCGAGGTCGCGCACGGAGGCGACGGGCTGCTCGGCGTACTCGAGCCCGCGCGCGGCCCGGTCCAGCACCCGCAGCCGGTCCACGGCGGTGTCGACGTCCCACGCGGCGTTGGCGTCGATCCGGATGGCTCCGCCCGGGCCGAGGGCGTCGCGGACGGCGGCGAGCCGGTCGGCCTCCTCGGCGGCGCCCTGGCCGGGCTCGGCGACCTTGACCTTGGCCGTCGTGCAGCCGCCGGACGCCAGGACGATGCGCCGGGCGGCGTCGGGCCCGACGGCGGGGACGGTGACGTTCACCGGGACGCGGTCGCGCACGGGCTCCGGCCAGCCGTCGTCGGCGGCCTCCCGCGTCGCGCGCCACCACGAGGACGACTCGGCGGCGTCGTAGTCCCAGAACGGGCTGAACTCGCCCCAGCCGGCGTCCCCCCGGACGAGGACGCCCTCGCGCACGGTGATCCGGCGGAAGCGCGTCCGCAGGGGGATCGCGTAGACGTGCACGCGGCTCAGCGTAGAGGCTCGTCGCCGCCGAGCACCCCGTGCAGCAGGTCGCGGGCGCCCCCGCGCACGTCCCGGCCCTCGCTCAGCGCGGCGACGACGGCCCCGTCGACCAGGGCCAGCACGACCGCGGGGCCGGGCCTGGCGGCGGGACCCGCGCGCAGCGCCGCGAGCAGGCGCCCGAGCACGTCGTCCAGGCGCGCGCGCCCCTCCCCGAGCGCGGCGGCCAGCGCGGGCACGCGCCCGGCGGTCACCAGCTGCTCGTAGTGCGCCCGGAGCACCGCGTCGTCGCCGGGCGGCAGGACCGCGTCGACGACGACCTCGGCCGCGCCCTGCGGGTCCGTCGCGGCGACGACGCGCGCGAGCACGCCCTCCGCGTGGGCGACCCAGTCGTCCACCAGGGCGGCGCCGGCCGCCGCGGCGAGCGCGTCGAGCCCCGAGTAGTAGTAGGTCGTCGCGGACAGCGACACCCCGGCGCGGGCGGCGACGGCGCGGTGGCTCAGCGCGGACGGCCCGTCCTCCCGCACCAGGTCGGCGGCGGCGCGGGCGAGCTGGTCGCGACGCCGGTCGCCCTTGGCCGTCCGGGTCGCGGCCATCAGTGCCCGGCGCCGGACAGGTTCAGCCCGACGACGCCGGCGACGATCAGCACGAGCGAGACGATCTTCAGCACCGACACGGACTCGCCGAGCCACAGGATGGCGAGGACCGCGGTCGCCGCGGCACCCACGCCGACCCAGACGCCGTACGCGACGCCGACCGGCAGCGAGCGCAGCGCCCAGCTCAGCCCGGCGAACGACAGGATCGCGAACACCGCGAACGAGACCGTGGGCCAGAGCCGGGTGAAGCCGTCCGAGGCCTTCATGCTCAGCGCCCAGCCGGCCTCGAGCAGCCCGGAGAGGATGAGGACGATCCATGCCATGAGGAGCACACCTTCCGTGGCGGGTGCGCCGGGTGGCCTCGTCCGCCGTCCCGCACCCACTTCTGGTACGACCGTACCAAAAGAGCGCCGGACCGCGCCAGCCCTACGCTGGCCCCCGTGACCGACTCCCTGCCGCCGCGCGTCTCCGACACCTTCGACCCCACCCGGTGGCGCACGGTCACCGGGTTCGAGGACCTCACCGACCTCACGTACCACCGCGGCGTCGACCGGTCCGGGGACGGCACGCGCGACCTGCCCGTCGTCCGGGTGGCGTTCGACCGGCCGGAGGTGCGCAACGCCTTCCGCCCGCACACCGTCGACGAGCTGTACCGGGTGCTCGACCACGCCCGCATGACGTCCGACGTCGGCACCGTCCTGCTCACCGGCAACGGCCCGAGCCCCAAGGACGGCGGCCACGCGTTCTGCTCCGGGGGCGACCAGCGGATCCGCGGGCGCGACGGCTACCGGTACACCGACTCCACCGGGGCCGAGACGGCCGACCGCATCGACCCCGCCCGCGCCGGGCGCCTGCACATCCTCGAGGTGCAGCGGCTCATCCGGACCATGCCGAAGGTCGTCGTCGCGGTCGTCAACGGCTGGGCCGCGGGCGGCGGGCACTCCCTGCACGTGGTGGCCGACCTGACCATCGCGTCCCGGGAGCACGCCCGGTTCATGCAGACCGACGCCAACGTCGGGTCGTTCGACGGCGGCTACGGCTCGGCGCTGCTGGCGCGGCAGGTCGGCCAGAAGCGGGCCCGCGAGATCTTCTTCCTGGCCCGCGAGTACTCCGCCGAGCAGGCGATGGCGTGGGGCGCGATCAACGAGGCCGTCGACCACGAGCGCCTGGAGGAGGTCGCGCTGGAGTACGCGCGCGTCATCGCGACCAAGTCGCCGCAGGCGATCCGGATGCTGAAGTTCGCGTTCAACCTCGCCGACGACGGGCTCGCCGGTCAGCAGGTGTTCGCCGGCGAGGCGACGCGGCTCGCGTACATGACCGACGAGGCCGTCGAGGGCCGCGACGCGTTCCTCGAGCGCCGGGACCCGGACTGGAGCCGGTTCCCGTACGCCTACTGAGCCGTCGCGCCGGGACCCGCCGCGACCGGCCCGGTCAGGAGATCGTCAGCGACCCGGTGCCCTGCGGCACCAGCTCGACCCAGGTGTTCCCGGGGGCGAGCGTCGCCGGCGCCCCGTCGGCCGTGAACAGCTGCATCGGCGCGTCCCGCGAGTCCTTCTTCCAGGTCACCGGGACGGTCTTCCCGCCGGTCGCCAGGACGCCCTCGCCGGAGCCGACCAGCGTGTAGGTGGGGACGGGCGCGCCGTTCTGCGCCCCGAACGCCGTGTTGGGGTGCGCCGCGGTGATCGAGACGACGTTGACCGCGGACAGCTGCGACCCGGCGGCGGACACCGCGGGGGTGCTGCCCTCCGCCCGCTTCCAGAGCGAGCCGTCCCACGTCCACGTCGGCTCCGACTGCGACGACAGGTCGAACGCCAGGGTGGTGGCCGGGGTGCCGGCGACGACCGCGGTCGCGCGCTCGGGCGAGCGGGCGAACGCGAACTGCTCGGCGGGGCTCGCCTGGTGGTTCGCGTCGGCCTGCCCCCACAGCACCGCGGGGTCGGCGTACACGTTGTGCGGCGCGGACCGCGTCCGGATCCGGTAGAGGCCGTCGGCGCCGGCGTCGTGGCTGATCACCTGGACCGGGCTCTGCGCGACGAGGTCGAGGATGCCCGGCTGCCCGCCGGAGAAGGTCAGCAGCCCGTTCAGCGGGGACACGATGTCGGGGTCCATCGGGCGCACGGACCTGACCGGGCCGATCTCCGCGGGGACCTGCGAGTGGAAGACCGCGACGAACCGGGACACCTCGAACTCGACGATGGTCTCCCACACCACGTCGGCCTTCTCCAGGCCGGACTGCGGGCGGGCCGTCGCGGTGTTCTCGATCTTGACCGCGAGCGCCGGCCGGTTCGCGATCTCGCCCGCGACGCCGGTCAGGGGCCAGGTGGGCGGCACGACGGGCTCGGGCGCCGCGACCTTCTGGGGGTCGAGCGTCGGGGCGACCGTGGTGGCGTCGGGCGCCGGTCCGCCGCCCTGCGAGCAGCCGGCGAGCAGCAGCCCCGCCGCGACAGCGAGCCCGGCGGCGCGCCGCGCCCGCCCCCTGGTGGTTCCGATCATGCCCATGCCCTCCCGCCCCTCGTGCTCCCTGCTCCTGCGGGCCGGTGGCCCGCACGTCCGCGACACTCTACGGGCGGACCTACCCTGGCCGGGTGAGCCGTCCCGTCCGCGTCGTCGCCGCGTCCGCCGCCGGGGTGCCGGCGCTCGCGGAGGCGCTCGCCGCGGGGCGGGAGGGCACGGGGCCGGGGGTCCGGCGGGTCGAGGCCCCCGAGGCGCCGTCGGCCGGCGGGGAGGGCGGGGCGGGCGAGGTCGGCGAGGTCGGCGAGGACGCCGCCGCCGCGGCACCCGTCCCCGACGACGTCGCGCTGCTGGTCCGGACCTCGGGTTCGACCGGCGCCCCGCGCGAGGTCATGCTGACCGCCGGCGCCCTGCGCGCGTCCGCCGAGGCGACCCACCGCCGGCTGGCCGGACCGGGCCGCTGGCTGCTGCCGCTGCCGCCGTCCCACGTCGCCGGCCTGCAGGTCCTCGTCCGGTCCCTCGTGGCCGGGACCACCCCGGCCGTGCTCGGCCCGCCGTTCCGGGTGGACGCGTTCGCCGCCGCGGTGGGCCGGATGCCCGACGGCGACGGCCCCCGGTACACGTCCCTCGTGCCGACGCAGGTGCACCGGCTGCTCGCGTCCGACGAGGGCCGCTCGGCGCTGGCCGCCTTCGACGCGGTGCTGCTCGGGGGCGCGGCCGCCCCGCCCGGGCTGGTCGACGCGGCGCGGGCGGCGGGTGCGCGCGTCGTCACCACGTACGGGATGTCCGAGACCTGCGGCGGCTGCGTCTACGACGGGGTGCCGCTCGACGGGGTCACGGTCGACCTCGACGCGGACGGGCGGATCCTCGTCGCCGGGCCGGTGCTCGCCGCGGGGTACCGCGGGCGGCCGGACCTGGACGCCGAGCTGTTCGAGGTCGTCGACGGCACCCGCCGGCTCCGCACGAGCGACCTCGGGCGCTGGTCGGACGACGCGGGAGAGCGCCGGCTCGAGGTGCTGGGCCGCGCGGACGACGTGCTGGTCACCGGCGGGGTGAAGGTGCCACCGGCCGCCGTGGAGCGGGTCCTCGCGCAGCGCCCGGGCGTCGGCGAGGTGCTGGTGGTCGGCGTCCCCGACCCCGAGTGGGGGCAGGCGCTCGTCGCCGTGGTGGTGCCGCCCGCGGGGGCACCCGGCCCGGAGCTCGATGACCTGCGGCACGCCGCGGCCGAGGCGCTCGGCGGGCCGGCGGCGCCGCGGCACCTGGTCACCCTCGCCGCGCTCCCCCTGCGCGGGCCCGGGAAGCCCGACCGGCGCGCCGCCACGGACCTCGCCGCCCGGGCGCTCGGCCGGCCCGCGGTGGCCGACGCGCCGCCGGGTGCGTGAGGCACCCGGATCGCCGGGTACCGTCGCTGCGCGGCCCCGCTGCGTGACCGCCGTACGAGGAGGAAGCACCATGGCCACCCCCGCCGAGTGGATCGCCGGAGCGCGCCCGCGCACCCTGCCCGCCGCCGCCGCGCCCGTGCTGGTCGGGACCGGCGCCGCCGCGCAGGTCGACGCGGCGCACATCGGCCGCGCGCTGCTGGCGCTCGGCGTCGCGCTCGCCCTGCAGGTCGGCGTCAACTACGCCAACGACTACTCCGACGGCGTGCGCGGCACCGACACGCAGCGCGTCGGGCCGCTGCGCCTCACCGCGAGCGCGCTCGCCCGGCCGGGGTCCGTGAAGCGCGCGGCGTTCGCGGCGTTCGGGGTCGCGGGGCTGATCGGGCTCGCGCTCGTCGCCACGACCGGCCAGTGGTGGCTGCTCGCGGTGGGGGCCCTGTGCGTGCTCGCGGCGTGGTTCTACACCGGCGGCAAGCGGCCCTACGGCTACCTCGGCCTCGGCGAGGTCGGGGTGTTCGTGTTCTTCGGGCTGGTCGCCGTGCTCGGGACCACCTACACCCAGGCCGGCCGGCTGACGTGGCCCGCGTGGGTCGGCGCCGTCGCGGTCGGGCTCATCGCGTGCGCCCTGCTCATGGTGAACAACCTGCGCGACGTCCCGACCGACTCCCTGGTGGGCAAGCGGACGCTCGCGGTGCGCATCGGCGAGCGCCGCGCCCGCCTCGCCTACGCGGTCATGGTCGTGCTGCCGGTGCTGCTCGGCATGGCGTGCGCGTTCGCGAACCCGTGGGCGCTGGTGGTCACGCTGCTCCTGCTGCCCGCCGGGATCCTCGCGTTCACGGTGCTGGTCGGGGCCCGCGGGATCGCCCTGGTACCGGTGCTCGCGGGCACGGGCATGTTCGAGCTCGCGTTCGGGGTGCTCCTGGGCCTCGGCCTGGCGGTCTAGACCCGCCGGTCCAGACCCGGCGGTCTAGACCCGGCGTGTCGGCAGGGTGAGGATCTCCGCGCCGTCCTCGGTGATGGCGATCGTGTGCTCGCTGTGCGCGGTGCGGCTGCCGGTCGCGCTGCGCAGCGTCCACCCGTCGGCGTCCGTGACGAGCTCGTCGGTGTCCGCCATGACCCACGGCTCCAGCGCCAGCAGCAGCCCCGGTCGCAGGCGGTAGCCCCGGCCGGGCCGGCCGGTGTTCGACACGTGCGGGTCCTGGTGCATCGTCGAGCCGACGCCGTGCCCGCCGAACTCCGTGTTGACGGGGTACCCCGCGGCGCCGAGCACCGTGCCGATCGCGTGCGAGACGTCGCCGAGGTGGACGCCGGGGCCGGCGGCGGCGATCCCGGCGGCGAGGGCACGCTCGGTGGCGTCGATCAGCGCAAGGCTCTCCGGCGCGCGCGACCCGCCCACGACGAAGCTGATCGCCGAGTCGGCGACCACGCCGCCGAGCGACACCGCGAGGTCGAGCGTCAGCAGGTCGCCGTCCGCGAGCCGGTAGTCGTGCGGCAGCCCGTGGAGCACCGCGTCGTCGACCGACGTGCAGATGTAGTGGCCGAACGGGCCGCGCCCGAAGGACGGCGCGTAGTCGACGTAGCAGGACGTCGCGCCGGCCTCGACGATCATCTCCCGCGCCCACCGGTCGATGTCGAGCAGGTTGGTGCCCACGGTGCTGCGGCTCCGCAGCGTCTGCAGGATGTCGGCGACCAGCGCACCCGTGGCGCGTGCCCGGACCAGCTCGGCGGGGTTCAGGATCTCGATCATGCGACGGCGTCCTCTGTGCGGCCAATAACTATCCCGGCCATACTATCCCGGTCTAGGATCGGCTCCATGGTCCGGCTGCCCCTCACCCCCGCCGAGGTCGAGCGCGGGCAGCGCCTCGGCGCCCTCCTGCGCCGGGCCCGGGGCGAGCGCTCGATGCTCGCGACCGCCCTCGAGGCCCACGTCTCCCCCGAGACGCTGCGGAAGATCGAGTCGGGCCGCGTCGCGACCCCCGCCTTCCCGACCATCGCGGCGATCACCGAGGTGCTCGGCCTGTCCCTCGACGTGGTGTGGGCCGAGATCAGCCGGCCCGGGGCGGACGCCCGGCCGGCCGGGCAGGACGCGCCCGAGCGGCTGGCCTCCTAGACCGGGCCCCGGTCCGTCGCGGCGGGGCCCCGCCGCCGCTCACCGGGGGTCGCGGCGTCGACGGCGGCGTCCTCCTCGGCGGCGTCCTGCGCCGCCCGGCGCGACAGGCGGGGACGGTCGCCCCGGCGCTCGGCGCGGGCCGCGAGCCACAGCGCCGCGCGGTCGCGGGGACCCTTGAGCAGCAGGTACGACAGCAGCGCCGCCAGGACGGCCGCGAGCACGACGCCCAGCAGCCACCCGGTCCCGGCCAGCACGAGCCCGACCAGGCACACCGCGAAGAGGGCGAGCCGGAGCAGGGAGTAGGTCACCACGGGCACCCACCCAGGGTAAGCCGCCGCGGGCGGCACCCCGCACCCCGCCTGGTTACGCTGGACCGCATGGCTCGCGCGCTGCTGTTCCTCGTCATGATCGGCCTGGCGGTGTACGCCGTCGCCGACATCGCGACGAGCGAGGAGGACGAGCGCCTCGGGCTGCCGAAGCTGCCGTGGATGCTGCTGGCGGTCGTCGTGCCGCTGCTCGGGCCGGCGGTGTGGATCCTGGTCAGCCGGTCGCGGCGCGCCGAGCGCGGTCCCGGCGGCGGCGCGGGGCCGTCACGCGGCGGTCCGGCACCCGGCGGGCCCGCCCCCCGGCGCAGGGGCCCCGTGGCCCCGGACGACGACCCCGAGTTCCTGTGGCGGCTGGAGCAGGACCGGATCCGGCGCGAGCGGGAGACGCGCGGCGACGCCGAGGGCACGAACGGCGACGTGCCGGACGGCGGCGCGCGCGGCTGACCGCGCGCGGGCGGCTCACGGCGGGTCGTCCACGAACCGGAACTTCACCCGGACCTCGGCCAGGGGCATGACGAACGTCGAGCCCGACTCCGACCACACCTCCGGCACGAGGAACAGGTTGCCGTCGCCCTCCGCGAGCAGCCGCAGCCCGCGGTAGCGGAACGCGTAGCCGTCGGGCGCCCCGGGCAGCGGCTGCTCCGTGACGGTGTCGTCCCCGGGGAACAGCGGCTCGCGGGTGTCGACCACCACCGCGGGGAGCGCCCGCAGGTCACGGGCTCGCGCCTGCGCCGCCCCGCGCCCGGACCAGTCGGCCACCGTCGCGGTCGCCCAGAACGCGCAGACCAGGACCACGAGGAGCAGCAGCACCCGCTCGGCCCGGGGGCGGCGCGACCTGCCGGGGCGCCAGCTGAGCGCCCGCTCGAGCACACCCGCGCCCGCCCCCAGCACCAGCGGGGCGACGAGGGGGTACGGCACCCAGTCCTCCAGCACGGGGAACGCCGCGACCAGGACGACCCCGGCGGCCAGCAGCACGCCGCCCGCGACGCCGACCGCCAGGAGCGCGCCGCGGACGGCTCGGGGGCCCGCACGACCGGCCCACGCGCGCGCCGCGACGTCGACCCACGCGAGGAGCGCCGCGATCAGCAGCAGCCCGAGCAGCGGGACCAGGAGCGGCTGCGACGCCCGCACCACCAGGTCCCGCGTCGCGAACCCGAGCGTGTCGACGTCCACGCCGAAGTAGCCGTAGAACGCGCGGGCGGAGACGTACCCGAAGTAGACCAGCAGCGAGGTGACGACGGTGACGGGTGCGACCACCCCGCTGAGCAGCCCCCAGACCCGCGACCAGCCCGCCCCCAGGGCCGGATCGGTCGCACCGCCGGACGGCTGCGCCCGCCCGGTGCCCGCCACCTACGCGCCGCCGGACGCGTCGGGCGTCTCGGGCGGACCGCCGGTCGAGGGGCGTCGTCCGGGGGGTCGTCCGGGGGGTCGTCCGGGGGGTCGTCCGGCGTGCCCCCGGGCCCGTCCAGCCAGTCCAGGGTCAGCTCGGTGCCCGCGTTCGCCGCCCACCGGTCGGCCAGCCCGGCACAGGCCGCCGCGTCGGAGCAGACCGGCTCGCCGCGCAGGTCCACGACGACGGCGGTCGTGCCCGGCGGTGGGCCGAAGGCCACGGAGCAGGTGGCGGGCTCGGCGGCGCTGACCGTCGAGCCGTCGCACGCCGGCACGTCCCCGCAGCCGCCCGGGAGCCGCGCCACGCCCGCGGGCCGGACCTCGACCGTCGTCACGCGCACGGTGACCCCCTCGGGCAGGTCCTGCGGCGTCCACAGCACGCAGCCGCGCCCGTCGGTGACCGTGGCGACGCCGTCCCCGCCGGGCAGGCTGACCAGGCGGACGCTGCCGCCGCCCCCGCCGCCCTGGGAGCCGGGCTCCTCGGCGTCCGGGTCGGCCGGCGTCCCGGGGGCCTGCGTGGTGGCCTGCGTGGGGACGGGCCCGGGCGAGTCACCGGCGGTGGGCGCACCGCCGCAGCCGACGACCGTCAGGGCGACGGCCAGCAGCACGGATGCGTCGCGTGCTCGTCTGCCCCGCATCACCCGCCCCCAGCGGCGCGCGTCACCCCGCACCGTCGCGGGGAGGACCCACGCTACGCCCGCAGGGGGTGCCCGCCTAGAGCGCGGGCGTCCGGCGGCTCACAGCCCCGAGTACGAGTGCTTCCCGTCGACGAACAGGTTGACGACCGTGAAGTTCGCGAGCACCGCGGCGTAGCCGACGTAGACGAAGTACGCGGCACGGCGGCCGGCCCAGCCGCGCGTCGTGCGGGCGTGCAGGTAGGCCGCGTAGACGACCCAGGCGATGAAGGTGCCGACCTCCTTGGGGTCCCAGCCCCAGTACCGGCCCCAGGCCTGCTCGGCCCAGATCGCCCCGCCGATGAGCGTGAGCGTCCACAGCACGAAGCCGATGGCGTTCAGCCGGAACGACAGCGCCTCGAGCTGCCGGGCGGACGGCACGGTGCGCAGCCACGACCAGGCGGGGCCGGTGACGCGCCACCGGGCCAGCGACCGGCGCACGCCGTCGGCGGAGCGCCACGGGCGGTCCAGGTGCGAGCGCCCGGTCTCGCGGCCGTCCTGCAGGACCTGCAGCACCGCGGTGGCGAAGGCGACGGTGAAGATGCCGGTGGCGATGATCGCCACGCCGACGTGGATCACGAGCCAGTAGTTCTGCAGGGCGGGCTGGACCTCGTCGGCCTGCACGTAGAACGCGTTCAGCCCGAGCACGAGCGCGAGCACGCCGATGCCCATGACCACGACCCCGAGGAACGGGATGACGCGCCGGCGCTGCACGACGACGAGCACCGACGAGGCGACGAGCGTGCCGACCAGCGTGAACTCGTACATGTTCGCGGTGGGCCAGCGGCCCGCGGCCACGCCGCGCAGCACGATGCCGGCCAGCAGCAGCACGATCCCGAGGTACGTGGTGGAGCGCGCGATTCCGGTGGCCTTCGACGGCAGCGCGACGGCGTGCTCGGGCTCGGCGTCGCGGAGCTGCCCGGACCGGGCCGGGACGTCGTCGGCGGGGACGTCGTCGGACGGGACGTCGCCGGACGGGACCACGAGCCCGGCGGGGCCGCCGGCGCCGACGGCCTCCCGCGCACCGGCACGGGCCTGCTTCGCGGCGGCGATCCGCGCGGCGCGGGCCGCCCGGTGCTCCTGGGAGGAGGCGTCGGCGACGCGGGCGAGCGCGACGGAGTAGGCGATCAGGGCGATGGTGAACGCCGTCGCCGCACCCCACACGAGCAGGGTGCTGATGTCGCCGAGTGGCATGTCCTTCACCTTCCGGGTCGGCCGGTGGGCCCGTCGCCGGTCGCGTCGCGGAGCCGGTCCATCGCCCGGTCGAGCTCCGCCTGCAGACCCACGTCGTCTCCGCGCGCCAGAGCGGCGGCGGTGACCACTGTACGGCCTGACCCGGGACCTTCGTCCCCGTCGGCGACGGCCGGGCGCGCGCGCAGCCAGACGCGGCGCCGCGGCACGAACAGGGACGTGGCGAGGCCCGCGAACGCGAGCAGCGCGAACGTCAGCACCCACGCCAGCGAGGGGTCGTGCCGCAGGTCGAGCGCGACGAACCGGGGCAGCGCGTCGAAGGTCAGGGTGCCGAGACCGTCCGGCAGGTCGACGGTCTCGCCGGGCCGCGCGTAGAGCGTGACCGGCCGCCCGTCGGCGTCGACCTCCTGGGTGAGGCCCGACTCGTCGAGCTGGTAGACGTTCTGCGGGACGCCGTCGTCGAGCCCGAGGTCGCCGGTCCACACCGCCAGGGCCAGCAGCGGGTCGGTGGGCTGCGGGTACACCGACCGCCAGATGTCGTCCGAGACCTGCTCGGCCGTCGGGAGCAGCACGCCCTGGAGTCCGATCTGCGGGCCGGTGGTCACGTCCGGCACCTTGATGACGCCCTGCGAGGTGTACACGGTGTCCTGCGGCAGGAACGGCACGGCGCCCGCGAACACCACCTCGCCGGAGGCGTCGCGCACGGTGACCTGGGGGGCGTAGCCGTTGCCCTGCAGGTAGACCTTCGCGCCGCCGGCGAGCAGCGGCTCGTTGACCTTGATCGTGTCCGCCGCCCCCTGCCCGCCGGGCTCCGTGACCGTGACGTGCGCGGTGAAGTCGCGGGACTGCAGCGTCTGCGGGTCGAAGCGGGACTCGAACGAGTCGAGCCGCAGCGAGAAGGGGTCGAGCGACGAGGCGCTGAACCCGGAGCCCGACTCGAACGTGTCGTAGTCGCTCTGGGTGTTCGCGAACGCGCGGCCCTCGACGACGATCGCCTGCCCGCGGTAGTGCAGCAGCTGGCCGGTGGCCACGGAGACGAGCAGCCCGACCAGCGCGAGGTGGAACACCAGGTTGCCGGTCTCCCGCAGGTAGCCCCGCTCGGCCGCGACGCTCCACGTGCCGCCACCCTCGTCGCGGACGTCGACGCGGAACCGGCGCCACCAGCGCGGGCCGCCCAGCGCGACGGCGGCGCGCTCGGCCACCTGCTCGGGCGCGCCGCCGAGCTCCGCGGACGCCTGCGCGGGGAACCGGTCGAAACGGCGCGGCGCGCGCGGCGGCCGGCCCCGCACCGCCCGCAGGTGGGTGCGGCTGCGCGGCAGGATGCAGCCCACCAGCGAGACGAACAGCAGCAGGTAGATCGCGGAGAACCAGACCGACGAGTAGACGCCGAAGAACCCGAGCCCGTCGAGCACGGGCCCGAGGTCGGGGTGGTCGGCCAGGTAGGTCGCGACGTCCTCCGGGGTCTGCGACCGCTGCGGGAAGATCGTGCCCGGCACGGCGGCGACCGCGAGCAGCATGAGCAGCAGCAGCGCCACGCGCATCGAGGTGAGCTGGCGCCAGCCCCACCGGAGCCAGCCGACGACGCCGAGGGCGGGCAGCTGCGGGGCGTCGCCGGAGCCCTCGGGCCGGCCCGGGCCTCCGGGCGCGCCGGACCCGCCGCCCGGCGCCGCGGTGCGGCCGGTGCTGAAGGCGTCCTCGAGGCCCTCGGGCGTGTAGCCGCGGGGCGAGGGCTCGGTGTCACGTGACATGTCAGACCGCCGGGACGAAGGGCTGGGCGCCGGTGAGCAGGCCCTGGAGCCAGCCCGCCCACGCGGACCACAGCCCGGTGACGAGCGCGATCCCGAGCAGGATGAGGAGGGCGCCGCCGACGCGCATCACGGCGAGACGGTGCCGGGCGAGCCAGTCGAGGGCCCGGCGGCTGCGCTGCAGGCCGAGGGCGACGAGGAAGAACGGCAGCCCGAGCCCGGCGCAGAACGCCAGCGCGAGCAGGGCGCCGCGGCCGGCCGACCCGCCGTCGAGCGAGAGCAGGAGGATCGCCGCGAGCGTCGGGCCGATGCAGGGCGTCCAGCCGATGCCGAACGTCACGCCCAGCACCGGCGCGCCCCACAGGCCGGCCCGCGGGGCGAGCAGGTTCCGCCGGTCCTGCTGCAGGAACGGCACCAGGCCCAGGAACGCCAGGCCCATGACGATCACGCCCACACCGAGCACGCGGGACACCGGGTCCTGCCAGCGCAGCAGGAACGACCCCAGCGTGCCGGCCAGGGAGCCGTACGCGAGGAACACGGCGGTGAACCCCGCCACGAACAGCAGCACCCCGAGCACCAGCCGGCCGCGGGACGGCTCCGGCGCGGTCGCGGTCGCCCCGAGGGACGGCTGCGCGGGGAGGTTCGCGGCGAGGTCGATCGACCCGCCCGACGCGGCCGGGACCCGCGCCGCCCGGGTGCCGGCGGCCGGGGACGCGGACGCCGCGGACATCCCGCCCAGGTAGCCGACGTAGGCGGGGACGAGCGGCAGCACGCAGGGCGAGGCGAACGACACCAGTCCCGCGAGCACCGCCACCGGCACGGCCGCGAGCAGCGACCCGGAGGTGGCGGCCTGCGCGAACGAGTCCCCGACGTCGGCGAGCATCACGCAGCGCCCTCGCCCTCGGCGAGCACCTCGTCGACGAGCGCGCGGAGCGTGGAGCCCTCGGCGAGCCCGACGATCCGCGCGGCGACCTTGCCGTCGCGGTCGAGCACCACGGTGGTCGGCGTGGCCTGGATCGGCACGACGCCCTGCAGCGCGGCGACCGCCTGCTTGTCCCGGTCGTCGATGCTCGGGTACGGGACGTCGAAGGTGCGCTGGAACGACTCGGCCGCGCCGGCGTCGTCGACCCCGTTGATGCCGAGGAGGTGCACGCCGGCGTCCGCGTACTCGTTCGCGATGTCCACCAGGTCGGGCGCCTCCTCCCGGCAGGGCGGGCAGGCGGCGTACCAGGTGTTGAGCACGACCACGTCACCGCGCCAGTCCGCGACGTCGACGGCCTGGCCGGCGAAGTCGGTCCCCGCCACCTCGACGGGGCCCTGCCGGTCGTCGGCGGCCCACTGCGTGAACGAGCCGTCCCCGGAGACGTAGCCCTGGTCCGCCACGTCGGCGTCGCCGGAGCCGCCGCCCGTGCCGTCGTCGCCGGAGCAGCCCGCGAGCGCCAGCACCGCCCCGAGCGCCACCGCGGCGGCCCCGGCGCGACGGCTCCGGACGGCGCGCACGGTCACGCCCCCGCCACGGCGGACGCGCCGGGCAGCAGGTCGGCGGCGGGCTCGGTGTAGGAGATCCGCACCAGGCGGTCGTCCTCGAAGACCAGGCTGGTCAGCGAGGCGAGCGAGCACTGCCGGCGGCGCGGGTCGTGCCACAGCCGCCGGTTCTCCAGCGCGAGCCGGGTCACCCAGATCGGCAGCTGGTGGCTGACCAGCACGGCCTCGTGCCCGCGGGCGGCCTCGCGCGCGCGGTCGACGACGGCCAGCACCCGCGCGACCTGCGTGCGGTACGGCTCCCCCCAGGACGGGCGGAACGGGTTGACGAGCAGCGGCCAGTGCCGCGGGTGGCGCAGCGACCCGTCGCCGACGCCGAACGTCAGGCCCTGGAACTGGTTCTCGGCCTCGAGCAGGCCCTCGTCGGTCTGCACCGGCAGGCCCAGCGCCGCCGCGATCGGGGCGGCGGTCTCCTGCGCCCGCTGCAGCGGCGAGGCGAACAGCGCGGTGACGTCCCGGCGGGGGCCGCCGAGCTCGCCCGCGAGGTGGGCGGCGACCCGCTCGGCCATCTGCTGCCCGCGCTCGGAGAGGTGGTAGCCGGGGAGCCGGCCGTAGAGCACGCCGGTGGGGTTGTGCACCTCGCCGTGCCGCATGAGGTGGAGGGTGGTGGCGACCATGGGGTCAGTCTCGCAAACCAGACTGGGTGGTCGCGCCGTCGTCCCCAGCCGGGCCTAGGACTGCGCGGCCTCCGCGTCGGCGAGCGCCTGCGCGCAGTCGGCCTGGAAGGCGGCGCCGACCGCGGCCATCGCGTCGCCCAGGGCCTGCATCTGCTGCGGGGACAGCACGTCGACCAGGTGCCGGCGCACGGACTCGACGTGCGAGGGCGCGGCGGCGACCAGCCGCTGCCAGCCCGCCTCCGTCATGGTGCAGTTCACACCGCGGGCGTCCTCGAGGCACGGCGCGCGCTCGACGAGCCCGGCGGCCTCCATGCGGCGCACGGTGTGCGTGAGGCGGCTGCGGGAGTGGGCGAGCTCACCCGCGAGCTCGGACATCCGCAGCGTCCGGCCGGGGGCCTCGGACAGGCGCACCAGCACCTCGTACTCGCCCAGCGACAGGCCGGAGTCCTGCTCCAGCTCGTGCGCGAGCACGTCGAGCAGCCGGGCCGTCCCGTCGCGGTACGCGCGCCAGGCCCGCTGCTCGTCCGCCGAGAGCCAGCGGACCTCCTCGGTCGTCGTGGCGACCATCGCCGTCCTCCCCTCAGGCGCAGGTGCGATCTCGTCCGCCGATGGTCCCACCTCTTGCGCTCCGCCTCGCACTGTAGTAGAAATCTCAACTATCAGCAGTTGATGCTTCAACCATCTAGCAGGAGGCACCATGTCGACCACGACGCTCCCCACCGCCCTGACCGCCGGCACCTGGACGATCGACCCCTCCCACACCGAGGCGTCCTTCACGGTCCGCCACGCGGGCATCTCCAAGGTCCGCGGCACCGTCGCGGTGACCTCCGGCACCATCACCGTCGCCGACGACCTGGCGCTGTCCGGCGTGACCGCCGCCCTGGACCCGTCGACCATCAGCACCGGCGACGCGGGCCGCGACGGCCACCTGAAGTCGGCCGACTTCTTCGACCTGGAGAAGTTCGGCGAGTGGACCTTCGCCTCGACCGCCGTCCGCGCGGACGGCGAGGACTACGTCGTCACCGGTGACCTCACCATCAACGGCGTCACCAAGTCCGTCGACCTGGCCACCGAGTTCGGCGGCTCGGCCACCGACCCGTTCGGCAACCAGCGCGCCGGCTTCTCCGCCTCCACGACGATCTCCCGCAAGGACTTCGGCATCACGTGGAACGCGGCCCTCGAGACCGGCGGCGTCCTGGTCTCCGACAAGGTCGTCGTCTCGCTCGAGATCTCGGCCATCAAGCAGGCCTGAGCCTGCCGCGCCCCCGGCACCGGGGGCGCCCCCGACGAGGGCCCGATCGCGCACCCCCTGCCGCGATCGGGCCCTCCTCGCGTCCGGGGCCGGCAATCCACCCCCCGCCCCCCCGCGAGGTCGTCAGGACGGCACGAGGTCGTCAGTCCTGCGGGACGACCTCGTGCGGATGTGACGACCTCGGCGGCCGGGGGGTCCAGTCGGCCGGGGGGTCCAGTCGGCCGGGCGGTTCAGTCGGCCGGGCGGTCCAGTCGGCCGGGCGGTCCGGGTCAGTCGACCGCGGCGACGGGCTCCGGCGCGAGCTCCGGCTCCGGCTCCCGCGACGGCTCCGGTGCCGGCTGGGCGGAGCGTCGGCGGGCGTGGAAGCCGAGGATCTGCAGCTCGGAGCCCAGGTCGACCTCGCGGACGTCCACGCCGTCCGGGACCCGGACGGTGCGGGGCGCGAAGTTGAGGATGCCCGTCACGCCGGCCGCGACCAGCCGGTCGGTGGTGCCCTGCGCGGCGGACGCGGGGGTGGCGACGATCGCGATGCTCGCCCCGACCTCCTCCACGACCTCCTCCAGGCGGTCGACGTGCTCCACGACGTGACCGGCGACGGTCGTGCCGACCAGCGAGGGGTCGGCGTCGAACAGGCCGACCAGCACGAACCCGCGGTCCGCGAACCCGGAGTACGTCGCCAGCGCGTGCCCGAGGTTGCCGATGCCGACGATGACGAGCTGCCGCTCCTCGGCCATGCCGAGCGCCTGGGCGATCTGCTTGCGCAGGTGGTCGACCTCGTAGCCGACGCCGCGCCGGCCGCCCGCACCCAGGTAGGACAGGTCCTTGCGGAGCTGCGCCGGCGACGCGCCGACGAGGTCCGCGAGCTGGTCGGAGGACGTCGTGGTCACGCCCTCGGAGGCGAGCCCGCCGAGGGAGCGCAGGTATCCCGGCAGGCGGGCGACGGTGGTCGGCGGCAGGGCTCGCACGAGGAACAGACTAGGCCGTCGGTCCCGCGGCGAGGGCGTCCCGCACGCGGGCGGCGTCGATCTGCCAGTAGCCGACCCGCGCGCCGTCGACCTCCACGACCGGGACGAGCTCGCCGTAGGCGTCCGCGAGGGTGCGCCCGTCGGGCGTGCGGCCGCCCGCGTCGACGTCGACCTCGGCCCACGAGTCGCCCGTCGCGGCGCACACGTCGGCGACCACGGCACGCGCGTCGGCGCACAGGTGGCAGCCCGCGCGGCCGTACAGGACGACGCGCGGCGGGCGGTCGGCGGGGGCGGGGGCGTCGCTGGTGGTCGGCACGGCACGAGCCTAGGCATCTGGCTACAGTGGCCGGGTGCCCGAGCCCACCGAGCCCGTGACCGGCGCCGCCGTGCAGCCGGGCCGGGTGGCCGCCTTCTTCGACGTGGACAACACCATCATCCGAGGGGCGAGCTCGTTCCACCTCGCCGTGGGGCTCTACCGGCGGGCCTTCTTCCAGCGGGGCGACATCCTGCGGTTCGCGGTGCACCAGTTCCGGTACCTCGCGTTCGGCGAGAACCGCGAGCAGATCGACGAGGTCCGCCAGCGGGCGCTGGAGATCATGCACGGGCGGTCGGTCGCCGAGGTCGTGGCCATCGCGGAGGACATCTACGACGAGGTCCTGTCGCTGCGCATCTTCCCGGGCACGCAGCGGCTGCTCGACCAGCACCTGCGCGCGGGCCACGAGGTGTGGCTGGTGACGGCGACCCCGGTCGAGATCGCGGAGATCATCGCGCGCCGGCTCGGCGCGACCGGAGCGGTGGGCACCGTCGCGGAGCACAAGGACGGGTTCTACACCGGACGCCTGGTCGGGGACCTGCTGCACGGGAAGGCGAAGGCCGAGGCGGTCCGCGTCGTCGCGGAGCGCGAGGGCATCGACCTGTCGCGGTCGTTCGCGTACGGCGACTCCACGAACGACGTCCCGATCCTGTCCGAGGTCGGGTTCCCGTGCGCGATCAACCCCGACGGCCGGCTCCGGAAGCACGCCGCCGAGGTGGGGTGGCCCGTGCGCGAGTTCCGCGGGCGCCGCAACGCCACCCGGCGGGGCGTCGACGCGGCGACCATCGCGGGGTCCGCCTGGGTGGTCGGGCTGGTGTTCCGCACCGCCCGGCGCGCGATCCGGTCCCGCTGGGGCGGGCAGTGACGGGGACGCCTCGGACCGACACGGTCGCGGCGGTCGTCCGGCGCGCGCGGGCCGACGAGGCGGACGCCCTGGCCGCGCTCGCCGCGGTGACGTTCCCGCTCGCCTGCCCGCCGTCGTCCACGCCCGAGGACCACGCCGCCTTCATCGCGGCGCACCTGACCCCGGCGTCGTTCGCGGGCTACCTGGCCGACCCGGCCCGGGACCTGCTGGTGGCGGACGAGGACGGCGCCCTGACGGGCTACACGATGCTGGTCGCGGGCGAGCCGTACGACCCGGACGTCGCGGCGGTCGTGCCGCTGCGGCCGACGGTCGAGCTCAGCAAGTGCTACGTGCTGCCCGGCCGGCACGGCGCGGGCGTCGCGCGGGCGCTCATGGCCGCCAGCCTCGACGCGGCGCGGTCCCGCGGGGCGGCCGGCGTGTGGCTCGGCGTCAACGGGGAGAACGCCCGGGCGCAGGCGTTCTACCGGCGGTCCGGGTTCGCCGAGGTCGGCGAGCGCCGGTTCACGGTCGGCGACCAGGTCCACCACGACCTGGTGCTGCACCAGGCGCTCTGAGCGCAGGACGGACCGGTCAGCCCGCCTGTTCCTCGGCCGTCGTCAGCACCGGCCAGCCCTCGTCGTCCCACGCGATCTCCCGCAGCCCGAGCGTGGGCGTCCCGCCGGTCGCGGCGTCGTAGAAGTGGAACCCGAGGACCCCGCGGGACACCGACTGCCCGCCGGGCCCCACCATGTCGCCGGTGGAGCTCAGCAGCACGTCGCCGCCGTCGAGCAGCAGGTCCGTGCCGTCGCGCGTCACGTAGGGGCCGGTGACCTCCCGCGACCGGCCGACGGCGATCCGGTACGTCGAGTCCGTCCCCTGGCAGCAGGTGTCCTGCGAGACCAGCAGGTAGTACCAGCCGTCGTGCGGCACGACGAACGGCGCCTCGACCGCGTGCGGCGCGGACAGCCGGCTCGCCAGCGGGACCGGCTCGGCGCCGGCGACCGGGAGCCCGTCGGGCCACGCCAGCTCCACGACCTGGACGCCGGACCAGTAGGAGCCGAAGACCATCCACGGCGTGCCGTCGGCGTCCTCGACGATGCCGGGGTCGATCGCGTTGTAGTCGTCGCTGGGCTCCGAGGCCCACACCTCGCCGCGGTCCGTCCAGGCGTAGTCCGGGTCGTCCGGGTCGAGGGTGGGGCTGGTCCGCAGGCCGATCACGGAGCGGTTCGACCCGAACGTCGACGCGGCGTAGTAGAGGTACCAGGTGCCGTCGTGCTGGTAGAGCTCGGGCGCCCAGTAGCTCGTGACCCCCGGCACGGCCTCCTGCGCCCACCGGGGCGCGTCGGACGGGCCCCACGCCGTGCCGGCGTACTCCCAGGTGGCGCCCGCGTCGGTCGACCGGCGCACCTGCACCGCGCCGGCGCCGGTGCGCGCGTCCCCGGTGGAGTACACGTACCAGGGGTCGTCGCCCTCCCCGACGACCAGCGCCGGGTCGTGCACGGTCGCGTCGCCGCCGGCCGGGAGCGCCACCGCGGCGGGGGCGGGGTCGCGGGTGGCCGCGAGCGCGGCGCCCCCGGCCGCGGCGACCGCCACCGCCAGCCCGGTGGCCACCGCCACGGTGCGGCGCCGGCGGGGTGCGGGGGCTCCCGCCGCTCCCGCCGGCGCCGCGGTCGCGGTCTCAGGCACCGAGCCGCACGACGTTCCAGGACACCGGCGGGACCTGGATGGTGAGCCGGCCGCCGTCGATGCCCGCGGTGTCGTTGGTCCGCGGCAGCACCGAGGTGTCGTCGTCGGCCGTGGCGACCCACTGGTGGTCGGGGTTCGACAGGGTCGTGGCCTCGAGCACGCGCAGGCCGGGGATCGACCGGGTGTCGACCTCGAGGGTGACCGTCTCGGTCGTGGAGCGGTTGACGGCGAACAGCGCGACGGCGCCGGTCTCCGGGTCCCGGGTGGCCACGGCGTCGACGAGCGGCGCGTCGCCGAACTTCGCCGTCTCGTAGGTCGGGGCCTCGACGGCGACCTGCAGCACCTCGCCCGTGGCGTACTTCGACGCCTGCGCGAACGGGTGGAAGGTCGTCTGCCGCCAGACCCGGCCGCCGGGCTCGGTCATGATCGGGGCGATCACGTTGACCAGCTGGGCGAGGCTCGCCGACTGCACGCGGTCGGTGTGCCGGAGCAGCGAGATCAGCAGGTTGCCCACCACGACGGCGTCCGCGACGTTGTACTTGTCCTCCAGCAGCACCGGCGCCACGGGCCAGTCGTCCCCGCTCGGCGGGACGGACTCGGCCCGCTTCTGGTACCAGACGTTCCACTCGTCGAACGAGATGTTGATCCGCTTGGCGACCTTCTTGTGCGCCCGCACCCCGTCCGCGACCGCCGCCACGGAGTCGATGAAGTGGTCCATGTCGACCGCGGACGCCAGGAACGAGCCGAGGTCCCCGTCCTCCTCCGCGTAGTACGCGTGGGCCGAGATCATGTCGACGTGCTCGTAGGTCTCCGAGAGCACGGTCTGCTCCCACTGCCCGAACGTCGGGATCGGCACGCCGGACGAGCCGCACGCAACGAGGGTCAGGTCGGGGTCGATCATCCGCATGGCGCGCGCGGTCTCGGCGGCGAGCCGGCCGTACTCGTGCGCCGTCTTGTGGCCGATCTGCCAGGGGCCGTCCATCTCGTTGCCCAGGCACCAGATGCGGATGCCGTAGGGGTCCGCCGCGCCGTTCGCGCGGCGCTGGTCCGACAGCGCGGTGCCGCCCGCGACGTTGCAGTACTCCAGCAGGTCGAGGGCCTCCTGCACGCCGCGGGTGCCGAGGTTCACCGCCATCATCGCCTCGGTGCCCGACGCCTTCGTCCAGCGCATGAACTCGTCGACGCCCACCTGGTTCGGCTCCGTGGAGTGCCACGCGAGGTCGAGCCGGCGGGGCCGCTGGTCGCGCGGGCCCACGCCGTCCTCCCACCGGTAGCCGGACACGAAGTTGCCGCCGGGGTAGCGGACGGTGGACACGCCGAGCTCGCGGGTCAGCTCGATGACGTCCCCGCGGAACCCGTCGGCGTCCGCCGAGGGGTGCTCCGGGTCGTGGATGCCGGTGTACACGCAGCGGCCGAGGTGCTCGACGAAGGCGCCGAACGTGCCGCGGCGGACCGGCCCCACGCGGAACGCCGGGTCGATGGTCAGGGTGACGGTGGTCATGGTTCTCCTCGCGGGTGCCGACGGGTGGCGGAGCGGGGAGCGTGGGGCGGGGTGCCCGGGCGCCCAGCAACGTCGCTGCGGCGGTCTACATCGTTGTACAGCCATCCTGCCCAGCGCTCCTCGCCGCAGTCAACACCCGCGGCCCCGCGCACGCCCGCCGCGATCTCGTGACCGAACCGTTGCTTGACCGCGAGAGGCTCGCCGTGCCAATCTCTCCAACGTTGTAGTTCAACGATGTAGAACACGAGGTCAGCGCCGACCCGCCCGGTCCGGCAGCCGATGACGGCTGCCCGGGACCCGCCGCGCCGCGACGCGCCCGACCTCGGTCCACGAGTGGAGGCACAGGCGCAATGACCACCAAGAGGATCCGGGCGGCGGCCGTCGTGCTCGCCGGGGCGCTGGCCCTGACCGCGTGCGGCTCGGGCGGCGGCGGGGGCGAGGACGGCGGCGACGACACGCTCACGTTCATGTTCCGCGGCGGCGCCGACGAGAAGGCGGCCTACCAGGCGGCGATCGACAAGTTCACCGAGGACACCGGCGTCGAGGTCGAGATGACCGTCACCGACGTCGACCAGTACGCCACGAAGCTCCAGGCCGCGGTGTCGGGCAACAAGGTCCCCGACGTGTTCTACATCGAGCAGGCGAACCTGCAGTCCTACGTCGCCTCGGGCGTCCTGATGGACATCACCCAGCAGGTCGAGGACGCCGGCGTGGACCTCGACAACATCTGGCCCTACGGCGTCGACTCCTACCGGTTCGACGGCACGCTGCAGGGCACCCCCGACGGCGCGCTCTACGGCCTGCCCAAGGACGTCGGCCCGTTCGCGTTCGGCTACAACAAGACGATGCTCGAGGCCAACGGCATCCCGCTGCCGGA
This sequence comes from Cellulomonas endometrii, assembly GCF_949769265.1. Taxonomy (NCBI): domain Bacteria; kingdom Bacillati; phylum Actinomycetota; class Actinomycetes; order Micrococcales; family Cellulomonadaceae; genus Cellulomonas; species Cellulomonas endometrii. The sequence goes on along the minus strand of NZ_CATKPC010000007.1, from coordinate 44,782 downwards.
CCCCGACGTCCCGCTGACGTTCGAGCAGTTCCGCGACATCGCGAAGCAGCTCACCGCGGACACCGACGGCGACGGCGCGCTCGACCAGTGGGGCACCGGCCTGAACGTCCAGTGGAACCTGCAGTCGATGGTGTGGAGCAACGGCGGCGACTGGACCAACGAGGACCGCACCGAGGTCACCGTCGACACCCCCGAGTTCGCCGAGGCGCTGCAGTACTTCGCCGACCTGACCCTCGTGGACGGCGTCACCCCGTCCGCGTCCGAGGCGGCCACGCTCGACACGTACCAGCGGTGGATGGCCGGCGAGATCGGCTTCTTCCCCGTCGGGCCGTGGGACGTGAGCGTCTACAACGACCTGGACTTCGAGTACGACCTGATCCCCTGGCCCGCCGGCTCGACCGGCGAGTCCGCGACCTGGGTCGGCAGCCTCGGCATCGGCGTGTCGAACACGACGTCGAACCCGGAGGCCGCGGTCCAGCTCGCCACCTACCTGTCCACCGACGTGGACGCCCAGCAGACGCTCGTCGACGCGAACGTCCAGGTGCCGAACCTGATCGACATGGCCCAGGAGTGGGCCGCCGCCCCCGACGCCGAGCCCGCCAACCGGCAGGAGTTCCTCGACATCGTGCAGGACTACGGCCGCGCGATGCCCGCGTCGTTCACCTACGGGGCCCAGTGGTACGACGAGCTCTGGGTGAACATCCAGCCGGTGCTCGACGGCGAGAAGACGGCCGCGGAGTACCTCGCGGAGGTGCAGCCGACGATGCAGGCGCTGCTCGACGAGTCCAACACGAACGCCGAGATGGCGGGCGGCGGGGCCTGACCTCCCTGCACCACCGTTCCCCCGTCCCGCCCGGGCGCCGACGCCGCGCCCGGGCGGACGGGGGGTCACCCGCGAAGGAGCACCGGGATGTCACGGACCACCGCTGAACCCACCCCCGTCCCCGCAGCGCCCGCTGCCGGGCTCGTCCCGTCCCCGCCGGACGCCCACGGCACCCGGCGGGCCGGACGCACCACGCCGGACCGGCAGGCGCGCCAGGCCATGCGCCGCCTGCACCGCACCGAGCACCGCTGGGCCGCCGCGTTCATCGCCGCGCCCGTGCTCGGGTTCCTCGTCTTCACGCTCTACCCGCTGCTGTACGCCCTGTACGCCTCCCTGACGCAGTGGAACGGCCTGACCGCACCCCGGTTCATCGGCCTCGAGAACTACACGCGCCTGCTGAGCGACCCCTACTTCCGCCAGACGCTGTGGAACACCGCGTTCTACATGATCGGCATCCCGGTCGGGCTGGTGCTGGCGCTGCTCCTGGCCATCGCGCTGAACCGGAAGATCCCCGGCCAGACCGCGTTCCGGACCATCTACTACGTGCCGGTCATCTCGTCGCTCGCCGCCATCGCGATCGTCTGGCAGTTCGCCTACAACGGCGACTTCGGCCTCGTGAACCAGGTGCTCGCGTGGTTCGGGATCGAGGGCCCGAACTGGCTGCAGGACACCGCCACGGTGAAGCCGGCGATCATCATCCTCGCGGTCTGGAAGGGCCTCGGGTACTCGATGCTGCTGTACCTCGCGGCCATCCAGTCCGTGCCCCGGTCGCTCTACGAGGCGGCGTCGCTGGACGGCGCGAACGGGTACCACCGGTTCCGGTCCATCACCCTGCCGATGGTGCGGCCCGTGACGTTCTTCCTGGTCGTCACGAACATCATCGCCGGGTCCCAGATCTTCACCGAGATCAACATCATGACGCCGACCGGCGGGCCCGAGTTCAGCTCCGCGTCGATCGTCTACTACATCGTCCGGCAGGCGTTCAAGTACCAGCAGATGGGCTACGCCACGGCGATGTCCGTCGTGCTCGGGCTGATCGTCCTCGTCGTCACCGTCGTCCAGTTCCGCCTGAACCGGCGCAACGCGTTCAGCATCGACTGAAGGGGCACCGAGCCACCATGAGTCGCAAGACCCCCCTGAGCACCTCCGCGCAGAACCGCGTCGTGAACACCGTGCTGTTCGTCGTGCTCGCGCTCGGCGCCGTCGTGATGCTCGCGCCGCTGCTGTGGATGGCGACCACCGCGCTGAAGACCAAGGGCGAGGTGTTCGCGCTGCCGCCGGTCTGGATCCCCGACCCGCCGCAGTGGGACACGTTCACCCGCATCTGGACCGAGACGCCGATCCTGTCCGGCTTCCGCAACAGCGTGGTCGTGGCCGGGACCGTCACCGTCGTCGGGTCCGTGACGTCGTCGCTGGCGGCGTTCGCGCTGGCGAAGATGCGGCTGCCCGCGAAGAACGCGATCTTCATCGCCCTGCTGACGGGCCTGATGATCCCCTACCCGACGCTGATGATCCCGCAGTTCGTCATGTTCTCGAAGATCGGCTGGGTCGACACCCTGCTCCCGCTGATCGTGCCGCTGCTGTTCGGGAACATCGTGATGATCTTCTTCCTGCGGCAGTACCTGTCGAGCGTCCCGGACTCGATGGTCGAGGCCGCGAAGATCGACGGCGCCTCGTACCTGCAGATCTTCGGGCGGATGATCTTCCCGCTGATCCGGCCGGCCGTCGCGGCGCAGTTCATCCTCTGGTTCATGACCATCTGGAACGACTACCTCGGCCCGATCCTGTACCTGAACACGGAGTCGAAGCAGACGCTGCAGGTGGTGATCGCGAACCTCAACGTCGAGTACGCCACGCAGCGCGACTACCCGCTGATCATGGCGGCGTCGTTCCTGGCGCTGGTGCCGCTGCTCGTGGTGTTCCTCATCTTCCAGCGGCAGATCATCGAGTCGGTCGCGCTGACGGGGGCCAAGGGATGACGGCCACGGCCCCGGCCGCCGGCCCCGACACCTCGGCCTGGGGCGGCCGGCACGCGCACGACCCCACCGCGATCCGGGACGACGGCACGTACTGGCTGTTCTCGACCGACGCGTACGGCGACGGCCCGCTGCCTCGCGGCGGCGTGCAGGTCCGCCGCTCGACCGACCTGGCGACGTGGGAGTTCCACGGCTGGGCGCTCGACGGGGTGCCCGCCGCCGCGGCCGCGTGGAGCGGCGCCGAGGGGCTGTGGGCGCCCGACGTCGTGCGGGTGCCGGACACCGTGGCCGTGCCCGGCGACGCGCGCTGGCGGATGTACTACTCCGCCTCGACGTTCGGCTCGCGGACCTCGGCCATCGGGCTGGCGACGGCACCGCGCCCCGCCGGGCCGTGGCGGGATCGCGGGCTCGTCGTCACGAGCCGGCACGAGACCGACGGCCCGAACGCCATCGACGCGAACGCGGTGGTCGACGCCGCGGGCCGGCACTGGCTGGTCTACGGGTCGTTCTTCGGCGGCATCCACGCCCTGGAGCTCGACCCCGCGACGGGGTTCGTCGCCGGCGCCGGGACCGGCCCCACCGCCGGGCCGGGCACGCTGCTGGCGGTGCGGCCGCGCAGCGTCGACGGGGCGGTGGAGGGCGCGTTCGTGCTGCCCCGGCCCGGCGGCGGCTACGCGCTGCTCGTGTCGTACGACTCGCTGTTCGACAGCTACCACCTGCGGGTCGGCGTCGGGGACCGGGTCACCGGCCCGTTCCGGGACGCCGCCGGGCGCGCGCTGACGGACCTCGAGGGCGACCCGGCGGCCGTCGGGACGGCGGTGCTCGGCGGGCACCGGCTCACCGGCGGTCCCGGCCTGCTGGCACCCGGCCACGCCTCGGTGCTCACGGAGCCGGCGCCCGGCGAGCCCGGCGGCGTGCGGCACCTGCTGGTGCACCACGTGCGGGACGCCGACGACCCCACGCAGCACGCGGTGCAGGTCCGGCGCCTGGTCTGGACCGCCGACGGCTGGCCGCTGGTGTCGCCGCAGCCGTGGGCGGGCGCCCGGGAGGACGCCGGCGCGGCCGCGTGGCCGGCGGACGGGACCGCGCTCGCCGGGACGTGGGAGGCCGTGACCTTCGACCGCCCGTCCGGGCTCGCGTCCAGCGCCCGGCGGGCCGTCACGGCCGACCGGCTGCGGGGGGTCGTCGCCCGCGGCGCCGGCCGGTTCACGTGGCACCGCGCGGACGGCAGCCGGGCCGAGGCGGTGGCCTTCCCGTCGTGGGACGCCGTGCGCGACCGGCCCGCCCTGTCCTGCGCGGTGCTGGACCGGGGCGTGGTCACGGTCGCGACCCGCGTCGAGGGCGCGGAGCACGCGCGATGACCGCCACCGTCCCGGCCCGCGTGACCGTCCACGACGGCGGCGAGGACGTCCCCGGCTGGGCCGGCGCGGTGATGCGCTGGCTGCGGGGCGCGGTGCGCGTGGTCGCCGTGAACGTGCTCGCGCTGGCCGGCACGCTCCTGGGCGGCGTGCTGCTCGGGGTGCTGCCGGCGCTCGCCGCCGCGCAGGGCGCGCTCGCCGCGTCCACCGCCGGGGACCCGCCCGCCTCGACCTGGCGCGCGTTCTGGTCGGGGTACCGCGGCGGGTTCCGGCGGGTCAACCGGCTGGGTGCCCCGCTGCTGGTCGCCGGGGTGGCGCTGGTCGCGGACGTGCTGGCGCTGCCGGTGCTGGCCGGGGCCGGCGGTCCCGGGGCAGGCGGCCCCGGGGCGACCGGCGCGGCCGCCGTCGCGGCCGCCGGGGTGCTGCTGCTCGGCGCGGCGGTGCTCGTGCTCGGCGCCTGGTTCCTGCCGGTGGTGCGCCGCTACGACGAGTCGTTCGGCCGGACCTGGCGGTTCCTGCTGCTGGCCCCGCCCAGCTCCCCCGGCACGTCCCTGGCGGTGCTCGTGACGCTCGGCGCCGTCGCCTTCGTGGGGTGGCACGTCACGGCGCTGCTGCCGCTGGGCGCGGTCGCCGTGGCGCTGCTGCTGACGGGCCTGGTGGTCGACCGCCGGCTGGACGCGATCGACGCGCGGGCCTGACCGCGCACCGGTCCTCCGCGTCCCGTCGCGCGGATCAGCGGGCTCCGGTGCTCGCCGCCGCGCGGGCCTCGGCGACCACGCGGCCGCGGTCCGAGGCCGGGAACCGGTCGATCATCGCCCGGAGCGTCGCGGCGTCCTCGTTCGCCCCGAACGCCTCGGCGTGCGGCTGCAGGCCGACGCTGTCGGCCAGCGACCCGGCGGGCACCGCGTCGAACCCGAGGCGGTCGACGACCGCGGACACCAGCGCGACCGCCGCGTCGTCGTCCCCGGCGACCGCGATCGCCCGCCGGTCGGGCGCTCCCGCCGGGCGCGGCCCCTCGTCGAGGTCGTGGTAGCCCATGTGGTTGAACGCCTTCACGACCCGGGCGCCCGGCAGCGCCCCGGCGACCAGCGCGCTCGTGGCGACGGCCGGGTCCGCGAGGTCGGGGCGCTCGCCGTCGGCCTCCCACCAGTAGTTCATGGCGTCGGCCACCACCTTCCCGGCGAGCGGCCCGGCGGGGACCTCCCCGAGCCGGCCCAGGGGCAGGGCGAGCACCACGAGGTCCGCGCGCTCGGCGACGTCGGCCGCGGTGGTGGCGACGGCCCCGGGCACCAGCACCTCGACGATCAGCCGGATCCGGTCCGGGTGCCCGGAGCCCGCGACCAGCACCTCGTACCCGGCCGCCACGGCGAGCCGGGCGAGCACGGTGCCGAGCTTGCCGGCGCCCAGGATGCCGAGGGTGCGCACCGGGGTCACGCGGCGGCCCCGGCGTCGTCCGCCAGCAGGTCGCGGACCATCGGGGCGACCCGCGTGCCGAACAGCTCGACCGACCGCATCCGGGCGCTGCTCGGCTGGCGGCCGGCGGTGTAGATGAGGTCGAACCGGCTGACGTCGAGCGCCCGCACCGACCGGGCGATCTTCCGCGCGACCGTCTCCGGCGACCCGAGGTAGAGCGACCCGTGCTCGACCTCGTGGTCGAACTCCGCGCGGCGCAGCGGCGGCCACCCGCGCAGCGCCCCGATGGTGTCGCGCATCTGCTTGTAGGTGGGGAAGAAGATCTCGCGCGCCTGCTCGTCGGTCTCCGCGACGAACCCCGGCGAGTGCATGCCGACCGGGCCCGTCGGCGTCTCGAGCTGCTGCGTGGCCCGCCGGTACAGGTCGACGTACGGGCGGAACCGCTCGGGCTCGCCACCGATGATCGCGAGCATGAGCGGCATCCCGTACCGCGCCGCCCGGACCACGGACTGCGGGGAGCCGCCGACGCCGACCCAGGTGTCCAGGCCGCCCGCGGTCTTCGGGAACACGTCCGCTGCGTCGAGCGCCGGGCGGGTGGTGCCGGTCCAGGTGACGGGCTCCTCGCGCAGCAGGCGCGCGAACAGGTCGATCTTCTCCTCGAACAGCACGTCGTAGTCGGCCAGGTCGTACCCGAACAGCGGGAACGACTCGGTGAACGACCCCCGGCCCAGGATCACCTGCGCGCGGCCCTGCGACAGCGCGTCCACGGTCGCGAACCGCTGGAACACCCGCACGGGGTCGTCGGAGCTGAGCACCGTGACGCCGGAGGCCAGCGTGATGCGGGAGGTGCGGGTGGCGATGCCGGCCAGCACGGTCTCCGGGGACGAGATCGAGTACTCAGGGCGGTGGTGCTCCCCCAGCGCGATGACGTCGACGCCGGTCTGGTCGGCGAGCACCGCCTCGTCGAGCACCTGGCGGATGGCCTCGGGGTGGGTGAGCACGCGGCCGGCGTCGTCCGCCGGCACGTCGCCGAAGGTGTCCAGGCCGAGCTGCACGGCGGTCATGGCGGGTCCTCCCGGGTCGCGGACGCCTCGATCGTGCGTCACGGGTGGTTGAACCGTCAACCACGTCCCGCGATTCCCGGCCGGGGCTCCGCGCGATCCCCGCCCCGCGGTCAGGCCAGCAGCCGGCTCTCCGCCGCCGACGACGCCCGCCCCGCACCGGCGCCCGCGCCGGCCCCGGCGGTGGACTCCCGCACCACGACCTCGAAGTCCGTGACCACCTCGACGTGCTCGGCGGGGGCCGTGCCGGCGACGCGCGCGAGCAGCAGCTCGATGGCGGTGCGCGCGATCTCCTCGCGCCCCGGCGCCACGGAGGACAGCGGCGGCGAGGCGTACGCGGCGTCCTCGATGTCGTCGAACCCGATCACGGCGACCTCGTCGGGCACCGAGACGCCGCGCGCGTGCAGCACGTGCAGGGCGCCGATCGCCAGGGCGTCGTTCAGGGCGAACACCGCGTCGAAGGGCGTGCCCGCGTCCAGCAGCCGGTCCATCGCCTCGGCGCCGGTCGCCCGGTGCCAGAGGCCGGCCTCGGCGACCAGCGCGGGGTCCAGGGGCAGCCCCGCGTCCGCGAGCGCCTGCTCGTAGCCGCGCACGCGCAGGGCGGCGGACCCGACGGTCTCGCCCTCGTGCGCGCCGATCACGGCGATCCGCCGGCGGCCGGAGTCGATCAGGTGCTGGGTGGCGGCCCGCGCCGCCTCGACGTTGCTCATCGTCACGTGGTCCGCGGGCCCGCCGAAGATGCGCTCGCCCAGCAGGACGATCGGGTAGTCGACGGCGAAGTGCGCGCGGTCCTCGGTGCCGAGCGCCAGCGGGGAGAAGATCAGCCCGTCGGTCAGCCGCCGGCGCTGGCTGGTGAGCACCTCGAGCTCGCGCTCGCGGCTCGCGTTCGTCTGCTCGATCAGCACGATGAGCCCGTGCGGCTCGGCGGCCCGGATCACGGAGTCGGCGAGCTCCGCGAAGTACGGCAGGCTCAGCTCCGGCACCGCGAGCCCGATCATCCCGGTGCGGCCCTGGCGGAGGTTGCGGGCGGAGATGTTCACCCGGTAGCCGAGCTCGGCGATGGCGTGCTCGACCCGCTCCTTGGTCTCCGGGCGGATGTAGGGGTAGCCGTTGATGACGTTGGAGACGGTCTTGATGGAGACCCCCGCCATCGCCGCGACGTCGTGCATGGTCACGCCCGCGCCGCGCCGTTTCCCGGCCACCGCCGCCTCCTCCCGCCCGAAGGCCTGCCGTGCGTCGTCGAGCGCGCGCCGGACGTCCCGGGCGCCGCACCGCCAGCGTAGAGCCGGCGGTACGGCGCCCCGTACGAGGGATGCCCCTCAGCGCCCTCCGAGGCCGGTCGTCGCGACCGCCTTGACGATCTGCCGCTGGAACAGCATGAACAGCAGGATCAGCGGCAGCGCGGCGATCACGGCCGACGCCATGGTCTGCGCGTAGATGGTGCCGTACGCGTTCTTCACCGTCGACAGGCCGACCGGCAGCGTCATGAGGTCGGGGTTGTTGGTGACGATGAACGGCCACAGGAAGTTGTTCCAGGCGCCGATGAACACGAAGATCGCGACCGCCGACACGATGGGCCGGGAGATCGGCAGCACGATGGACCAGAAGGTCCGCCAGTGCCCCGCCCCGTCCACCCGCGCCGCGTCCTCGATCTCCTGCGGGACCTCCGCGAAGAACTTCGCGAAGATGTAGACCATCACCGGCGCGACGAGCTGCGGCAGGATCACGCCCTGGTAGGTGTCGACCGCCCCGATCGCGTCCATCTGCCGGAACAGCGGGACGATGAGGATCTGGCCGGGCACCGCGATGAGCGCGATCGTCGCCGCGAACAGCAGGTTCTTGCCGCGGAACTTGGTGCGGGCGAACCCGTACCCGGCGAGCGCGCAGACGGCGACGGTCAGGATCGTCACCGAGCCGGCGATCAGCAGGGTGTTGGCCATCCAGCGCGGCACCTCGCCGCGCTCGAAGACGAGGCGGTAGTTCTCCAGCGTGAAGCCGCCGTCGGGGAACCACTGCAGCGGCACCGACTGGGCCTGGGCCTCGGTCTTGAACGACGTGTCCACCGCCCACAGCAGGGGCAGCAGCCACGTGATCGCCATGATCACCAGCAGGATGATCGAGAGCACGGTCGCGGTCTTGCTGCGACCGAGCACGAGCCCGCGGGTGCGGCGGTTCTCCGCGCGACGCTCGGAGTAGGCGCGACGGACCCCGACGGGGGCCTCGACGGTGTCAACGGCCACGGCGCTGCTCCTTCCGGCGAGCGGTGGTCATCACCTGGAACAGCACGGCGACCAGGATGATGATCGCGAAGTAGATGTAGGACATGGCCGACGCGTAGCCCATCCGGTAGCCGGTGAACCCGGTGTCGTAGATGTACTGCAGGATCGGTCTCGTCACGCCGCCCGGCCCGCTCCCGCCGTTGAAGGCGATGAACATCTGGTCGAAGATCTTGAGCGACGCCAGGACCTGCAGCACCGTGATCAGCACCGTGGTGCCGCTCAGCTGCGGCAGCGTGATCGAGAACAGCCGGCGCCAGGCGCCCGCTCCGTCCAGCGCGGCGGCCTCGTACATCTCGTCGGGGATCGCCTGCATGGCCGACAGGTAGAGCAGGAAGTTGAACCCCACGGTCCACCACACGGTCATGAGGACCATCGACCACATGGCGACGTTCTGGTCCGTCAGCCAGCCGACCTTCTCGAGGCCGAACCGGTCGAGCCAGTAGTTGAAGAAGCCGATCTCGGGCTGGTACAGCCAGACGAAGATCTGCACGACGACGGCCACGGGGAGCATGTACGGCGCGAAGAACGCCAGGCGCCACGCCCACTGCCCGGGCAGGCCGGTGTAGACGAGCAGGGCCATGACGAGCGCGACCAGCACGAGCGGGACGGTGCTCATCAGGGTGAACGCGAGCGTGTGGCCCAGGGTGGACCACATGGTCGCGTCGCTGAAGGCCTCGGCGTAGTTGTCGAGGCCGACCCAGCCGCCGTTGCCCATGAGGGACTGCTCGGTGAAGCTCAGCCCGAGCCCCCAGAGCGTCGGCACGACCAGGAACAGCACGGCGACGACGAGGAACGGGATGACGAACGCCCAGCCGTTGCCCTCGCGGCGGCTGCGGCCGCGGCGGGAGCGGCCCGGCAGGCCGGGGTCCCGCGGCGGGACGGATGTCGCCTGGGACTGGGACGGTGTGGTGACAGTGCTCATGGCTGCGATCCCTCCGTCACGCCGGCGGCTTGGTCTGGAGGGCGTTGTCGAGCGCGGCGATCAACCGGTCGACGGCCTCCTCGGGAGACGACTTGTCGAGCCAGGCGCCCTGGAGCGCCTCCCCGACGCGCGCCTGGAAGTCGGAGCCGGAGCCGGTGAACCACGCCTGCGGGTCGAACACCGCCTGCTCGCTGGCCTCCGCGTAGTGCGACTGCGGCACCTTCTCCTTGTACTCAGCGGACTCGGTGACCTCGCGGTTGGCGGGAATGTGCCCGCCGTCGGACCACAGGAGCGACTTCTGCAGCATCGCCGCGACGGTGGCGTACGCCGCCTCGCGCCGCTCCGGGTCGACGTTGACCTGGTGCGGCAGGACGAACACGTGCGAGTCGCCGTACGTGGCGGGCTGCCCGAAGATCGTCGGCATCGGCATCGCGTCGACGTCGACCCCGGCCGTCAGGAACGACTGCAGCTCCCAGTTGCCGTTGAAGCACATGCCCACGCGGCCGGTGGAGAAGTTCGCCACCGCCGAGGGGTAGTCGCTGTTGGCGATGGCGACGGTGTCGTCGAGCCAGGACTGCACCCAGCTGACGACCTCGACCATCGCGTCGCGGTCGACCTCGGCCTTCTCGCCGGGGTTCAGCACGACCTCCGAGCCGGTCTGCGCGTACAGGCCCCACAGCATGCGGGACATCTGCGCGCCGTCACCGGTGTACCCGTAGCCGACGCCGGCGTACCCGGTGACCTCGGCCATCGCGCGCCCGGCCTCGACGAAGCCCTCCGGGGAGTCCACCCCGACGAGCTTCCCGTCGGACCCGAGCAGGCCGGCCTGGTCGGCGAGCCCCCGGTCGAAGAACAGCAGGAACGCGTGGAAGTCGAGCGGCACGGCCCAGAGCTCGCCGTCGATGTTCGCGCGCTCCCACAGCGCCGGCGGGAACATCTCCTCCGTCACGCCGTGCTCGGCGAGCAGGTCCAGGTCCCAGGGGTCGAGGACGCCGCCCGGCACCCAGCCGGCCACGCGGGTGAGGTGCATGACGGCCACGTCCGGCGAGCGTCCGCCGACCGAGGCCATGACGAGCTTCGTGTAGTACGGGGCGCCCCAGGTGAGCACCACGGGGTCGATGCCGACCGCGGGGTTCTCGTCCTGCACCTCCGTGAGCATCTGCTGGAAGATGCCGCCGTCACCGCCGGTGAACAGGTGCCAGAGCTGGATGCGCGTCTGGGTCGAGGCCGCGGCATCACCCCCGCACCCGCTGAGGGCCCAGGTGCCGGCGATCGCGCCGGCCCCGACCGCTGCCCCGCGGAGCACGGACCTGCGGCTCAGCACCGCGTCGCCCGGACCCCCGCGAACTCCTGAGATCATCCTCGACCTCCCGCCTGCTCCGGTGCGTGCACCGGGGCTTTTCATCGTTGAAGAACCGTGCGGCAGTGAATCAGGACGGGACAAGTCCGTCAAGACATGACAATCCACCCGGGGGCCCGCCGGCGCACGCGGACGCGCCGGTGACGCCCCCCGGGAACGACGAAGGGCCCGGCACACCGTGCCGGGCCCTTCCACGACGCCGCTCGCGCGGCGGTCGTCACTTCTTGTTGCGACGCTGGTGGCGCGTCTTGCGCAGCAGCTTGCGGTGCTTCTTCTTCGCCATGCGCTTGCGGCGCTTCTTGATGACGGAGCCCATGGGTCCTCACTCGCTTCCGGTGGCGAGCGCTCGTCGCGTCCGCCGGTTGTGGTCGATCGACGCGCGGCACGACCAGCCGGGGGAGGGCGGTCCGAACTTCGTCGGCCCGACCCCCGAGGAACGCCCACGCACGGGAAAGTCCGGCCCCACCCTACGCGATGCCGGAGGTCGCCCGCGACGCGCGGGTCAGGAGGACAGGCGTCCGGCGCCCCGGTCGCCCTCGTCGTCGGCCGCCCGGTCGGTGTCGACCAGGTCCAGCCGCGCGGTGGCGAGGTAGTGGTCGAGCGCGTCCTGCGGCACCCGGAACGAGCGTCCGACGCGCACGGCGGGCATCTCGCCCGAGTGCAGCAGCCGGTACACGGTCATCTTCGAGACCCGCATGACCTCGGCGACCTCGGCCACGGTGAGGAACCGGACGCGTCCGGGCTGCTCGCTGGTCATGGCCGCTCTTCTCGTTCGTGCGCGCGCGGCGGGCCGGGCGCGGGACTGGTTCGGCACAGCTGCCGCGTCGCCACCTTAGGGCCTGCTGAGGCTGGTGTGAAAGGGGAGACGGGTGGGACCACCCGAGGGGGTGCAGCCTCAGTCGTGGAGCGGGTCCAGGCCCAGCAGCGGGAAGGTCGCGGAGCGGGTCGCGCGGACCGCCCGGTCCACGGCGTCCGCGGGGTCGAACCCGCTCGACCAGGGCCGCCACACGAGGTCCGCGCCGTCGGACATGGTGCCCGGGCCGGCGCGGCCGTAGAGCTCGACGACCTGCGCGCGCCACTCCTCCGGCATCCGGGTCGCGGGGTCCAGCGGGTGGTGCGCGGCGATCGCCAGCAGGTGCGTCCACGCGCGCGGCACCACGTCCACCACGGCGTACCCGCCGCCGCCGAGGGCCACCCAGCGGCCGCCCGCGACCTCGTGCGCCAGGTCGTGCAGCCACGACGACGCGAGCCGCTCGGCGTCGACGGAGACGTCGAGGTTCGCGATCGGGTCCTCGACGTGCGCGTCGCAGCCGTGCTGCGTGACGAGCACCTCGGGTGCGAACGCGCGCAGGACCGGCGGCACGACCGCGTCGATGGCCCGGAGCCACGCCCCGTCCTGGGTGTGCGACGGCAGCGCGAGGTTGACCGCCGAGCCGGGGGCGCCGGGCCCGCCCGTCTCGTCCGGGTACCCGGTGCCGGGGAACAGGGTCGCCCCGCTCTCGTGCACGGACACGGTCAGGACGCGCGGGTCGTCCCAGAACGCCCGCTGCACGCCGTCGCCGTGGTGGGCGTCGATGTCGACGTACGCGACGCGCTCCGCCCCGGCGGCCAGCAGCGCCCGGATCGCGACCGCCGCGTCGTTGTAGACGCAGAACCCCGACGCCGCGCCCGGCATGGCGTGGTGCATCCCGCCCGTCAGGTTCACCGCGTGCTCGGAGCGGCCCTCCCAGACGGCCAGGGCCGCCTCGCGGCTGCCGGCGACGATCCGGGCGGCGGCCTCGTGCATGTGCGGGAACACCGGGTCGTCCTCGGTGCCGATGCCGCGCGCCGGGTCCCCGGCACCGCCGTCGGACGCCCGGCGCACCGCGGTGACGTACGCGGCCTCGTGGGCGGTCTCGATCTGCGCGTCGGTCGCGGGCTCGGCGCCCACCACCTCGACGCCCGGGAGGTCCAGCAGGCCGAGCGACCGGGCGAGCCGCACCGTCAGGTCGAGCCGCAGCGGCGCCATCGGGTGACCGGGCCCGAAGTCGTATCCCAGGAGCTCCGGCGTCCACACCACGCGCACGCCCCCGGTCATGACCACACCGTAGTCGCTGACCGGCCGCGCCACCGCCGCCGTGCCAGAGTGGTGCCCCCTGCGCGGCCACCGCCGCGCGGGCCGGCAGGGAGACCGCGCGCGGCGCGACGAGCAGGGCGGGAGGCTCGATGGCAGGGGGTGTCCCCAGGGCGGTGTGGGCGGGCCGCGAGCTCGTCGACCGCCTGGCCCGCCAGTCCCCCGCCCGGCTCGCGATCGGGGTGTTCGCGTCGGTCGTCGCCGTGTTCACCGGCCTGCTGTCCATGCCGTGGGCGACGGCCTCCGGCGAGCGGGCGCCGTTCGTCGACGCGCTCTTCACCGCGACGTCCGCGGTCTGCGTCACCGGGCTCGTGACCGTGCCGACCGGCACGTACTGGTCGACGGCCGGCCAGGTGGCGATCCTCGTGGCGATCAAGATCGGCGGCCTCGGCGTCATGACGCTGGCGTCGATCCTCGGCCTCGCGGTGTCCCGGCGGATGGGGCTGACGCAGAAGCTCCTGGTCAGCTCCGAGACCAAGGAGACCCGGCTCGGCGAGGTGGGCTCGCTGGTCCGCACCGTCATCGTGACGTCGACGGCGCTCGAGGTCGCGATCGCGCTCGTGCTGGTCCCCCGGTTCCGCATGCTCGGCGAGGACTGGGGCGAGGCCGTCTGGCACGGGGTCTTCTACGCGGTGTCGGCGTTCAACAACGCGGGCTTCATCCCCACCGAGGAGGGCCTGGAGCCGTTCGCGGCCGACTGGTGGATCCTGCTGCCGATCATCATCGGCGTGTTCATCGGGTCCCTCGGGTTCCCGGTGATCCTCAACATCGCGCGCACCTGGCGCCGGCCGCAGCGGTGGAGCCTGCACTCCAAGCTCACGCTGACGACGTCCGCGGCGCTCGTCGTGTTCGGGTCCGTGATCGTCGCCGCGTTCGAGTGGACCAACCCGAAGACCCTCGGCGGCATCGGGTGGAACGAGACGATCCTGGCGGCCCTGTTCGCCGGCGTCATGCCGCGCTCCGGCGGGTTCTCCACGGTCGACGTCGGCGACATGCACGAGGGCACCTGGCTGCTCAACGACGCGCTGATGTTCGTCGGCGGCGGGTCCGCGTCCACGGCGGGCGGCATCAAGGTGACGACGCTGGCCGTCATGCTGCTGGCCATCGTGGCCGAGGCCCGCGGCGACCGGGACGTCGAGGCCTTCGGCCGCCGCATCCCGCGGGAGGCGCTGCAGGTCGCCATCGCCGTGTCCCTGGTGAGCGCGACCATCGTCCTCGTGACCAGCCTGCTGCTGCTGGCCATCACCGGTGAGACGCTGGACGTCGTGCTGTTCGAGGTGATCTCGGCCTTCGCGACCGTCGGGCTGTCCACGGGGCTGACCTCGTCGCCGTACCTGCCCGACGCCGCCAAGTACGTGCTCACCGTCCTGATGTTCATCGGCCGGACCGGCACGATGACGCTGGCCGCGGCCCTCGCGCTGCGCAGCCGTCGTCGGGTCATCCGGCTGCCCGAGGAGAGGCCGATCATTGGATGACCTGACGAACGCCGGCCGGGACGCCGGCCGGGACGCCCGCCGCGGCGAGCAGGACCGCCGCGGGGACGGCGCACCCCGCGGCAAGGCACCGAAGCGCGACGCGGGCGTCCTCGTGATCGGCCTCGGCCGGTTCGGCTCGGCCATCGCCGCGACGCTCGACCGCCTCGGCCAGGACGTGCTGGCCGTCGAGCGCGACCCCGAGCTGGTGGCGCAGTGGACCGGCCGGATCCCCCTGGTCGAGGCCGACTGCACCAACCCGCAGGCACTCGAGCAGCTCGGCGCGCGCGACTTCTCCGTCGCCGTCGTCGGCGTCGGCTCGTACCTCGAGGCGTCGGTGCTCATCACCGGCAACCTCGTCGACATCGGCACGCCGCAGATCTGGGCCAAGGCGATCAGCGCCGAGCACGCCCGCATCCTGCAGCGCATCGGCGCGCACCACGTCGTGCTGCCCGAGGCCGACGCCGGCTCGCGGGTCGCGCACCTGGTGTCCGGGAAGATGCTCGACTACATCGAGGTCGAGGACGGCTTCACCATCGTCAAGATGAAGCCGCCGCGCGAGACGCAGGGGTTCACCGTCGGGCAGTCCCGGATCCGGGAGAAGTACGGCGTCACCGTCATCGGCGTGAAGAGCCCGGGCATCGACTTCGTGTACGCGACGCCGGAGACGCGGATCGCGGCGAACGACCTGCTGGTCGTGTCCGGCCACGCCGAGCTGCTCGAGCGGTTCGCCGCGCGCCCGTGAACCGACGGGGGGCGCCGGGCGGCGGGCGCGCGGCGCGGGACAGCCGGGCGCTGCTCGTGGCCGCGCTCCGGCGGGCCGACGGGGTGACGCAGGTCGAGCTGTGCGCCGCGACCGGCTTGTCCCCCGCCACGGTGTCCGCCGCGGTCGCCGCCCTGGAGGCCGACGGCCTCGTGCGGGTCACCACGGTCACCCGTTCGGGGCGGCGCGCCCGGTCGGTGTCGCTGGCCACGCCGGGCGGGGCGCTCGCCGGCGTGCACTGCTACCTGGACGAGGTGCGGGTCGCGCTGGACCGGGGCGACGGCGCGCCGGTGCTCGACGTGGTGCCGCTGCCCGGCGGGCACCGGGCCGAGCACGCGGTCGGCGAGGCCCGCGCGCTGCTCGACCGGCTGCTGCGCGACACCGGCACCGACCCCGCATCCGTCGCGGCCGTCGGGGTCGGCGTCCCCGCGCCCGTGGAGGTCCGCACCGGCCGCGTCGCGGGCTCCGGCGTGCGGACCGGCTGGGGCGAGGCGATCGCCGACCCGGCGCTGTTCGCGCCCGCGCCGGGGGTGCCCGTGGTGTTCGACAACGACGGCAACCTCGGCGCGCTCGCGGAGGCGCGGCTCGGGGCCGGCCGCGGCTGCGCGACGGTCGTGCACGTCGCGCTCGGCGAGGGCGTCTCCGGCGGCATCGTCGCGGGCGGCGACGTCGTGCACGGCCGCACCGGCACCGCCGGGGAGCTCGGGCACCTCACCATCGACCCCGACGGCCCGGTGTGCTCCTGCGGCAACCGCGGGTGCCTGCAGGTGTTCGCCGGGTCCGCCGCGGTGCGGGACCTGCTGCTCGCGAGCCACGGCCCGCTGAGCGTCGCGGACGTGCTGGAGCGCGCGGCCGCGGGGGACCCCGGGTGCCGCCGCGTGCTGTCGGACGTCGGCCGGCACCTCGGCACCGCCCTCGCGTCGGTGTGCACCGTCCTGGACCCGGACGTGCTCGTCGTCGGCGGCACGCTCGCGGCGGCCGGGGGCCTGCTGCTGGACCCGCTGCGCGAGGTGCTGGCGGAGCGCACCGCGGTCACGTCCGGGGCGGTCGTCGACGTCGTGGCGGGCCGGCTCGGACCCACCGCGCCCGTCCGCGGCGCGCTGCTGCTGGCGCGCGACGCGGTGCTCGGGGCCGCCCGGCCGTGACCCCCGCCACAGGCCCTCATCCCGCGGCGCAGGATGCCGATGAACAAGGGGTGAGAGGCCACCCGGGACGGTGGTGGCCGCGGGACGTGCGGAGGTGACCGGTGGGCGCATCGGTGACGTCCACCCCGCTGCCCGCCCCCCGCGGGACCGACGCCGCGATCCCGGAGACCCCGCAGTCCCCGGACGGCGCCGCCGTGCCGGCCGCCGACGGCTCCGACGCCGCCACCGCGGTCCCGCAGGGCCTGGACCGGCGCCTCGCCGCCCTCGAGCGCCTCGGCGCCGTCACCTCCGCCCCCGAGCCCCGCTTCGACCGGGTGGTCCGGCTCGCGCGCCAGCTGTTCGACGTCCCGACCGCGACGGTGTCGCTGATCGGCGCCGGCGAGTCGGCGCACGTCCCGCCCCTGCCGGCGGCCGCGCCCGCCGAGGTGCGTCCCGCCACGGCCCTGCCCGCCGCCGAGCCGCAGCACTGCGACATCGCGGTGATCGAGGACCGCGGGCCCGCCGCGCAGCTCCGGTTCTACGCCGAGCACCCGCTGGTCGGTCCCGACGGCCGCCGCCTCGGCACCCTCTGCATCGCCGACACCCGGCCGCGCCGGTTCACCGCCGACCAGTCCGCGCTGCTCCGCGACCTGGCCCACTGGGTCGCCAAGGAGCTGTCCGTCGACGCCGAGCTCGACCGCGCACAGCAGGTCCAGATGGGCCTGCTCCCCCGCGACACCCCGAGCGTCGACGGCTACGAGCTCGCCGGCTCGTGCCTGCCGTCCCGCGCGGTCGGCGGCGACTTCTACGACTGGTACCCGGCCGGCGACGGCGTGGTGCTCACGCTGGCCGACGTCATGGGCAAGGGCCCCGCGGCCGCCATCCTCGCCGCCGCCGTGCGCGCGGTGCTCCGCGGGTCCGCCCACGGCGAGGACGTCGACCGGGCCATGCTGCACGCCGGCGCCGTCCTGCACGCCGACCTCTCCGACTCCGGGCTGTTCGCCACCGCGTTCCACGCGCGCCTCGACCCCGCGACCGGCCGCGTCACCTACGCCGACGCCGGGCACGGGCTCACGCTCGTCGTGCGGGCCGACGGCACGTGGCAGCGGCTCGACGCGCTCGGGCTGCCGCTGGGCGTCACGGACGAGGCGCACCGCGACCTCGGCGAGACCCACCTCGCCCCCGGCGACCTGCTGGTGACGTTCAGCGACGGCGTGCTCGACCTGTTCGACGGGTCGCTGCGCTGCGTGCCGCTGCTCGCCGGCGAGCTGCTCGACTGCCCCAGCGCCGACGAGGCCGTCCAGCGGATCCTGCGCCTCGCCGCCGTCGCGGAGCGCCGCCCGGACGACATCACGGTCGTCGCCCTCCGCCGCGCCTGACGCCCCGCGCACGCCCCGGGAGCCCCGCGCGGCCCCGGAACCTAGAGTGGGCGGGTGACGGACGTGGGGCGGGTCGGGGCGGACGCGGCGATCGGCGACTGCGGGCTGTACACCGACGGCCGGCGGGTGCCGGGTCGGGTGCCGCTCGGGGAGGCCGGTGAGGCCGCGCGCGCCACCGAGGGGTACGTCTGGGTCGGCCTGCGGGAGCCGTCGGCGGCGGACATCGCCGAGGTGGCCGCGGAGTTCCACCTGCCGTCGCTCGCGGTCGACGACGCCGTCAACGCCCACCAGCGCCCGAAGCTCGAGATGTACGACGACGTCGTGTTCGTGGTGCTGAAGCCCGTGCGGTACGTCGACCACGTCGAGGTCGTGGAGATCACCGAGATCGCGATGTTCCTGCGCCCGCACGCCGTGGTCTCCGTGCGGCACGGCGAGGGCGGGGTGCTCCGGCAGGTCCGGTCAGAGCTGGACGCGGGGGTGCCGCCGGAGGAGGACTTCGGGCCCGCCGGGGTGCTGTACCGGACCGCGGACCGCGTGGTCGACGCGTACGAGGTCGCCCTGGAGCACATCGACCTCGACGTCGACGACATCGAGCGCCTGGTGTTCGGCCCGGGCGAGGACGACCACTCCGAGCGGATCTACAAGCTCAAGCAGGAGGTCGCGGAGTTCCGCCGGGCGATGCTCCCGCTGCAGCGCCCGCTCGAGCGGCTCGCCGCCGGGGAGGTCCCGCACGTGCCCGCCGCGGCCGAGCCGTACTTCCGGGACGTGCACGACCACCTGCTGCGGGCCGTCGACGCGATCGAGGTGATCGACCGGCAGCTCACCGATGTGCTGCAGGCCAACACCGCGCGCGTCACCACCGGCCAGAGCCGCGTCGCCCTGCGGCAGAACGAGGACATGCGGAAGATCTCCGCGTGGGCCGCCATCGCCCTGGTGCCGACGGCCATCGCCGGCATCTACGGCATGAACTTCGAGCACATGCCGGAGCTCGGGACGCGGTACGGGTACTTCGTGGTGCTCGCGGTGATCGCCGGCGCGTGCGTCGGCCTGCACCGCGCGTTCCGCCGCAACCGCTGGCTCTGACGCGCACCGGCCCGGGTACGCCGGGCACGCGGAACGGCCGAGGGCCGGGACGCGGGGTCTCCCCTGCGTCCCGGCCCTCGGCCGTCGTGCGCGTGCGGTCAGCGGCCGCCGGCGCGGCGCTTGTTGTAGATGTCGAACGCGACGGCCAGCAGGAGCACGAGGCCCTTGACGATCTGCTGCGTCGACTGCGGGACGCCCATGAGCTGCATGCCGTTGGACATGACGGCCATGATCAGACCACCGACCATGGCGCCGGTCACGCGGCCCACACCACCGGTCGTCGACGCGCCACCGATGAAGCAGGCGGCGATGGCGTCGAGCTCGAACATGTTGCCGGCGCCCGGCTGGGCACCGTTGGAGCGGGACGAGTAGATCGCGCCCGCGACACCGGCCAGGAAGCCCATGTTGACGAAGATCCAGAAGTTGACCTGCTTGACCTTCACGCCGGACAGCTGCGCGGCCGACAGGTTGCCACCGATCGCGTAGACGTGGCGGCCGAAGACCGTCCGGGTCGTCACGGTGTTGTAGGCCAGGATCAGGACCGCGAGGATGATCAGCACGATCGGCAGACCGCGGGAGTGCGCCAGCTGCCAGGCGAAGGCCATGACGACCGCGGCGATGAGGACGATCTTCAGGACGAAGAGCGGCATCGCCTCGACGGACTGCTGGTAGCGCACGCGGCCCATGCGGGAGCGGTAGGACGAGAACGCGTAGCCCGCGATGCCGATGGCGGCGATCACGAGGGTGAAGGCGTCGTACCCGTCGCCGCCGAACAGGCCGTTCAGGAAGCCGCCCGCGACGCCCTGGTAGGTCTGCGGGAACGGCGACAGCGAGATGTTGTCCAGCACCTCGTAGGTGAGGCCGCGGAACAGCAGCATGCCCGCCAGCGTCACGATGAACGCCGGGATGCCGACGTACGCGACCCAGAAGCCCTGCCACGCGCCGACCAGCAGGCCGACCACGAGGGCGGCGAGGATGCCGACCCACCACGGCTGGCCGTTCTTGATCACGAGGATCGCGGACACCGCGCCGGTGAGCGCCACGACGGACCCGACCGAGAGGTCGATGTGCCCGCCGATGATCACGATCACCATGCCGATGGCGAGGATCAGGATGTACGAGTACTGCAGGACGATGTTGGTGAGGTTGCCCGGGGCGAGCAGCACGCCGTCCGTCAGGATCGCGAACAGCGCGATGATCGCGACGAACGCGATGTAGATACCACTCGTCCGCAGGTTCTTCGTGAAGATGTCCCGCAGGCCTGCCACAGCCGTCATCGAACCGATTCCTTTTCCTTCGTCATGAGCTCCATGAGGCTCTCCGGGGTGGCGACCGCACGCTCCTGCACGCCGGTGATCCGGCCGAACGCGAGCGTGTAGATCCGGTCGCAGATGCCCAGGAGCTCGGGCAGCTCGGAGGAGATGACCACGACGGCCTTCCCCGCGTCAGCGAGCTTGTTGATGATCGTGTAGATCTCGTACTTCGCACCGACGTCGATGCCGCGCGTCGGCTCGTCCAGGATCAGCACCTCAGGGTCGGTGTAGATCCACTTGGACAGGACGACCTTCTGCTGGTTGCCGCCGGACAGCTTGCCGGTGAGGGCCATGACGGTCGGCGACTTGATGTTCATGGACCGCCGGTACTCCTCGGCGACCTTGATCTCCTCGTTGCCGTTGACCCAGCCGGCCTTCGACAGCTTGCGCAGGCCCGCGGCGGAGATGTTCCGGCGGATGTCCTCGATGAGGTTCAGGCCGTAGGTCTTGCGGTCCTCCGTGGCGTACGCGAGGCCGTGGTTGATGGCCTCGGTCACCGAGCGGGTCTGGATCTCCTTGCCGTGCAGGAAGACCTTGCCCGAGATGTTCCGGCCGTAGGAGCGGCCGAAGATGCTCATCGCCAGCTCCGTGCGGCCGGCGCCCATGAGGCCGGCGATACCGACGATCTCACCGGCGCGGACGTCGAACGAGGCGCCGTCGACGACGACGCGGCCCGGCTGCGTGGGGTGCTCGACGTGCCAGTCCTCGACACGGAACACCTCCTCGCCGACGTGCGAGACGTGCTCCGGGTACCGGTGCTCGAGGTCGCGGCCGACCATGCCCTTGATGATCCGGTCCTGCGTGACCTTGTCCTCGACCATGTCGAGCGTCTCGATCGTCTTGCCGTCACGGATGATCGTGGTGGAGTCGGCGATCTCGGCGATCTCGTTGAGCTTGTGCGAGATCATGATCGAGGTGATGCCCTGGCCCTTGAGGTGCCGGAGCAGGTTCAGCAGGTGCTCGGAGTCCGAGTCGTTCAGGGCGGCCGTCGGCTCGTCCAGGATCAGCAGCTTCACCTTCTTGGAGAGCGCCTTGGCGATCTCCACGAGCTGCTGCTTGCCGACGCCGAGGGTGCCGATCGGGGTGGTCGGGTTCTCGTCCAGACCGACCCGCGCCAGCAGCACGGCGGCCTCGGAGTTCGACCGGTTCCAGTCCACGAGGCCGTGCGACGCGCGCTCGTTGCCCAGGAAGATGTTCTCCGCGACGGACAGGTAGGGCACCAGCGCGAGCTCCTGGTGGATGATCACGATCCCCTTGTCCTCGGAGTCGTTGATCGAGCTGAACTCGACCGTCTCCCCGTCGAAGCGGATCTCACCCTCGTAGGTGCCGTGCGGGTAGACGCCCGACAGCACCTTCATGAGGGTGGACTTGCCGGCCCCGTTCTCCCCGCAGATCGCGTGGATCTCTCCCCGCTTGACGTTCAGGTTGACGTCCTGCAGAGCCTTGACCCCGGGAAAGGTCTTGGTGATGGAGTGCATTTCCAGGATGTGGTCGCTCATGCGGCCTCGACCGTCCTCGTTCGTCGGGCTGGTGTCCGCCGCGGGACCGGCCGGCACGCGAGGTGCCGGCCGGTCCACGGTGGTTGCGCGGTCAGCGCGTCAGGCGATCAGGCCTGGCCGCTCGCGACCTGCTCCTCGGTCCAGTAGCCGGAGTCGATGAGCAGGGACTGGATGTTGTCGGCGTAGACGATGTCCGACTCCAGGAGGAACGACGGGACGACCTTGACGCCGTTGTCGTACGACTCGGTGTCGTTCGCCTCGGGCTCCTCGCCCTCCAGGAAGGACTCGGCCGACGTGACGGCCTGCTCCGCGAGCTTGCGGGTGTCCTTGAAGATCGTCGAGAACTGCGTGCCGTCCTGGATGAGCTTGACGGAGGCGATCTCGGCGTCCTGGCCGGTCACGATCGGCATGCCGGCGTCGATGGTGGCGCCGTAGCCCGCGTTCTGGAGCGCGGTGATGATGCCGCGGGAGATGCCGTCGTAGGGCGACAGCACGCCGTTGACCTTGGCGCCGTCCGAGTAGGACGACGTCAGGAGGTCCTCCATGCGCTTCTGGGCGGTCTCCTGCAGCCAGCGCAGCGTGGCGACCTGCTCGATGTCCGTCTGGCCGGACTTCACGACGAGGGTGCCCTCGTCGATGTACGGCTGCAGCGTGTCCATCGCGCCCTG
The DNA here is from genome assembly GCF_949769265.1 of Cellulomonas endometrii. Lineage (NCBI taxonomy): Bacteria > Bacillati > Actinomycetota > Actinomycetes > Micrococcales > Cellulomonadaceae > Cellulomonas > Cellulomonas endometrii. The sequence continues at coordinate 22,176 of NZ_CATKPC010000007.1, read as the reverse complement.
GTAGAAGAAGTGCGCGTTGTTGTCGTCCAGCGAGCCGGCGAACAGCTCGATGTTGAACGGGCCGGTGGCGGTGCCCTCGGAGCCGTCCGCGTTGAGCAGGCCGAGGCCCACCAGCAGCGACGTCGCCTGCTGCACGCCCACGTTGTAGTTGTCGAACGTGACGTAGAAGTCGACGTTCTCGGTGCCGTTGATCAGACGGTCGTAGGCGATGACCGGGATGCCCGCGTCCGCCGCGGCCTGCAGCTGGTTGGCCAGCGCGGTGCCGTCGATGGAGGCGACGATCAGGAGGTCGGCGCCCTTCGTGATCATCTGGTCGATCTGCTGCGACTGCGTCGGGATGTCGTCCGCGGCGTACTGCAGGTCGACCGTGTAGCCCGCGTCCTCGAGCTGCGACTTGACCGCGTTGCCGTCGGCGATCCACCGCTCGGAGGTCTCGGTCGGCATCGCGACGCCGATCGTGAGCTCGCTGGGGTCGGCCGCAGCGCCCGACTCGTCGTCGCCCGAACCGGCACCGCCGCCGGAGCACGCCGCCAGACCGAGCGCGAGGGCGCCGCCGAGTGCGACGAACCTGATGCTCTTCATGTCCTTCTCCTCCTCGAGAGGGTTGCTGACCTCATCGTCACGGACCCGACTCGCGTCGTCGCCCGTCCTGCCCATCGCCGTGCCGGGAGGGATCGCCCCCTCGCCGTCGGCGAGCACGCGCATACTCTCGCGGGGTTGAGTTCAAGAAGTCAAGCCAAAGGTTCGGGGCGCAGGTTGCAGATGGATAACGGTCGCCACGACCCCGCCTCTGGCCGGTGAATCCGCAGGTCACGGCTGATCTGGGCGCTCCTGGCGGTCCCTCGCACCGGAGCGGGCGGAGCGACTTCACCCGCTCGCTGGGTTCGGCGGGCGAACTCAAGGGCGGGTCGGGTGGCACCCGCCGAGGACGACGAACGGCCCGCCCCCGGGATGACCGGGGACGGGCCGTGCAGTGCGTCCGGGCTCAGAAGCCCTGGGCGAGCCGGTAGTAGACCTGGTTCCAGCGCACCTGGTCGCGGAACGCGCGACGGGTGGTGTGCTCGTCGATCACCAGGAGCTCGGTGCCCGCGATGTCGGCGTAGATCTCGAACGCCTCCACGCCGGCCGCGGTCGACATGACGGTGTGGTGCGCGCCGCCGGCGGTCAGCCACGCCTCCGCGGAGGTCGCGAAGTCGGGGCGGGGCTCCCACACGGCGCGGGCCACGGGCAGGTTCGGCAGCTCCTGCGTCGGGGGCACGATGTCCACGACGTTGGCCGTCAGGCGGAACCGGTCCCGCATGTCGGCCAGCGAGACGACGACGCCCTCGCCCGGGTCCGCGTCGAACACCATGCGGACCGGGTCCTCCTTGCCGCCGATGCCGAGCGGGTGGATCTCCACCTTCGGCGTCGACGTCGTCAGGGACGGGCAGACCTCGAGCATGTGGGCGCCCAGGATCTTCTCGCCGCCCGGCGTCAGGTCGTAGGTGTAGTCCTCCATCAGCGACGCGCCGCCGGGCAGACCCTCCCCCATCACCTTCGCCGCGCGCACCAGGACGGCGGTCTTCCAGTCGCCCTCGGCGCCGAAGCCGTAGCCCTTCGACATGAGGCGCTGCACCGCGATGCCGGGGAGCTGGCGCAGGGCGCCCAGGTCCTCGAAGTTCGTGGTGAAGGCCTTCGCCCCCAGGGAGCCCAGCAGGGTCTCCAGGGCGACCTCCTGGCGCGCGGCGTACCGCAGCGAGTCGTGGCGGTCGCCGCCGCGGCGCAGCTCGGGCACGACGTCGTACAGGTCCTCGTACTCGGCGACGACGGCGTCGATCTCCGCGTCCGCGACCGCGTCGACGGCCGCGACCAGGTCGTTCACGCCCCACGTGTTCACCGAGACGCCGAACCGCAGCTCCGCCTCGGTCTTGTCGCCCTCGGTGACGGCGACGTTGCGCATGTTGTCGCCGAACCGGGCCAGCTTCAGCTCGTGCGTGGCGGCCCAGCCCGCGGCGGCGCGCACCCACGTGCCGACCCGCTTCGTGACGGCCGGGTTCGACGCGTGGCCGACCACCGTGGTGCGCGCGACGCCCAGGCGGGTCGCGATGTACGCGTACTCCCGGTCGCCGTGCGCGGCCTGGTTGAGGTTCATGAAGTCCATGTCGATGCTGTCCCACGGCAGCTCGACGTTGGCCTGCGTGTGCAGGTGCAGCAGCGGCTTGCGCAGCGCGTCCAGGCCCGCGATCCACATCTTCGCCGGGCTGAACGTGTGCATCCACGTGATGACGCCCAGCACCCGGTCGTCGGAGTTCGCGTCGAGCGCGGCGCGGCGGATCGAGGCGGAGTCCTTGAGGACCGGCTTCCACACGATGCGGACCGGCACGTCGGACGCCTCGTCCAGCCGGCGCGCGACCTCCTGCGACTGCTCGGCGACCTGGCGGAGGGTGTCCTCCCCGTACAGGTCCTGGCTGCCGGTGAGGAACCAGACCTCGCGGTCGGCGTAGGGCTTGGTCATGCGTCGTTCTCCTTCGTGCTCGTGGCGGGGGCTGCGGTGCCCTGGCCGTAGACGTTCTGGTAGCGGGCGTACAGCGAGTCGACCTTGTCCTGCGGGATCGGCAGCGGGTCCCCGAGCTGGCGGGAGATGTGCACCGTGCGGGCGACCTCCTCGACCATCGCGGCGGCCTTGACCGCGGCCTTGCCGTCCGTGCCGATGGTGAACGGGCCGTGGTTCTGCATGAGCACGGCCGGGCTGCGGGAGCCCTGCAGCGTCTCCACGATGCCGCGGCCGATGGAGTCGTCGCCGATGAGCGCGAACGGGCCGATCGGGATGTCCCCGCCGAACTCGTCGGCCATCATCGTCAGGACGCACGGCACCGGCTCGGCGCGGGCCGCCCAGGCGGTCGCGTACGTCGAGTGCGTGTGCACGACGCCGCCGACCTCGGGCATGTGCCGGTAGACGTAGGCGTGCGCGGCCGTGTCGGACGACGGCGAGCGGGTGCCCTCGACGAGCGTGCCGTCCAGGTCGCACACGACCATCGACTCCGGGGTCAGCTCGTCGTAGGTGACGCCGGACGGCTTGATGACGAACAGGTCCGCGTCCGACGGGCCGTCCGGGGAGACCTGCACCCGCTGCGACACGTTGCCGGCCGTCCACACGATCAGCCCCCAGCGCGGCAGCTCGGCGTGCAGCGCGGACACCACCTCGCGCGTCCGCGTCACGGCGTCGCGCACGCTCTGCGGGTACTCGTCCAGGGATCGGGTCATCAGGTGGTTCCTCGCTCTCGCATCGGGCACGGAGGCCGAGGTCGGCACTCCGGTGGCGAGGTCGGCAGCCCGCGGTGCCGATCTCGGCCACCGGCTGCCGACCTCGGCGGGATCAGACGGACTCGGTCGCGGCGCGCTCGACCGGCAGGCCGGCGCGGTACCGGGCCAGGAACGCGGCGAAGCCCGCCTCGTCCACCGGGTCCGGGGTGACGACGTCCACCTCGGCGTCGCCGAAGACGCGCTCGGCCAGGTACGTCGGCAGGTCCTGCTCGCCGGCCGCGCCCAGGTAGGCGGCCAGCACCGCGATGCCCCAGGCGCCGCCCTCGGCCGCGGTCTCGCCGACCGCCACCGGGGCGCCGATCGCCGCCGCGAGCAGCCGCTGGGCGACCCCCGCGGTCTTGAACATGCCGCCGTGCGCGAACATCGCGTCGATCTCGACGCCCTCGCCCGCCAGCACCTGCATGCCCAGGCTCAGCGTGCCGAACGCCGAGTAGATCTGCGTGCGCATGAAGTTCGCGAGCGTCAGCCGGCTGCCCGGGGTCCGCACGACCAGCGGGCGGCCCTCCTCGAGCCCCGTGATCGGCTCGCCCGACAGGTAGTTGTAGGCCAGCAGGCCTCCGCCGTCCGCGTCGCCCTCGAGCGCCGCGCGGAACAGGGCACCGAAGACGTCGTCCGGCGCGGCGTCGCGGCCCAGGCCCGTCGCGAACTCGCCGAACAGGCCGGCCCACGCGTTGAGCTCGCTGGCGCCGTTGTTGCAGTGCACCATCGCGACCAGGTCGCCGGCCGGGGTCGTCACCACGTCCAGCTCGTGGTGCACGCGGGCCAGCGGCTGCTCCAGGACGACCATCGCGAAGATCGACGTCCCCGCGCTCACGTTGCCCGTGCGCGGGGCGACCGAGTTGGTGGCGACCATGCCGGTCCCCGCGTCGCCCTCCGGCGGGCACAGCGGGATGCCGGCCTGCAGGGTCCCGGTCGGGTCCAGCAGCGCGGCGCCCTCCGCGGTCAGCCGGCCGGCCTCGGCGCCCGCGGGCAGCACCTCCGGCAGCAGGGCCTCGAGCCGCAGGCCGGGGCGGCGGGTCGCGACGATCTCGTCGACCTGGGCCAGCATCGTGCGGTCGTAACCCCGCGTCGCCGGGTCGATCGGGAACATGCCCGACGCGTCGCCGACGCCCAGGACCTTGCGGCCGGTGAGCCTCCAGTGCACGTAGCCGGCCAGCGTCGTCACGAAGTCGATCCGCGGGACGTGCGGCTCGTGGTCGAGGATCGCCTGGTACAGGTGGGCGACCGACCAGCGCAGCGGGATGTTGAAGCCCAGCTTGTCGGTCAGCTCGGAGGCGGCGCGTCCGGTGGAGGTGTTGCGCCACGTCCGGAACGGCACCAGCAGCTCGCCGGCCTCGTCGAACGGCAGGTACCCGTGCATCATCGCGGAGACGCCCAGCGCGCCGAACGTCGTCGGGCGGACCCCGTAGCGCCGCTCCGCGTCGTCCAGCAGCGTCGTCACCGACTCCTGCAGCCCCGCCCAGACCGCGTCCAGTGAGTACGTCCACACCCCGTCGACGAGCTGGTTCTCCCAGTCGTGGCTCCCCGTCGCGACGGGCGCGTGGTCGGGGCCGATGAGGCAGGCCTTGATCCGGGTCGAGCCCAGCTCGATGCCCAGCGAGGTCGTGCCCGCCGCGAGGGCCTCGCGGACCCGCTCGTCGCGGGCCCGGTCGTGCTGGGTGCGGTCGTCCTGGGTGCCGGCGTCGTCGTGCCGCTCCTGCGCCATCGCGTGTGCTCCTTCGCCCGGGCTGCGCTGCCCGCCGTCCCGATCCCGCCCGCGGCCGGTCGGCCGCCAGTCATCGTGTCGATGTTAGCGCTCACATGTCCACCGGGGAAAGCCGCGCACGCCGACATCCGCCTGACCTGCACGGCCCCGCGCCGAGAGGGCACGAGACGTCGCCGCACGCGCCGCCGAGGGGACGTCTGGTGCCCACTCGACGCGGGTGCTCGCGGGGCGGGCCAGGGGCGTCCGGGGTCATGGGGGTGGTCGCGCTGGCGCGCGGGACCAGGGTCGCCGGGAGGAGGGTGCGGGGCACGTCCTCGCCGGCCAGCTCGCGCACCAGCGCGTCGATCGCCGAGCGGCCCAGCGCGGGGAAGTCCTGCCGGACGGTCGTCAGCGGCGGCACGAAGTACGCGGCGCCGGCCTCGTCGTCGAACCCGACGACCGACACGTCCTGCGGGACCCGCACGCCCTGCTCCCAGAACGCCCGGAGCAGCCCGAGCGCGAGCTGGTCGTTCGCCGCGAACACGGCGGTCGGCAGCCCCTCGGCCACCAGGCGCAGCCCCTCGCGGTAGCCCGACTCGGCGGACCAGTCGACCCGCACCGGTTCCGGCGCGGCGACCCCCGCCGCCGCGCACGCCTCGCGCCAGCCGGCCAGCCGCTCCCGCGCGTCGAACCAGTCCTGCGGACCGGCCAGGTGCACGATCTCGCGGTGCCCGAGGTCGACCAGGTGCCGGGTCGCCGCCCGCGCTCCCTCCCGCTGGTCGACCCCGACGGCCACGACGCGCCCCGGGCCGGTGACGGCCTCGCCGGAGGTCACCGTGACGACCGGGACCGGCGCCGGGAACGCGGCCACCGCCTCCGCGACGTCCACCTGCGGGGCGATGATCGCGATGCCCTCGACGGCCTGGTCGAGGAAGTGGTCGAGCGCGGCCCGCATCGTGCCGGCGTCGAACCGGTCGATCGCCGCGACGCTCACGTAGTAGCCGACGTCCCGGGCGGCGCTCTCCAGGCCCAGCAGCGTGCTGGTCGGGCCATGGTGCGCGGACGAGGTGGTCACGACGCCGAACGCGCCCGACCGGCGCGTCACGAGGGCCCGCGCGGCGCTGTTGCGGCGGTAGCCGAGCTCCGCGATGGCGCTCAGCACCCGCTCGCGGGTCTCCGGGCGGACGCTCGGGTGGTCGTTCAGCACGCGCGAGACCGTCTGGTGGGACACGCCCGCGAGCGCCGCGACGTCGCTCATCGCGGGCGGTCGGCGGGCGGTCGGCGTGCCGGGCACGGGAGGCCCTACCGGTCCGCGCCCGGGGCGGGCGAGGCCGCCGGCGGGGTCGGCAGCGCGGCGGCACCGAGCTCGCGCGACCGGTCGAACGCCGCGCGGGCGGCGGCCACCACACCCGCGCGCACGCCGTGTGCGTCCAGCTGCGCGACGCCGGCGACGGTCGTCCCGCCGGGCGACGACACGCGCTCGCGCAGGACGACCGGGTGGTCGCCGGTCCGGGCGGCGAGCGCCGCGGACCCCTCGACGGTGGCGACCGCCAGCCGGGTCGCGAGCTCGCGGGTCAGGCCCAGCAGGACGCCCGCCTCCGCCATCGCGTCGATCAGGTAGAACGCGTACGCCGGGCCGGAGCCGGAGATCGCCGTGACGGCGTCCAGGTCCTTCTCCGCCACGCGCACCACCAGGCCGGTCGCCGCCAGGGCCTGCTCGGTCAGGGCCAGGTGCTCCTCGGTCGCGTGCGCCCCGGCGGCGATCGCGCTCGCGCCCTTGCCGACCAGCGCCGGGGTGTTCGGCATGACCCGGACGACCGGCGTGCCCTCCGGCAGCGCGGCCTCGTAGACGGCGATCGGGACGCCGGCAGCGACCGACACCACGAGGGTCCCGGGCCGCAGCTTCGGGGCGATCTCCTCCAGCACCGACGGCACCACCTGCGGCTTCACGGCGACGAGCACCAGCCCGGCGCCCTTCGCCGCCTTGCCGTTCGGGTCGGCGGCGCGCACGCCGTACCGGCTCGACAGCTCCATCGCGCGGGCGGCGCTGCGCTCCGTGACGTCGACGTCGTCCGCCGTCCAGCCTGCCGCGAGCAGCGCGGTGACGAGCGCCTCGCCCATGACCCCGCCGCCGAGGACCGCCGCGTGGGGTCGTGCCGTCGTGGTCATCGGTGCGCTCCTCGTGCCGTCGCGGGGCCCGGTGCGGCCCGTCCCTGGTGCGCGAGCGTAGCGGGGCGGTCGGCGGGAGACGCCCGGGCCGGTCCGCGCAGGGGGGTGCGGACCGGACCGGGCGTCGATCCGGGGGAGCGTCAGCTCCCGGGGGCGGCGCGCCCGGCACGTGGCCGCCGGCACCGCCGCCCGCAGCCATCATGCCGCGTCCCACCTGCGCAGACGTGCGGTTTCCGGTGCCGATTCCGGGCGGTCCCGACCTCTCGGGGACCGGAGCGCCCCGAGGTCAGGCGGGCAGCAGGAGGCCGTCCTGGAGCAGGCCGCGGACCTCGGGCAGCACGTCCGCCGCCACCGCCTCCGCCCCGACGCCGAGCAGCGCACCGAGGGCGTTGACGATCTGCCCGACCGCCAGCTCCCCGTCGCACGCGCCGACGAACCCCGCGAGCGCCGTGCCGACCTGGACGGTCCGCCCGAACCCGCCGCCCTGCCGCAGCAGCAGCACCTGGGGGTCGGCGTCGCCGGGGCGCAGGTAGCGCTCCTCGGTCACGTCGGGCGCGACGCGCAGCCGCTGGGCCGCGAGCGCGGCGTCGTCGGTCCGCCGCAGCAGGTCGTGCGCCGCCAGGCTCGCTCCGACGGCCGGGCCGAGCGGCTGCCGGACCGTCCCGGTGACCTCCTCCAGCCGCCGCAGCCGCGGGAGCGACCCGTCGTCGGCCGGCCGGCGCAGCACCACGATGCCGAAGCCGACGGCCTCGACGTCCCGCGACGCGAAGTCCGCGAGCCACGCCGCGTACCGCTCCTGCCACGCGGCGGGGTCCCGGTCGGGGGTGGTGCCGCCGTCGCGGATCCAGGTCTCGGCGTACTGCGCGGGGTCCTGGAGCTCGCGCTGCACCACCCAGCCGTCGAGGCCGGACGCGTCGAGCCAGGCGCCGACCCGCTCGTCCCACGACTCCCCGCGCCGGACCTCCCAGTTGCCCAGCAGCTGCGCGACGCCACCGGGCGCGAGCACGCCGCCGACCGACGTGATCAGGTCCTGCACGATCGCGTCGCCGGTGCGGCCGCCGTCCCGGTACTCGTAGGTCGGCACGCCCTCGGCGGACCGCGGGGTGATGACGAACGGCGGGTTGCTCACCACGAGGTCGAACCGCTCCCCCGCGACGGGCTCCAGCATCGACCCGAGCCGCAGGTCGAGCTGCCCGGCGGGCAGGCCCGCGAGGACCGCGTTGAACCGCGCGAACGCCAGCGCGCGCCCGGAGATGTCCGTGCCGACGACCGCCCCGCTGTGCCGGGACGCGTGCAGCGCCTGGATGCCGCAGCCCGTGCCGAGGTCGAGCGTCCGGCCGCGCGGCTCGCGCACGGTGACCTGCGCGAGGGTCGTCGACGCGCCGCCGACGCCGAGCACGTGGTCGGTGCGCAGCGGGCCCCCGGTGGCGAGCTCGCCGAGGTCGGACGCGATCCACCAGTCCACGGTGCCCGCGCCGTCCTCGGCCTCGTACGGCCGCAGGTCCACCCGCGCGCGGGCCTGGTCGCCCGCGCCCGCTCCCGACGTCTCCACGAGGCCCAGCCGCTCCGCGCCGGCGACACCGAGCGCGGGCAGCGCGGCGGCGAGGTCCCCGGCCGGCACGGGGACGCCGAGCACGAACGCGCGGACGAGCGCCGCCCGGGGGTCGCGTCCGGCCGCGGCCGTCGCGAGCAGCGCGGGCACCGCCTCCTCCCGGTGCAGCGCGGCGGCGGCCACCGGCCCGAGCAGGTCCTCGACGCCGGGGACCGTGAAGCCCGCGGCGGCCAGGTCGGCCCGCAGGGCCTCGACCAGAGCGGGGTCGGCGGTCGGCGGTCCGGCGGCCGGCTCTCCGGCGGTCAGCGGGTGCGTGGTCTCCACCCGGCCATCCTCCCCGATCCGGGCGGGCGCCCTCAGACGGGCAGCGGCTCGCCGCCGGGGCCGTCGCCGGCGGCGGGCGACGGGTGCGGGACGGCCTCGTCCTGCCAGCGGACGGCGGACCACGTCCCGCGGCCGTCGTGCTCCAGCGTGACGACGCCCGTGTTGTCGAGCCAGCGGTCGCCGGCGGTGCGCGGGTCGAGGTTCGCGGCCCGGGTGATCGCCCAGAACCGGATCATCGCCCCGTGGCTGACCGCGGCCGCCGTCCGCGCCCCCGAGGAGAGGATCTCCGCCACGACGGCGTCGAACCGCTCGAGGGTCGACCGGCCGGACTCGCCGCCCGGCATCCGCGCGTCGAGGTCCCCGGTCGCCCAGGCCACCATCGTGCCGAGGTACTGCTCCACGGACCCGCGGTCGGTGCGCATCTCGAGGTCGCCGGCGAGGATCTCGCGCAGCCCCTCGCGGACCTGCACGTCCAGCCCGTGCGGACGGGCCACCTCGGCGGCGGTGGCCCGCGCGCGGTCCAGCGTCGAGGCGTAGACGGCGTCCAGCGGCTCCTGGGCGAGCACCGCGCCGACGGCGCGCGCCTGGCGGACGCCCTGCTCGGTCAGGGGTGCGCCGGGCGCCGCGGTGTCGAGGGCCGCGAGGACGTTCGAGCCGGTCTGGCCGTGCCGGATCAGGTGCAGGCGCACGGGTCAGGCGTCGCAGTTCTCGGTGATGTACGTGCTGAGGTTGTCCCCGGCGGTCGACAGCTCCTCGGAGCTCGCCCGCTCGGCGAACTCGGACAGCGCCGCGGTGAACGCCTCCTGGTCGGTGGGGTCGATCTCGTCCAGCGCGTCGTCGAGGTCGCCGAACGTCTGGGTGAACGTCTCCCAGTCCCCGGCGATCTCCTCGGGGGCCTCGACCGACTCGAAGCCGTCGCGCGCGTCCGAGATGGCCTGCGCGAACCCCTCGGGGTCGTTGCCGAGCGAGCCGGCGGCGTCGACCTCCGCCATCGCCTCCTCGCCCTGGTCGCAGAACGCCTGGACCTCGTCCTCGCCGGAGCAGGCGGCGAGCGGCACGACGAGGGCGGCGAGCGCGACGCCCGCCAGGACGCGGCGGACGGCGGGGCGCGGGAGCGAGGGGGTCATGCCCTCCAGCCTGCCGGACGCGCGCCCGGGCGTCGAGGCGGGCCGCGACCGCCCGGGCGCACCCGTCAGGCCCGGACGCCCACCTCACGCTCGAGCCGCGCCTCCTCGTCCACCCGCGCCGCCCGGAGGCGGGAGAGGACCACCGCCCCGAAGGCGATGAGCGCGGCGGCGACCGCGATCGTCAGCCTCAGCGCCTGGTTCGCGTCGTCGCCGATGCTCACCGTGACCACGGCGGGCGCGATCAGCAGCGCCACCAGGTTCATCACCTTGATCAGCGGGTTGATCGCCGGGCCCGCCGTGTCCTTGAACGGGTCGCCGACGGTGTCGCCGATGACGACGGCCGCGTGCGCCGCGGAGCCCTTGCCGCCGTAGCGGCCGTCCTCCACCAGCTTCTTCGCGTTGTCCCAGGCGCCGCCGGAGTTCGCGAGGAACACCGCCATGAGCACGCCCGCGCCGATCGCTCCCGCGAGGAACCCCGCGAGCGGGCCGATGCCCAGGCCGAACCCGACCGCGACCGGTGCGGCCGCCGCCAGCAGGCCGGGCGTCGCGAGCTCCCGCAGGGAGTCCCGGGTGCAGATGTCGACGACCTTGCCGTACTCGGGCCGCTCCGCGCCGGTCATGATCCCGGGGTGCTCGCGGAACTGGCGGCGCACCTCGAACACGATCGCGCCGGCCGCGCGGGTGACCGCGTCGATCGCCAGCCCGGAGAACAGGAACACCGTCGCGCCGCCGAGGATGATCCCGACGAGCGTCACGGGGCTGATCACCTGGTAGTCCGTCATCGCGAGCACGATGTCGCCCGGGACCTCGGTCACGCGCAGGTCGGCGATCGCCCCGGCCACCGCGTCGGCGTAGGAGCCGAACAGCGCCGTGGCCGCGAGCACGGCCGTCGCGATGGCGATGCCCTTGGTGACGGCCTTCGTGGTGTTCCCGACGGCGTCCAGGTCGGTGAGGATCTGCGCGCCCTCCTCCGTGACGTCGCCCGACATCTCCGCGATGCCCTGCGCGTTGTCGCTGACCGGGCCGAACGTGTCCATCGCGACGATGACGCCGACCGTCGTCAGCAGCCCGCAGCCGGCCAGCGCGACGAGGAACAGAGACAGCGCGATCGACCCGCCGGCCAGCAGGAACACCCCGCAGATCGCGGCCGCGATGATCCCGGCCGTGTACACCGCGGACTCGAAGCCCACGCCGATGCCCGACAGCACCACGGTGGCCGCACCGGTCTGGGAGGTGCGCGCGACGTGGATCGTCGGCTTGGACGTCGTGCCCGTGAAGTAGCCGGTGACCCAGAGGATCAGGCCCGCGAGCACGACCCCGACCGCCACGGCGGCCGCCGCCACCATGCGCGGGTCGCCGGTGTGGTCCTGCAGCCCGGCCGTCCCGGCGAGCGACGCGAACGACGACGGCAGGTACGCGAACGCCGCCGCCCCCGCGAGCACCGCACCGGCCACCGCGGCGATCGCGAAGCCGCGGTTGATCGCCGTCAGCCCGCTCTCGTCCCCGCGCACCCGCGTCACCAGCACGCCGAGCGCGGCGACCACCGCGCCGATCGCCGTGACGATCAGCGGGAACACCAGCCCCTGCTCGCCGAACGCCGCCCGGCCGAGGATCAGCGCCGCGACCAGGGTCACCGCGTACGACTCGAACAGGTCGGCCGCCATGCCCGCGCAGTCGCCGACGTTGTCCCCCACGTTGTCCGCGATCGTCGCGGCGTTGCGCGGGTCGTCCTCCGGGATGCCCTGCTCGACCTTGCCGACCAGGTCCGCGCCGACGTCCGCCGCCTTGGTGAAGATGCCGCCGCCGACCCGCATGAACATCGCGAGCAGCGCCGCCCCGAACCCGAAGCCCTCCAGCACCGCCGGCGCCTCGCCCCGGTACAGCAGCACCACCACCGCCGCGCCGAGCAGCCCGAGGCCGACGACCGACATCCCGACGACCCCGCCGGTGCGCAGCGCGATCCGCGCGCCCTCCGCCCGGCCGCCCGGGAGGGACGCCGCCGCGGCCACCCGCACGTTCGCCCGCGTCGCCAGCCACATGCCCAGGTAGCCGATGGACGCGGAGAACCCGGCGCCCACCAGGAAGAACACCGAGCGGCCGACCTTCACGCCCGCGTCGCCCGGCAGCAGGAACAGCAGGGCGAACACCACGACCGCGAACAGCACCAGCGTCCGGAACTGCCGCGACAGGTACGCCGACGCGCCCTCCTGGATCGCCGTCGCGATGGCCCGCATCGACGCGGAGCCCTCGTCGGTGGCGAGGACCTGCCGTCGCAGCACCACGGCCACGACCAGGGCGGCGACCGCCACGACGGCGATGACGGCGACGACCACGAGGCTCGCCGTTCCGAGTTCGACCATGCATCCTCCTCGGGCACGAGCGCGACCCTGCCCGGCCGCCCTCGACACACCCGGCCCCGTTGCCGTGTGAGGGACGCCACTGTAGTCAGAGAACCGGGCGACCGGGGGGCGGACGGCGACGCGCCCCGCACGTTCCTCCCGGCCGCGCTACGGGGTGGGCGCGGCCTTGCGCCGCAGCATCCCGCGCTGCGCCTCCTGGACCAGCACGTCGACGTCCGCCGATCCCGCCGCGGACACCGCCGCGCTGACCCGGACGCCCGGCTCGTCGGCCCCGCGGGGCGCGAGCGCCTGCTCCACGGCGGCCAGCACCTGCGCCACCTGGTCGTCGGCGTGCTCGGGCGCCACCGCCCGCAGGAGCACCAGCACCATGAACTCGTCGCCGCCCGTCCGGCCGACCAGGCTGCCCTCGGGCGCCCCCGCCACCAGGCGCGCCGCCAGCACCCGCAGCAGCTCGTCCGCCGACGCCGGGCCGAACCGCGCGTTCACCCGGCCGAACCCCGCGACGTCGGCCTGCACCAGGAGCAGCCGGCGCCCGCTCCCGGCCGCCAGCCGCGACCACTCGCGCGCGGTGTGCCGCACGAGCTCCCGCCCCGGCAGCCCGGTCAGCGGGTCGTGCAGGCTGCGGTCGGACAGCGCCGCCACCAGCGCCCGTACCAGGTCCGACGTCGCCACCGCGCCCCACGTGCCGGACCGCACGAGGACGTCGTCGTACCGCGTCTCCCCCGACCGCTCCATCGCCCGGGTCGCGGACTCCACGACGCCGGTCGACTCCTCCACGACCAGCGGCGACCAGTCGGCGACCTCCCTGACCGGCCGGCGGGCCAGCACCGCCCGCCCGTACCCCAGGCGGCCGGTCTGCGCGTCGGTGAACCGCGCGCGGGACACCATCCCCACCCGGCCGTCCTGCGCGTCCTGCACCGCCAGGCACGGCAGGTGCGGCGACCGGAACAGCACCTCCACCTCGCTCATCGGCACGTCCGCGTCGACCACCGCGACCGGCACGGCGATCTCCCCGACCGTGCGGTGCACGCCACCCACGGCGCGGGAGGTGCGGACCAGCAGGTCGACGTCGTTCGGCACGCCCGTATCGTCCGGGACGCCGGGAGGCCGCCGGGACCGGGACCGCCCGGGCGGGTGACGGGTCGCGCTGCGTTTCACCGTGCGTTCACCGGGGCGTCGACGCGCGGGGTGACGGCGCGGCGGCGGCGTTGCTCCGTCCGGGTGACGTCCCCGTCCGGGCTGTGCTCAGCCCGCGGGCTGGTCCGCGAGCGCCTCGTCGACGGTCTCGCGGATGGTGAACACCTGCGTCAGCGCGGTGATCCGGAAGACCTTGAGCAGCCGCTCCGAGTCGATGACCAGCTGCAGCCGCCCGTCGAGCCCGCGCACCCGCTTCAGGACGCCGACCAGCAGGCCGAGCCCGGTGGAGTCCATGAACCGCACCTCGGTGAGGTTCACCACGAGGTCCACGTGCCCCTCGTCGACCAGGGCGGTCAGCTTCTCGCGCAGCGCGGGCGCGGTGTAGACATCGATCTCGCCGGTGACGTCGACGACGGTCCTGCCGTCGACCGTCCTGCTGGCCACGCTCACGTCCACCTGGGCTCCCTCCGCTGGGTGCATTCAAACAGACCGGGGCGCCCGCGTCCGCGTGGGACTCCTCACGTGTCCGTGCGCGGCCCGGCCGGACGGTCCGGGACCGGCCGGAAGACCACCCGGTCACCCGGTCGCAGCTGCGCGGCCACGTCGCGGGACGCGGCGTCCAGGACGGCGAGCACGGGATAGCCGCCCGTCACGGGGTGGTCGGCGCCGAACACCACCGGGCGCCCGTCGGGAGGGACCTGGACCGCACCGGGGACCAGCGGCTCGGAGGGCAGCTCCCCGCGGTCGATCCGGCGCACCGACGGGCCGTCCAGGCGCACCGCCACCCGGTTGCCCGCCGGCGTCACGGCGTAGTCCGACCCGCACAGGGCCGCGAGCGCCTCCGGCTCGAACCAGTCCGGCCGCGGACCGGGCAGCACCCGCAGGACCGCGGGCTGCGCCCAGGTGCGCGGCGGGTCCGCCCACGGCTGAGCGGCCTCCTGCACCTCGGTGCCGATGGCCAGGACGTCACCGGCGCGCAGCGGCCCGGGGCCGATGCCGGACAGCTGGTCGGCGGACCGCGACCCCAAGACCGCCGGGACGTCGACGCCGCCGCGCACCGAGACGTACAGGCGCAGGCCCCGGGTCGCCTGCCCGGCCCGCAGGGTCCCGCCCGGAAGGACCGCCGTGGCGGCGTGCGGCGCGACGGGGCTCCCGTCCACCCAGGCGGGCGCCTCCGCGCCCGCCAGCGCGATCACGCCACCCTGCGGGAACCGGAGCTCGATGCCGCCGAGCAGCACCTCGAGCACCGCTGCGCCGGCGGTGTTCCCGACCAGCCGGTTCGCCAGCCGTGCCGCGCCCGCGTCCGCCGCTCCCGAGCGCCCGACGCCCACGGCGGCCAGGCCCGGCCGGCCCCGGTCCTGCACGAGGGTGAGCACGCCCGGGTCGAGCACCTCGAGGGTCCTGGCCCGGGCGGGACCGGTTCGGGGCGCCCGGTCAGCGCCTTCCGACGCGTGCGTCGTCGGCCCGGGTGGCGGTTCGACCGCCGCTGCATGAGCGGACGGTGTGCTGGTGCCCGGGGCGGTCGCCGCGGCCACGAACCGGACCCGCGTGCCGGGCCTCAGCAGCGCCGGCGGCTCCCGTCGCACGTCGAACAGGGGGACGTCGCACGTGCCCAGCAGCATCCAGCCGCCCGGCGTCGCCCCCGGGTACACCGCGGCGAACTCGCCCGCGATCGCCACGGACCCCTCCGGGACGCGCTCGCGCGGGCTCGAACGGCGCGGGACACGCAGGGCCGGGTCGAGGCCGGTCAGGTACGCGAAGCCGGGCATGAACCCGCCGAACGCCACGGTGTACGTGGCGGCAGCGTGCCGGCGGACCACCTCGGCCTCGTCCAGGCCGGTCGTCCGGGCGACCTCGGCCAGGTCCGCGCCCTCGTACCGGACGGGCAGGACCACGGTCGCGGGGTGGGCGGGACTCGCGGCGTGGGCGGGGCTGGCGGGGTGTCGGGGCTGGCGGGCGGTCGGGCTCGCCGCGTGGCCGGGACGGGCGTCACGGGCGTCGGCGGGGGCGCCACCGGGTGCGGGGCTGCCACCGGGTGCGGGGCTGCCACCGGGTACGGGGTCGCCGGGGCCGTGGACGGCGCCGGGCACCCGCCGCGCCGCCGACAGGATCGCGTCGAGCCCGGCGGTCGCCGCCGACGCGGAGCCGAACCGCACGAGCACGGTGCGGGCCGCGGGCACGACGTCGACCGCACCGGTGGGCGGTTCCGCCCGCAGCGCGTCGTCCAGCGCCCGCACGGCGGCGAGGTCCGGCAGGTCGACCAGCACCGCCTCTGCGCCGTACGGGACCGCGCGGACGGTCATCGGCGCGCGCCTGCCGCGCGCGGGCCTGTCACACGTCCGCCCGTCACGCGGCGACCGGCCGGAGCTCGACACCCGCGGCGACCAGGGCCTCCCGGACGGCGCGGGCAAGGGGCAGCGCTCCCGGGGTGTCGGAGTGCACGCAGAGGGACTCCGCCTCCACCGCGACGTCCCCGCCGTCGACGCTGCGGACCGCCCCGTCGCGCGCCATCCGCACGGCGCGGGCCGCGGCCTCGGCGGGGTCCGTCACCAGCGCACCGGGCTGCCCGCGCGGCACGAGCGTCCCGTCGGCGAGGTAGCCCCGGTCCACGAACGCCTCCGCCACGCTGCGCAGCCCCGCCGCGCGCGCGTGCCGGAGCACGGCCGACCCCGGCAGGCCCACGACCGCCAGCCGGGGATCGACCCCCGCGACACCGGTCACCACGGCGAGCGCCTGCTCCTCGTCGTGCACGATCCGGTTGTAGAGGGCCCCGTGCGGCTTCACGTAGCCGACGCGGGCGCCGACCGTCCGCGCGACGGCCTGGAGCGCGCCGACCTGGTACGCCACCTCGGCGGCCAGCACGTCCGGCGGGACGTCCAGCCGGCGGCGCCCGAACCCGACGAGGTCGCGGTACCCGACGTGCGCACCGACGGCCACGCCCCGCTCGAGGGCGGTCGAGCACCGGGCCGCCATGATCGCCGGGTCGCCCGCGTGGAACCCGCACGCGACGTTCGCGCTGGTGACGACCTCCAGCAGGGCGTCGTCCGTTCCGGGCTCGCCGAGGGTCCAGGCGCCGTAGCCCTCGCCGAGGTCGCAGTTCAGGTCGATGTGCGTCGCCACCGTCCCATCCTGCCGCGACGGGCCTCCCCAGGGGCGGCACCGCGTGCCCGGCGGGTGACGGGCGTCCGGGGTGGCGCGCCGTCCGGGCGCCGCACCCCCGCGCAGGGGCGAGGATGGTGCCGTGGTCCGGACCGGTGAGCTGCTCGACGTCCTGCTCGCGGGGGGCCGCCGGGCCGACCGGCTCACCCACGTGCGCCACCTGCCTGCGCGGGAGGGCGTGCCCGTCGACTGGCCGGGTTGGGCGGACGCGGACCTGGTCTCCGGGTACCGCGCGCTGGGCGTGGAGCGCCCGTGGCAGCACCAGGCAGCTGCCGCCGACGCCGCCTGGTCCGGACACCACACGGTGCTGTCCACGTCGACCGGCTCGGGCAAGTCCCTCGCGTTCTGGCTCCCGTCCCTGTCCGCGGTTCGTGCTCAGGCGGCGGCCCGCACGCTCGACCCCGGGCGGATCGAGACGGTCGCACGCCGGGGATCCGTCCTGTACCTGTGCCCGACGAAGGCCCTCGCGGCGGACCAGCTGCACGCGCTCGACCGGCTGCTGACGGCGGCGCGCGTCCGGGACATCCGGGTCTCCACCTGCGACGGCGACACCGCCCAGGAGGAGCGCCGCTGGGTGCAGGAGTACGCGGACGTCGTGCTCACGAACCCCGACTTCCTGCACTTCGCGCTGCTGCCGCAGCACCGCCGGTGGGCGCGGCTGCTCGGGTCGCTCCGGTACGTCGTTCTCGACGAGTGCCACGCGTTCCGCGGGGTGTTCGGCGCGCACGTCGCGGCGGTCCTGCGACGGCTGCGACGGCTCGCCGCCACCTACGGCGCCGACCCGGTGTTCCTGCTCGCGTCCGCGACCACCGCCGAGCCCGCGGCCAGCGCCGCACGGTTGATCGGCGTCGCCCCCCACGAGGTCGTGTCGGTCGCCGACGACGCCTCCCCGGCCGGCCGCAAGACCGTCGCGCTGTGGCAGCCCGCCGAGGTCCCGGCCGCCGCAGGGCCGTGGTCGGGGCTGCTGCCGGAGGACGACCCCTGGGCGCTGCCGCTCGACGAGCCGCCGGTGGACGTCGACCGCGACGCACCCGGAGCGGTCGCCGAGGACTCCCCCGGGGCGGCGGTCGACGGCGCGGACGTCTCGGCTCGGACGGCCGCACCGGCGCCCGGCCCGGACGCCGGCTCGGTCGGCCCCGCGCGGGAGGGCTCCGGGCCGCGCGGCACGGGCGAGGACCTGGTCGCGGACGACCCCGACCGCCCGAGACGTTCGGCCACCGCCGAGGTCGCGGACCTGCTCGCCGACCTGACCGCGGCCGGTGCGCGCACCCTGGCGTTCACCCGGTCCCGCCGCGCCGCCGAGTCCGTCGCGACCGTCACGCGGGAGCACCTGCGCGACGTCGACCCGGAGCTCGCGTCCGCCGTGGCCGCGTACCGGGGCGGGTACCTGCCCGAGGAGCGGCGCGCGCTGGAGGAGGCGATCCGGACGGGACGCCTGCGGGCGCTCGCGACGACGAACGCCCTCGAGCTCGGCGTCGACATCTCCGGGCTGGACGCCGTGGTCATCGCCGGCTGGCCGGGCACGCGCGTGTCCTTGTGGCAGCAGGCGGGCCGCGCCGGCCGTGCGGGCGCGGAGGGGCTGGTCGTCCTCGTGGCGCGGGAGGACCCGCTCGACACCTTCCTGGTGCACCACCCGGAGGCCGCGCTGGACGCCCCCGTCGAGGCGACGGTGTTCGACCCGACCAACCCGTACGTGCTCGCGCCGCACCTGTGCGCGGCCGCCGCCGAGACGCCGATCCGTGCGGAGGAGCTCGACCTGTTCGGACCCGGGACGCGTGACCTGCTCGACGTGCTGGTCGAGCGCGGGGCGCTGCGCCGGCGACCGTCGGGGTGGTACTGGACCCACGCCGAGCAGGCGGCCCGGCTCACGGACCTGCGCGGCACCGGCGGCGACCCCGTGCGGGTGGTCGAGGGGGTGACCGGCCGCCTGCTCGGGACGGTGGACGCGGCGGCGGCCGACTCCACGGTCCACGCCGGTGCGGTCTACGTGCACCAGGGAGCGACGTACGTGGTCGACGAGCTGCGCCTGGAGGACGGCGTCGCGCTCGTCGACCGGCGGGACGTCGACTACGGCACGTGGGCGCGCTGGGTCACCACGACGGAGATCCGGTCCACGACCGCCGAGCGCCGCTGGGGGCCGGTGACCTGGGGGTTCGGGGCGGTCGACGTCACGACCCAGGTGCTGAGCTTCCAGCGCAAGCGCATCCCCGGCATGGAGGTGCTGGGCTCGGAGCTGCTCGACCTGCCCGCGCGGACCCTGCCGACCACCGCCGTGTGGTGGACGGCCCCGGCGGAGGTGCTGGAACGCGCCGGGATCACCGTCGAGACCGCGCCGGGCGCCCTGCACGCGGCCGAGCACGCCTCTATCGGGCTCCTGCCGCTGCTCGCGACCTGCGACCGGTGGGACCTCGGAGGGGTGTCGACGGCCCTGCACGTCGACACAGAGCAGGCGACCGTGTTCGTGCACGACGCCTACCCGGGCGGCGCCGGGTTCGCCGAGCGGGGGTTCGCGCTCGGCGCCACGTGGCTGCGGGCCACCCGGGAGGCGATCGCCACCTGCCCGTGCCGGACCGGGTGCCCCGCGTGCGTGCAGTCCCCGAAGTGCGGGAACGGCAACAACCCGCTGGAGAAGGCCGCCGCCGTGCGGCTGCTGGACGCGGTCCTCGAGCACGCCGGCACGACCTGACGAGCGGACGCCGGCCCCCGCCGGCCCCCGCGGGCCGGCGCGCGCCACGGCGGTGGCGTCACCGAGCGGGAACGCCACCGCCGCGCCGACGCGGACCACGCCGCCGTCCTCGTCGACGCATGCCGTGAGGACCGCACGGTTGCGCGCCGCCACGTCCGCGGCGACGTCGCACCCGTCGCCGCGACCGGTGAGCAGCCGCTGGGCGGCCGCGAGCGCCCCGAGGTCCGCGGCCGTCTGCGCACGCCCGCGCGCGGCCTGGGCACCGGCGAGCCACCCCAGCGCCGCCGCGAGCACGAGCGCGACCGCGACGAGCACGACGACGAGGACGGACCCCGAACCGCGGTCGGAGCCGCCGAGGCTTCCGGCACGCGGGGGACCGTCGCCCCCGCCGTCCGTCCTCACGGCTCCGCCCGCCCCGTCGCCGTCGCCTGCACGACCAGGCCGCCGACCACGGGGAGGGTGGGGCCGACCGCGCCCTCGACGGACACCACCACCCACCCGTCCTCCCGTCCGACCGCGACGCGGACTCCGTCCCCCGCGACCCGTCGCGCGACGGCGGCCACCGCTGCGTCGTCGTCCCCCAGCGCGGCCGCCCGCGCACCGGCCCGGGCGGCGTCCGCGCAGCGGAGCTGGGTCGCAGCGGCCGCCGTCAGCCCCAGGACGACCGCGACGAGCAGAGCGACGACGGGCAGCAGCACGGCGAACTCGGCGGTCACGGAGCCGCGATCGGCGGTCGCGGCCGCCCGGCACCGGCTGCGGGGTCCCGCCGCCGGTCCGGGGCGGGATGCCACGCGCCGGGCTCCCCACGGGTGCGCTGTCCGCCGTCGTGCCCGCTCCACGTCACACCGACAGGGCGCTGCGCACCAGCGAGGTCAGCGCCTCACGGACCTCGGCGCTCCGCAGGATCACCACGAGCAGGCCCGCGAACCCCACGGCCGCGATCATGACGATCGCGTACTCCGCCGTCGCCATCCCGGCGTCGCGGCCGGCCCCGGTCACGCCGCGGCGCACCGCTCGGGCACGCCGCGCGACCGCCCGCCGCAACCCGCGCGCCGTGCCTCGCACCGCGCCGTGCACCGCGCCCCCGCCGCTCCTGGTCTTCACCATCTCGCACCTCCCGTCGCCGTCGACCGCCCACCGGCCGACGGCTCGACGCTCCCGCACCGGGGCGGTCCACCGTCGCGCCCCGCAGTCCGGTCTGGGGACGACGCGTCCCCGCCGACGCTGGGGACGACTCGGGGGGCGCCCCGTGCGCGGATCGCGCGACCCGGCTGCGGCGAGGCGCTCCGCCACCGGCCCTCGCCCGCGGGAGCCCGACCGCGCGTCAGCCGAACAGGCTCCCGGCCAGGGAGAGCAGCACGGGCACCAGCCCGGCCAGCACGAACGCGGGCAGGAAGCACAGCCCGAGCGGCAGGACGATGCGCACCCCGAGGCGGCCCGCTGCCTCCTGCGCGGCACGCTCGCGGCGCCGGCGGTGCGCCGCAGCGGACGCACGCAGGATCGGCCCGCAGGCGGCGCCGGTCGTCCACGACGCCGCGAGCCCGTCCAGCTGCCGGCCCAGGTCGGGCGCGTGCGTCCACGCGGCGGGCCACGACGCACCGAGCAGGAGCGCCGACCCCGCCCGCGCGAGATCCGCGCCGGTGGGCCCGCCGAGCGCCGCGCCCACCGAGGCGAGGGCGTGGGGCACGCTGGCCCCCGCCTCGACCGCCACGGCGAGGAGCTCCAGGACGGTCACCCCGTCCACCCCGGCGCCGCCGCCCGTCCCTTCCCGCAGAGCGGTGCGAGGCGGCCGCCGCCCGGCGGCCGCGGGCCGGCGGGCCCCAGGACGTGCCACGAGCACGGCGAGGCCGACGAGCAGCACGAGCAGCGGCTCAGCCACCCGCCCCACCGAGCCCTGCGTCCCGGGCCGCCGCGACCATCCGGCGCACCCACGCGCGCCCGGCGAGGGTCAAGGCAGCGCCGGCGACGCCCGCCGCGCTCCCGACGCCGCCGCCGAGCAGCGCACCGAGCGGGTCGGCCCCCAGCAGCGCACCCAGGCCGATTCCCACCGCGGGGAGCCACGTCAGCAGCGTCGTGGTCTGGGTGGGCCCCGCCAGCGCGGCACGCACGCCGGTCTCCGCCTCGGCGTCGGCGGTCAGCGAGCGCGCGCAGCCGTCGAGCACCCCGGCGAGCGGCGCACCGACCGCCCCCGCGAGCCGGGTGGCCGCGAGAACTCCGGCGACCCGTCGCTCGAGCAGCGCGCGAGCGCGCACGCCCTCGCGGCCCCTCCGGGGGTGCGGCGGTGATCCCGCCAGGGCCGCCAGCACGTCGGACGCCCGCGGGGTGCCGTCGGGCTCGGTGGCGACGCCGAGGACCGCGTGCCACGCCTCACCGGGTGATCGGCCGGCGCGCAGCTCGGCCGCGACCGCAGTGACGGCCGTCTCCAAGGCCGCGGACGGGCCCGCCCCCGACCGCCCACGCCGCGCCCCCGGGCGCGGCCGCGCCGGCGCGGCCCCGCGACCAGGCGCCCGTCCCGCGCCCGCCCGCGCGCGCCCCCCCGCCCCGCGCGGGCGCCCCCTGGCCGCCCGCCCCGGGCGCCCGCCCCGCGGGCCCCCCCGCGCGCGTCCCCCGCCCCGCGGCGCGGCCCCCGCCCCCCCCCCCCCCGCCGCCGCCCCCCCCCCCCCCGCCCGCGGCGG
>NZ_CATKPC010000006.1:0-218076 GCF_949769265.1 Cellulomonas endometrii | reverse complement strand
TCCCACCGGTGGCCCGACGTCCCGGGAACCCCCATGACGCACGCACCGACCACCTCGGCCCCGCCGGCCGCCGGCACCGATGCCCCCGCCCTGCCCGTCGACCTGCGGGGCGTCGCGCGCACGTTCGCCACCCCGACCGGTCCCCGGCCCGTGCTCGCGGGCGTCGACCTGCGGATCGCCGCGGGCGAGGTCGTCGCCGTCATCGGCCCGTCGGGGTGCGGCAAGTCGACGCTGCTCCGGCAGGTCGCCGGCCTGGACGCCCCCGACGCGGGATCGCTCGGGCTCGGCGGCGAGCCCGTCGCCCCCTACGACCCGCGCACCGCGGTGGCGTTCCAGGAGCCGCGCCTGCTCCCCTGGCGGACGCTCGCCCAGAACGTCGCCCTCGGCGTGCCGCGCGGCACCCCGCGAGCGGCCGCCCGGGAGCAGGTCGCCCGGCTGCTGGAGCTGGTCGGCCTGTCGGGCTCCGCGGGGCTGCGGCCGCGGCAGGTGTCCGGGGGCATGGCGCAGCGCGCGTCGCTGGCCCGGGCGCTGGCCCGCCGGCCGGGGGTGCTGCTGCTCGACGAGCCGTTCGGCGCGCTCGACGCCCTGACCCGGCTGCGGATGCAGGACCTGCTGCTCGACGTGCACGCCCGCCGGCCCACGACGGTGCTTCTGGTCACCCACGACGTCGAGGAGGCCCTGTACCTCGCCGACCGGGTCGTGCTGCTCGGCTCGCCGGAGCGCACCGGCACGTCCATCCGCTCCGTCATCGACGTCCCGGGCCGGCGTCCCCGCGACCGCGCCGACAGCCGGCTCGCCGAGCTCCGCGCGGAGCTGCTGGACGGCCTGGGCGTCGCCACGCACCACCGCCGGCACGACCCCGACCTGCACCACGCGATCTGACCGCCCGCTCCACCCGCCCGCCCCACCCGAAACCGCACCCGCACCGCCGCCCCGTGGCGCCGTCCGACCGCCCGCCGACCGCTCTCCCTCGGCGTCGCCGCTCTCGCCGCGACCCTGCTGCTCGGGGGCTGCGTCGCCGGCGAGGGCGAGGCGCAGGCGCAGGCCGACGCCCCCGACGCCGCGGACGCCGCCGCCGAGGGGTGGAGCGCCGACACGCTCACGCTCGACTTTGCGACGTACAACCCGCTGAGCCTCGTCATCAAGGACCAGGGCTGGATCGAGGAGACGCTCGGCGACGACGTCACGGTCGAGTGGGTGCAGTCCGCCGGGTCGAACAAGGCGAACGAGGCGCTGCGCGCCGGGGCGATCGACGTGGGCTCCACCGCGGGCTCGGCGGCGCTGCTCGCCCGCTCGAACGGCTCCCCGATCCGCACGATCGACATCTACTCGCAGCCCGAGTGGGCGGCCCTGGTGGTGCCCGCCGGCTCGGACATCACCAGCGTCGAGGACCTGGCCGGCCGGTCGGTCGCCGCGACGAAGGGCACGGACCCCTACTTCTTCCTGCTGCAGTCCCTCGACGAGGCGGGCGTCGACCCGGCCGACGTCGAGGTGCAGAACCTGCAGCACGCCGACGGCAAGGCCGCCCTGGAGAACGGCTCCGTCGACGCCTGGTCCGGCCTGGACCCGCTGATGGCGGCGAGCGAGGCGGACGCCGGGTCGACGCTGCTGTACCGGAACGTCGACTTCAACACCTACGGGTTCCTCAACGCCACGCAGGAGTTCCTCGACGCGAGCCCCGACCTCGCGCAGGTCGTGGTCGACGCGTACGAGAAGGCGCGCGCGTGGGCCCAGGAGAACCCCGGCGAGGTGGCGAGCATCCTCGCGGAGGTCGCCGGCATCGACCCGGCCGTCGCGGAGACGGTCATCACCGAGCGCACCACGCTGGACATCGACCCCGTCCCGGGCGAGGCGCAGCGCGAGGTGCTCGAGGTCGTCGGCCCGATCTTCGTCGAGTCCGGCGACGTCGCGAGCCAGGACCTCATCGACACCGCCCTGGACGAGCTGTTCGAGCCGACGTTCGCGAAGGACGCCGACCCGTCGAGCATCGCCGACTGACGAGGAGCAGCCATGTCCCCGTCGCTCAGCGGTGCGGTGACCGTGACCGGCACCAGCGCCCCGGTGACCGACGCGCGCGGCCGCGCCCTGCCCGGCCTCAACCCGTTCAGCTCGTCGGTGCTCCCGCGCCCGGGGTCGGGCCCGCTGGCGCGGCGCCCGGTGCGGCTCGCGCTCGGGCTGGTGCTGCCGGTGGCCCTGCTGGTCGTGTGGCAGGTGGTCACGACGTCGGGCCTGGTCGCGCCGTACCAGCTGCCCAGCCCGGCGTCGGTGTGGACGGCGGCCGTCGACCTCGCCGAGCGCGGGCTGCTCGGGCCGTACGTGGCGATCTCGACGCAGCGGGTGGTGCTCGGCTTCCTGATCGGCGCGGCGCTCGGCCTGGCGATCGGGTCGGTGGTGGGCCTGTCCCGGCTGACCGGCGCACTGCTCGAGCCGACGCTCGGGGCGATCCGCGCGGTGCCGTCGCTCGCGTGGGTGCCGCTGCTGATCCTCTGGATGAAGATCGGCGAGGAGTCCAAGCTGACCCTGATCGCGATCGGCGCGTTCTTCCCCGTCTACACCACGGTGGTCGCCGCGCTGCGGCACGTCGACGCGCAGCTGGTCGAGGCCGGGCGCGCGTACGGCCTGCGGGGGCCGCGCCTGCTGGCGGCGGTGCAGCTCCCGGCGGCGGTGCCGTCGGTGGTGGCCGGCCTGCGGCTGGCGATGGCCCAGTCGTGGCTGTTCCTGGTGGCCGCGGAGCTCATCGCCTCGTCGATGGGCCTCGGCTTCCTGCTGATGGACTCCGGCAACAACGGCCGCGTCGACCGGATGATCCTCGCGATCGTCCTGCTGGCGCTGCTGGGCAAGACGACCGACGCGCTGATCGGCCTGGCCGAGAAGTCGCTGCTGAGAAGGTGGGCATGACGAGCACGGTGACGACCGGCGCGACGATCGACGCGCTGCAGACCGAGACCCGGGCGTTCCCCGCGCCCGCCGGCGACTGGAACATCGGCCCCGACGAGCACGCGCGCCTGCTGGCCCGCGCGGCGTCGGACCCGGTCGGGTTCTGGGAGGACGCCGCCCGGCGCCTCGACTGGGCGGAGCCCTGGCACACCGCGCACACCTGGTCCCCCGCGGTCCCCGGGCCGGACGGCGAGCTGACCGTGCCGGAGGCGCAGTGGTTCGTCGGCGGCCGGCTCAACGCCGCGGTGAACTGCGTCGACCGGCACGTGGCCGCCGGCCGCGGCGACCGGGTCGCGTTCCACGCCGAGGGCGAGCGCGGCGACCGCCGCTCGTACACGTACGCCGACCTGCAGCGGGAGGTCTCCCGCGCCGCGAACGCCCTCACCGACCTCGGCGTCGGGCCCGGGGACCGGGTGGTCGTCTACCTGCCGGTGATCGCCGAGACGCTGATCGTGACGCTCGCGGTCGCCCGGATCGGCGCGGTGCACTCGCTCGTGTTCGGGGGCTTCTCCGCGGAGGCGGTGCGGTTCCGCGTCCAGGACACGGGCGCGAAGCTGCTCGTCACCAGCGACGGGCAGTTCCGCCGCGGGCAGGCCGTCGAGGTGAAGTCCGCCGCCGACGCCGCGGTCGACGGCCTGGACCACGTCGAGCACGTCCTGGTCGTGCGCCGCACCGGTCAGGAGGTGGCCTGGACCGAGGGCCGCGACGTCTGGTGGCACGACGTCGTCGACACCGCGTCCCCCGTGCACGAGGCGCAGGCCTTCGACGCCGAGCACCCGCTCTTCATCATCTACACCTCGGGCACCACGGGGAAGCCGAAGGGCCTGGTGCACACCACCGGCGGCTACCTCACCCAGGCGTCCTGGACCCACTGGGCGATGTTCGACGCGAAGCCCGACGACGTGCACTGGTGCACCGCGGACCTCGCCTGGGTGACCGCGCACACCTACGAGATCTACGGCCCCCTGAGCAACGGGCTCACGCAGGTCATCTACGAGGGCACGCCCGACACCCCGCACCGCGAGCGCCACCTCGAG
Organism: Cellulomonas endometrii; assembly: GCF_949769265.1. Classification (NCBI taxonomy): domain Bacteria; kingdom Bacillati; phylum Actinomycetota; class Actinomycetes; order Micrococcales; family Cellulomonadaceae; genus Cellulomonas; species Cellulomonas endometrii. The sequence continues at coordinate 214,102 of NZ_CATKPC010000006.1, read as the reverse complement.
GTCATCGAGCGGTACGGCGTCACCGTCTACTACACCGCGCCGACGCTCATCCGGACCTTCATGACGTGGTTCCCGGACGGCCTGCCCGCCGGGCACGACCTGTCGAGCATCCGGCTGCTCGGGACGGTCGGCGAGGCCATCAACCCCGAGGCGTGGGTCTGGTTCCGCGACCAGCTCGGTGCCGGCACCGCCCCCGTGGTCGACACCTGGTGGCAGTCCGAGACCGGCGCGGCCGTCATCGCGCCGCTGCCGGGCGTCACGACCCTCAAGCCGGGCTCCGCGACCCGCCCGCTGCCGGGGCTGTCGGCCCGCGTGGTGGACGACGCCGGCGCCGAGGTGCCGCGGGGGTCCGGCGGGTACCTGGTGATCGACCGGCCCTGGCCCGGGATGGCGCGCACGGTGTGGGGCGACGCGCAGCGGTACCTCGACTCCTACTGGCGGCCGTTCGCGCAGCACGGGTACTTCCTCGCCGGCGACGGCGCCTCCTGGGACGCCGACGGCGACATCTGGCTGCTCGGGCGCGTGGACGACGTCGTGAACGTCGCCGGGCACCGGCTGTCGACCATCGAGATCGAGTCCGCGCTGGTCGCGCACCCCGCCGTCGGCGAGGCCGGGGTCGCGGGCGTCGCGGACGCGGTCGGCGGGCAGGCGGTCGCGGCGTTCGTGGTCCCCGCGGTCGCGCCCGGGCCGGTCGAGGACGTCGCCGCCTGGCGGGCCGCGGCCGAGGACCTGCGCGAGACCCTCCGGGCGCAGGTCGCCCGGGAGATCGGGCCGGTCGCCAAGCCGCGGCACGTGCTCGTCGTGCCCGAGGTGCCCAAGACCCGGTCGGGCAAGATCCTGCGCCGCCTGCTCGCCGACCTGCACGACGGCCGGCCGCTCGGCGACGTCACGTCCCTGCAGAACCCGTGGGCGGTGGACCAGGTCGCCGCGCTCCTTCCCCGTGCGGCTACCGTGACGGCAGCCGCGCCCGCACCCCACCTCACGGCCGAGGAGGCCACCCCCGCATGACCGCGCCCGACGAGCACCGCTTCGGCTTCCGCACCCGCGCCCTGCACGCCGGGGCGATCCCCGACGCCGCGACCGGCGCCCGCGCGGTGCCGATCTACCAGACCACGTCGTTCGTCTTCAACGACACCACCGACGCCGCGAACCTGTTCGCGCTGCAGAAGTACGGCAACATCTACTCGCGCCTCGGCAACCCGACGGTCGCGGCGTTCGAGGAGCGGATCGCGTCCCTCGAGGGCGGCATCGGCGCCGTGGCCACCGCGTCGGGCATGGCCGCGGAGTTCATCACGTTCGCCGCGCTCGTCGGCGCCGGGGACCACGTCGTCGCCTCCGCGCAGCTGTACGGCGGCACGGTGACGCAGCTCGACGTGACCCTGCGCCGGTTCGGCGTCGAGACCACGTTCGTGCCCGGGACGGACCCCGCCGACTACGCCGCGGCCATCCGCCCCGAGACCAAGGTGCTGTACACCGAGGTCGTCGCGAACCCCTCGGGCGAGGTCGCCGACCTGGCCGGCCTGGCCCAGGTCGCGCACGCGGCGGGCATCCCGCTGGTGGTCGACTCCACGCTCTCGACCCCGTACCTGGTGCGGCCGATCGAGCACGGCGCTGACATCGTCATCCACTCGGCGACCAAGTTCCTCGGCGGGCACGGCACCACGCTCGGCGGCGTCGTCGTCGAGTCCGGGCGGTTCGACTGGGGCAACGGCAAGTTCCCGCAGATGACGGAGCCCGTCCCGTCGTACAACGACGTGAAGTGGTGGGAGAACTTCGGGGAGTACGGGTTCCTCACCAAGCTCCGCTCCGAGCAGCTGCGGGACATCGGCCCGTCGCTGTCCGCGCAGTCCGCCTTCCAGCTGCTCCAGGGCGTCGAGACGCTGCCGCAGCGGCTCGACGCCCACCTGGCCAACGCCCGGGCCGTCGCGCAGTGGCTCGACGCCGACCCGCGCGTGACCGCGGTGCAGTGGGCCGGCCTGTCGTCGCACCCGCACCACGCGCGCGCCGCCCACTACCTGCCGCTCGGGCCGGGGTCGGTGTTCGCGTTCCGGCTCGCCGCGACCCCCGACCGCGAGGGCCGCGAGGTGGGGCGCCGGTTCATCGAGCACCTGCAGCTCGCCAGCCACCTCGCGAACGTCGGCGACGCCCGCACCCTCGTCATCCACCCGGCCTCGACGACCCACCAGCAGCTGTCCGCCGAGCAGCTCGCCGCCGCCGGAGTGCCCGAGGACCTGGTGCGGATCAGCGTCGGCATCGAGGACCCCGAGGACATCCTCTGGGACCTCGACCAGGCGCTCACCGCGGCCACCGCCGCGGCGCGGGCACCGGCGCCGGTGGCGGCACCGGCGTCGGCCCGGCCCCGGCGGCGGCCGGCCGCCGTCCCCGCCGCACCCGCCGTCGGGGCCGCCGTCACCGGCCTGGGCGCCGACGCCTGCACCCTCCCGGAGGCCACCCGATGAGCACCCCGGCCACCCCCGCGGTCCCCGGCCCCCGCCCGCACCTGGCAGGGCCCGAGCGCTCCGGAGCGCCTCGCGCGCTGCGCCGCACCCGGTCGATCGCGGTCGTCCGGGGCGTCGAACAACCCCGCGCGCGCGTCGTACTTCGTCACCACGTACCTGCTGTCCAGCGCGCCGTACGACGTGTACCTGGTGAACCCGCGCGAGAAGGAGATCCTCGGGCAGCCGGTCTACCCCTCGCTCGACGCGCTGCCCGTGGTCCCGGACCTGGTGGACGTGTTCCGCCGGCACGACGACCTGCCGACCGTGCTGGACGAGACCCTCGCGGTCGGCGCGAAGGGCCTGTGGCTGCAGCTCGGGTCGTGGCACGAGGACGTCGCGGCGCGCGCCGAGGCCGCGGGCCTGACCGTGGTGATGGACCGGTGCGTGAAGATCGAGCACGCCCGGTTCCACGGCGGCCTGCACCTCGCGGGCTTCGACACGGGCGTGATCAGCAGCCGCCGCGCGCTGCTCTGACCTCCGGCCTCCGGCGGTGCGGACGTCCGTGCGCTACCGGGCGCCCGCGACCAGCGCCGGGTCGGGGGCGGCCGTGATGCTGCCGGTCGCCAGCGGCAGGATCACCTTGTCGATCAGCCGCTCCGCGAACTCCGCGTCCATCGGCAGGTGCGCCACGACCTTGCGGTAGTGGACCATCGCGGGAGCCACGGCGGCGAGCATGTCGAGGTCCACGTCCGGACCGGTCTCGCCGCGCAGGCGGGCCCGCTCGAGCACAGCGCGGGCGAGGCGCACCCGGCCGAGCACGAACTGCTCGTGGAACACCGTCCGGACCTCGGGCTCGTCGCGGATCGCCGTGAACACGCCCGACATGAGCTCGTCGTTCTTCATGCGGCTGGCGATCGTGAAGATGGTCAGCAGGTCCTCGCGGAGCGAGCCGGTCTCGGGGACCTCGTCGATGGTGAGCTGCTTGCTGCACAGCAGGCTGTCGACGGTGAGCTGCACCTTCGACGGCCAGCGCCGGTAGACGGTGGACTTCCCCGCCCCGGCGCGCTCCGCGACGGCGTCCATGGTCATGCCGTCGTAGCCGCGCTCGCTCAGCAGCTCGCGCGCGGCCTGGAGGATGACGTCGTCCTTGGAGTCGTCGCGCCGACGTCCGGGCCGGCGGGTCGGCTCGGTGGCGGCGTCCGGCACGGGCTCGGTCACGGCGGCGTCGTCGCGCGCGGTCATACGAGCTCCTCTCGTCCCCGCCATTGTGCCTGCCACGTCAGCCGGAAACAAATCGAGACTGAGGGGTTTCGAAACTGGTCGGTCTTGGTTTACGGTCGGTGCATCCCACACCGACGTCCTTCCCGGAGCAGCTCCATGTCCTCGCCCGCATCGCCCCTCGCTCCCGCAGCGCCGGTGCACTCCGACCGCCGCCGCTGGCTCGTCCTGGCCACCGTCGCCCTCGCCCAGCTGATGGTCGTGCTCGACGCGACCATCGTGAACATCGCCATGCCGTCCGCCCAGGCCGAGCTCGGCTTCAGCGACAACGACCGGCAGTGGATCGTCACCGCCTACGCCCTCGCCTTCGGCAGCCTGCTGCTCCTCGGCGGGCGGCTGTCGGACATGTTCGGCCGCCGCCGCATGTTCCTGATCGGCCTCGTCGGGTTCGCCGTCGCGTCGGCGCTCGGCGGCGCCGCCGGGACGTTCGAGCTGCTGGTCGGGGCCCGCGCCCTGCAGGGCGCGTTCGGCGCCGTGCTCGCCCCCGCGGCGCTCTCCGTGCTGACCACCACGTTCACCCTGCCGAAGGAGCGCGGCCGCGCGTTCGGCATCTTCGGCGCCATCGCCGGCATGGGCGGCGCCATCGGCCTGCTGCTCGGCGGCTACCTCACCGAGAACCTCGACTGGCGCTGGAACCTCTACGTCAACGTCGTGATCGCCGCCGTGGCCCTCGTGGCCGGCGCCGTGCTGCTGCCGCGCACCGGCGGCGCCGCGGGTCACCGGCTCGACCTGCCCGGCGTGCTGCTCGGCTCGCTCGGCCTGTTCTCGCTCGTGCTCGGGTTCTCCCAGGCCGAGCCGCAGGGCTGGGACGCCCCGCTGACCTGGGTGCCGCTGGCGGCGAGCGTCCTGCTGCTCGTCGGGTTCGTCCTGCGCCAGCGCACGGCGGCGAACGCGGTCCTGCCGCTCGACGTCGTGCTGGACCGCGACCGCGGGGCCTCGTTCCTCGCGATCCTCGTCGCCGGCTCGGGGATGTTCGGGGTCTTCCTGTTCCTCACGTACTACCTGCAGTCGACGCTCGGGTTCACGCCGATGCAGACCGGTGTCGCGTTCCTGCCGATGATCGTCTCGATCATCGTCACGGCGCAGATCCAGTCGAACCTGCTGATCCCGCGGTTCGGGCCGAAGGTGCTCGTGCCGATCGGCATGCTGCTCGCGGCCTCCGCGATGCTGACGTTCACCGCGCTGGAGACCGACAGCTCCTACGTGCGCGTGCTGCCCGGGCTCGTGCTCATGGGCATCGGGATGGCCTCGATCATGCCGGCGTCGTTCCAGCTCGCGACCCTCGGCGTCCCGCCCCGGCTGGCCGGTGCGGCCTCGGCGCTGGTGTCGACCAGCCAGCAGGTCGGCGGCGCGATCGGCACCGCGCTGCTGAACACCCTCGCCACCACGGCGGCGACGGCGTACGTCCTCGACCACGCCCCCGCCACGCCCGAGGTCATGGCCGAGGCGGCGCTGCACAGCTTCGACACCGCGTACGCGTGGTCGGCCGGGATCTTCGCCGGCGGCGCCGTGCTCGCCGCGCTGCTGTTCCGGTCCCGCGCGGACCGGGCCGCCCGCCTCGCGGCCGCCGAGTCGTCGGCCGAGCCGTCGGCCGCACCGCAGGAGGTCCTGGTCGCGCACTGACCGCGACCGCACCACGGCCCGACGGCCGCCCGGGCTCCCGCTCGGGCGGCCGTCGTCGTCAGTCGTCCGGGAACCAGATCGCGCGCCGCAGCGCCACCCGGGTCCCGTCGGCGTTCAGCGGGGTCCCCTCGGCGCGCAGGTGCTCCAGGGCGGCCCGCGCGTGGTGGGCGGGAGGCGCGCCGGCGGCGTTGACCACCCGCCACCACGGCACCCCGGAGCCGCCGCGCGACATCACCTGCCCCACCTGTCGGGGCCCGCCCCGCGCGGGCAGCCCCTCGGCGACGAACCGGTCGGCCACCACCTCCGCGACGGTGCCGTACGTCATGGCGCGGCCGGCCGGGATCGCCTCGACCAGGTCGAGCACCGCCTCGAGGTACGCCTCGTCCACGCCCGCTCAGCCCCGCCGCACGACGAGGAGCGCCCGGTCGTCGCCCTCGCCGGCCCCGATCTTCGCGATGACGTCCTCGGCGTCCCCCCGCCGGGTCGCCAGGACGTCCTCCGCGGCGCCGCGCAGCCGGTCGATGCCGAGGTCGAGGTCGCCGCCGGGGGTCTCGACCAGCCCGTCGGTGTACAGCAGCAGGCAGTCGCCCGGGTCGATCGTGCCGCGCAGCACGGGGAACCGGGCGCTCGGCACGACGCCGAGCACCGGGCCGCCCGGCCCGCTCAGCAGCTCGACCACCCCGGACCCCGCGTGCAGGTGCACGGGCGGCAGGTGGCCGGCGGACGCCACCGTGTACTCCCCCGTCGCCAGCCGGACGGTGAGGTGCACGGCCGTCGCGAACCCCTCGTCCCAGTCCTGTCCCAGCAGGTACGCGTTCGCGGCGGGCAGGAAGTCCGCGCTGGGCAGCTGGCCGATCAGCCCCGCGAGCGCCCCGGACAGCTGCAGCGACCGCACGCCCGCGTCCTGGCCCTTGCCCGACACGTCGACCAGCGCGATCTCCAGCAGCTCGCCGTGCTCCCGGGCGGCGCTGACCACGAAGTCGCCGGAGAACGCCTCGCGGTGCGCGGACCGGATCGCCGTCTCCACGTGCCAGCCGTGCGGGAGCGCCGGGACCTGCCCGTGCGCGGCGAGCCGGTCACGCAGGTCGACGATCATCAGGTCCCCGGGCGCGCCCTGCAGGCCCAGGCGCTCGCGGTGCGCCGTGAACGCGAGCAGCGCGGCGATCGCGATGCCCTGCAGCAGGTACGTCCCGGGCGTGAACTCGCCGAGCCCCGCGAACGCGATCCCGAGCACCTGCGCGACGATCGCGACGCACAGCACCAGCATCCCGCGCAGCCGCAGCAGGAACGCGCCGAGCAGCTCGATGAGGATGAACGTCGACGGCGGCACCCACGGCCGGGCGTGGATGATCCCGGCGGACGCCAGCACGGTCAGCCCCACGAGCAGGGTGGTCAGCGCCTGCTGCGAGCCCAGCCCCCACCGGTGCAGCAGGGCCCGGAGCTGCTCGAGGGCGCTCGTCGCACGCCGGCGCCGCGAGGGCGGGGGCGCGGGGACCGGGGGCGTCACGTCGTGAGGGTAACCGGGGGCGCCCGCGCTGGACAGGATGACGCGACGGCGGGACGACGGCACCGACCTGCGAAAACGGGGTGCCGCCCGCGACCGCTGGCCGACAGGATGGCCCCATGACCACCGCGCCCGACGGCTACCGCCTGACCGAGATCACCGAGGACCGCCTGGAGGAGTACCGCGGCGTCGACGCCCTGGCGTTCGCGGAGGGCGACCGCGACCCCGCCACGGACGCCGCCGCGCCGTTCGCCGTCCCGCTCGACCGGGCGCTGGGGGTCGAGACCGACGCCGGCGAGCTGGTCGCCGTGCACGGCTCGTACGCGTTCTCGCTCCCGGTCCCCGGCGGCGAGGTGCCGTGCGCGGGCCTCACCTGGGTGGGCGTCCGGCCCGACCACCGGCGACGACGGCTGCTGGCGACCATGATCCGGGCGCACGTCGAGCGGTCGCTCGAGCGCGGCGAGCCGGTCTCCGCGCTGTTCGCCGCCGAGCCCGGGATCTACGGCCGGTTCGGGTACGGGTCGGCGAGCGACCACCTGCGGCTGACGGTGCCCCGCGGCGCCGCGCTGCGGGACGTCCCCGGGTCGCAGGAGCTGACCGTGCGGTTCGCGACGCTCGACCCCACCGCGCACGAGGGCCTCGTCGACGCCGTGCACGTCGCGGCGGGCACCGGGCGCCCCGGGTGGCTGCCCCGTGGCTCGGACCTCCTGCGCCGGCTCGCCGTGGCCGACCCGCCCGCCTGGCGCCGGGGCGGCGAGCCCGCCCGCCTGGTCACCGTGCACGACGCCGCGGGCGAGCCGCGGGCCTACGCCCTGGTGCGCCGCACGCAGACCTGGGGCGACGGCGGCCCGGAGTACCCCGTGCAGGTCCGGTCGTCGGCGGCCGTCGACGCCGCCGCGGCGCACCGGCTGTGGTCGTTCCTGCTGGACCTCGACCTGACCGCGACCGTCACGACCGGCATCCTCGCCGTGGACGACCCGCTGCTCGCCCTGCTCGTCGACACGCGCAGGCCGGTGCCGAAGCTGAGCGACAACCTGTGGGTGCGGCTGCTCGACGTCCCCGCGGCGCTGGCCGCCCGCCGGTACGCCGCCCCGGTCGACGTCGTCCTCGGCGTGCGGGACCCGCTGCTGCCGGGGAACACGGGCGCGTGGCGGCTGACCACCGGGGACGCCGGCGCGGACGGGACGTACGCCGCCCGGGTCGAGCCGGCGACGGGGGCGGCCGAGCTCGAGCTGGACGTGCGCGAGCTCGGCGCGGCCTACCTCGGCGGGCGGTCGCTGGCCGCGCTCGCCGGCGCCGGGCTGGTCACGGGCCGCGCCGAGACGCTGCACCGCGCGTCGACGGCGTTCGGCTGGCCGGTCGCGCCGGTGTGCCCCTGGGTGTTCTGAGGGGCGGTCGCGTCAGGCGCGCGCGGCCTCGTACGCCGCGAGCTGGTCGATGCGGCGCTGGTGGCGCGGGTCCTGGCTGAAGGGCTCCGCGACGAACGCGTCGACCAGCTCGAGGGCCTCGTCCACCGAGTGCTGCCGGGCGCCGATCGCGACCACGTTCGCGTCGTTGTGCTGGCGGCCCAGCCGCGCGGTGTCGAGGTTCCACGCCAGCGCGGCGCGCACGCCCGTCACCTTGTTCGCGGCGATCTGCTCGCCGTTGCCCGAGCCCCCGATGACGACGCCCAGGCTGCCCGGGTCGGCCACGACCGCCTCGCCCGCCGCGAAGCACACGGCCGGGTAGTCGTCCTGCGGGTCGTACTCGGGAGCCCCGTGGTCGACGACGTCGTGCCCGGCGGCGCGCAGGTGCTCGACCAGGGCGACCTTCAGCTCGAACCCGGCGTGGTCAGCGGCGACATGGATACGCATGGGGCCATCCTGCCGCACACCGCGCGGGAGGCGCGCGGACGTCCCGCCGGCGAACCGGCGACCGCGCGTCGGCGGCGGGTCCTAGGCTGGCTCGTGGCGCGCGCTCGCGCACCGCCTCGGCAGAAGGGACCTCCCCCGACCATGACCCGCAGCGGCATCGACACCTCGGCCTTCGACCCCGCCGTCCGGCCCCAGGACGACCTCTACGCCCACGTCAACGGGCGCTGGGTCGCCGAGCACGTCATCCCCGCGGACCGCGCCATGGACGGCTCGTTCCGGGCCCTGCACGACCAGGCGGAGGAGCAGGTCCGCGACATCATCACCGAGGCCGCGGAGCAGGCCGGCGCGGGCGGGGTGCAGGCGCAGATCGGCGCGCTGTACGCGAGCTTCATGGACACCGACGCCGTCGAGGCCGCCGGCACGGAGCCGCTGCGCCCCGACCTCGCGCTGATCGAGGGCGCCACCACGCGCGAGGCCCTGACCGAGGCGCTCGGCACGCTGCAGCGCACCGGCGCCGCCGGCGGGACCGGCTTCTGGGTCGACAACGACGCGAAGGACCCCGAGCGGTACGTGGTCTACCTGTACCAGTCCGGCCTGGGCCTGCCCGACGAGTCGTACTACCGCGACGAGCAGTACGCGTCCGTCCTGGCGGCCTACCAGCCGCACGTCGCGCGGATGCTGCGCCTGGGCGGGTGGGCGCCGGACGAGGCCGCGGCCGACGACGCGGCGAGCCGGGTGGTCGCGCTGGAGACGAAGATCGCCGCCGGGCACTGGGACGTCGTCAAGGACCGCGACGCCGACCTCACCTACAACCCGACCACGCTCGCCGAGCTCGCCACCACCGCGCCCGGCCTGGACTGGACCGCGTGGGCGCGCGCCCTCGGCGCCCCGGCGGGCGCGCTGGACGACCTGGTGGTCCGGGAGCCGTCCTTCGCCACGACGTTCGCCGGGCTGTGGGCCTCCGAGCCGGTCGAGGACTGGCAGGCGTGGCTGGCGTACCACGCGATCACCTCCCGCGCGCCGTACCTGTCGTCCGAGCTGGTCGAGGCGAACTTCGACTTCCACGGCCGGACGCTGACGGGGGCGCAGGAGCTCCGCGACCGCTGGAAGCGCGGCGTCTCCCTGGTGCAGGGCGTGCTCGGCGAGGCCGTCGGCGAGGTCTACGTCGCCCGGCACTTCCCGCCGGCGCACAAGGAGCGGATGGAGCAGCTGGTCGCGCACCTGGTCGAGGCGTACCGCGAGTCCATCACCGCGCTGGACTGGATGGGCGAGGAGACCAAGACCAAGGCCCTCGCGAAGCTCGACGCCTTCACGCCGAAGATCGGCTACCCGGTCAAGTGGCGCGACTACTCCGGCCTGGAGCTGCGCGCCGACGACCTCGTCGGGAACGTCCGCCGGGCGTCGGCGTTCGAGCAGGACCACGAGCTCGGCAAGATCGGGAAGCCGATCGACCGCGACGAGTGGTTCATGACGCCGCAGACGGTGAACGCCTACTACAACCCCGGCATGAACGAGATCGTGTTCCCCGCTGCGATCCTGCAGCCGCCGTTCTTCGACGCCGACGCGGACGACGCCGTGAACTACGGCGGCATCGGCGCGGTCATCGGCCACGAGATCGGGCACGGCTTCGACGACCAGGGCTCGAAGTACGACGGCCAGGGCCGCCTCGAGGACTGGTGGACGGAGAGCGACCGCGCGGAGTTCGAGAAGCGCACGTCCGCGCTCGTCGAGCAGTACAACGGCTTCTCCCCGGCCCAGCTCGACGGCTCGCACCACGTGAACGGCGCGCTCACCATCGGCGAGAACATCGGCGACCTCGGCGGCCTCTCGATCGCGCTGAAGGCGTACCGGATCGCCCTGGGCACGTCCCTGGACGAGGCCCCGGAGGTCGACGGCCTCACGGGCGTCCAGCGGGTGCTGCTCGGCTGGGCGCAGGTGTGGCGCGCGAAGGGCCGCGACGAGGAGATCATCCGCCGCCTCGCGGTCGACCCGCACTCCCCCGACGAGGTGCGCTGCAACGCGGTGGTCCGCAACGTCGACGAGTTCTACGCCGCGTTCGACGTGCAGCCCGGCGACGGCCTGTACCTCGCCCCCGAGGAGCGCGTCCGGATCTGGTGACGCGCGGGTCCTGAGCCGGACGGCCGCGCCACGGGGGAGGTCCCCGGGGCGCGGCCGTCGGCGTCAGGGCGGCGGGGTCAGCGCGGCGTCAGGGCCGCGTGGTCACGGCAGCGTGGTCACGGCAGCGTGGTCAGCGCCGCCGTCGCGACGCGGAACCCCTCGCCGGTCTCGTCGACCACGCAGGACATGCCGTTCGACGCGCTCGTGCACGTGTAGGGCCCGACGGTCTGCGAGCTGCCGTACTCCAGCACCGGGACGTCGGCGGAGGCCACGGCGGGGGCGGGCCCCTCGACGCACGGCGTGGTCAGCCCGTCCGAGGTGTTGAGCACGATGACGTGCCCGGTGGTGCCGGTGCAGCCCTCGGCGGCCGGCACGTCGAACTGCTTGTTCGCGATCGAGCACGTGACGCCGTCGGGCGACATGGTGCACGAGATGTTGCCCGTCGGGGACGCGAACGACTGCGCGCCGGCGTCGGTCGCCCCGTCGGTGGCGCCCGACCCGGCGCTCTGGGACGGGCTCGACCCGCCGCCGGGCTCGTCACCGGCCTGGTCGGACCCGCCGCCGAGCACGGAGATCGCGACGAGGACGAGCGCGATCAGGAGCAGCGCGTCGACGGTCAGGAAGATCTTCATGCCGCGGCTCAAGCTCGCCAGGGCTGCCATGTCCTACCTCCCGGTGGGGAGCGGTCCGCGGGCGACGTCGCCCGCGTCCCGCCGGATCGTTCTGGGACCGGTGCCGCTCAGTCGAAGACGGGGCCCTTGGTGCGGGTGCGCTTGAGCTCGTAGAAGCCCGGGACGCCCGTGACGAGGACGAAGCCGTCCCAGAGCCGCCCGGCGTCCTCGCCCTTCGGCGCCGGCGTCATGACGGGGCCGAAGAACGCGGTGCCGTTCACGGCCACCACGGGCGTGCCCACCTCGTCGCCGACCAGGGCGATGGCCTCGGCGTGCGAGCCGCGCAGCTGCTCGTCGAACTCGTCGGTGTCGGCGTACGCGGCGAGCGACGCGGGCAGGCCGGCCTCGTCGAGGGCCTCCCGGATGATCGCGGAGGTGTCCTTGCGGCCGCCCGGGTGCCGCCGGGTGCCCATCGCGTCGTACAGCGGCTTGAGGTGCTCGGCCCCGTAGAGCTCCTTCGCGGCGGTGAGCACCCGCACCGGCCCCCAGGAGTCATCCATCAGCGCGCGGTACTCCTCGGGCAGGTCCCGGCCCTCGTTGAGCACCGACAGGCTCATCACGTGCCAGCGCACGTCGACGTCCCGGACCCGCTGCACCTCGTCCATCCACCGCGACGTCATCCACGCCCACGGGCAGGCGGGGTCGAACCAGAAGTCGGCGGTGTCGCGTGCGACGGGCGCGTGCGTGTCGGTCACGGAGGGGCTCCTCACGGGGCGGCTGCTGCGGTCGGGCGGTGCGGGTGGTGCTCGGGGTCGTGCTCGGGTCCTGCGGGCGGCGGCCACCCCGGACGGAACAGCCGCGCCCGCCATCATGCCCCGGAACGGGGGGTCGCTGTCACCCGGGCGGCGGTGTGCGGCGCGCGACGGCCCGCTCGCGGGGGCCGCCCGCGGACAGCGCCCGCGCGGCGCACGCACCCGCCGGTTGGTGGAATGATGCGGCGACGGCCGCCTGACCCGAACCCGAGGAGACATCCGCGTGCCCGCTGAGAACCTGACCCGCGACGAGGCCCGTACCCGGGCCGCGCTGGTCGACGTGCAGTCGTACGACGTCGCCCTGGACCTGACGACGGGCCCGGCGACGTTCGCGTCCACCACGACCGTCCGGTTCACGAGCCGCGAGGCGGGGGCGAGCACGTTCCTCGACCTCATCGCGCCGGCCGTGCACCGCGTGGTGCTCAACGGCACGGAGCTCGACCCGGCGGACGTCGTGGCGGAGTCGCGGATCCGGCTGGACGGCCTCGCGGAGCAGAACGAGGTGCTCGTCGTCGCCGACGCCGCCTACATGAACACGGGCGAGGGCCTGCACCGGTTCGTCGACCCGGTCGACGACGAGGTCTACCTGTACTCGCAGTTCGAGGTCGCGGACTCCCGGCGCGTGTTCGCGGTGTTCGAGCAGCCCGACCTCAAGGCGACGTTCCGGTTCACCGTCACCGCCCCGGCGCACTGGGCCGTGGTGTCGAACTCCCCCGCCGTGGGCGACCCCGTGCCCGTCGAGGGCGGCAGCAACCGCAACGGCGGCGCCGACAAGGGCGTCGCGACCTGGACGTTCGAGCCGACCCCGCGCATCGCGTCGTACATCACGGCGGTCGTCGCGGGCCCGTACCACCACGAGCACGGCGAGCTGACCAGCAGCGACGGCCGCACGATCCCCCTGGGCGTGTACTGCCGCGGCTCGCTCGCGCAGCACCTCGACACCGACAACATCCTCGACATCACGCGCGCCGGGTTCGCGTTCTACGAGGAGCAGTTCGCCTTCCCGTACCCGTTCGCCAAGTACGACCAGCTCTTCGTGCCGGAGTTCAACGCGGGCGCGATGGAGAACGCCGGCGCGGTGACGTTCCTGGAGTCCTACGTCTTCCGGTCCAAGGTGCCGGAGGCGACGGTCGAGCGCCGCGCGGTGACGATCCTGCACGAGCTGGCGCACATGTGGTTCGGCGACCTCGTGACGATGCGCTGGTGGGACGACCTGTGGCTGAACGAGTCGTTCGCCGAGTACGCCTCCACCCTCGCGACCGCCGAGGCGACCCGCTGGACGACGGCGTGGACGACGTTCTCCTCGCTGGAGAAGGGCTGGGCGTACCGCCAGGACCAGCTGCCGAGCACGCACCCCATCGCGGCGGACATCCGGGACCTCGAGGACGTCGAGGTGAACTTCGACGGCATCACCTACGCCAAGGGCGCCAGCGTCCTCAAGCAGCTCGTCGCGTGGGTCGGCCAGGAGCAGTTCTTCGCCGGGGTGCGCTCCTACTTCGCGAAGCACGCGTGGGGCAACACCGAGCTCCGGGACCTGCTCACCGAGCTCGAGGCGACCAGCGGCCGCGACCTGTCGGCGTGGTCGTCGCTCTGGCTGGAGCAGTCCGGCGTCACCCTGCTGCGCCCCGAGATCGCCTCGGAGGTCGGCGCGGACGGCGTCGAGCGGATCACCGCGCTCGCCGTCCGGCAGGAGGTGCCGTCGACGCACCCGGTGCAGCGCCCGCACCGCCTCGTGGTCGGCGGCTACGACGTCGTGACCGGCGAGGACGGCCCCCGCCTGGAGCGGACGGTCCGCGTGGAGCTCGACGTGGACGGCGAGCGCACCGAGGTCCCCGAGCTGGTCGGCGCCCGCCGCCCCGACCTGCTGCTGCTCAACGACGAGGACCTCGCCTACGCGAAGGTCCGCCTGGACGAGCGGTCGCTCGCCACCGCCGTCGCGCACCTCGGCGGCTTCGCGGACTCCCTGCCGCGGACCCTCGTGTGGACGGCGGTCTGGGACGCGACCCGCGACGGCGAGACGCCGGCCCGCGACTACGTGGACCTGCTGCTGAACAACATCGCGCACGAGACCGACTCCTCGGTCGTGCTCGTGCTGCTGCGGCAGCTGCACACCGCGCTGGACCTGTACGTCGCGGCCGAGCACCGCCGGGCGACCGAGGTCGCCGCGGCGGACACGCTCTGGACGCTGGCGACCGACGCGGCCGGCGGCTCCGACACGCAGCTGCAGCTCGTCAAGGCGTTCGCCGCCCGCGCGAGCACCCCCGAGCAGCTCGACGCGGTCGCGGCGCTGCTGGACGGCGGCACCCGGCTGGACGGCCTGTCCATCGACACCGACCTGCGCTGGGAGCTGCTCACCTCGCTGGTCACCGGCGGGCGCGCGGGCGCCGACCAGATCGACGCGCAGCTCGAGGCGGACCCCACCGCGACCGGCCAGCGCGCCGCCGCGGCCGCCCGCGCCGCGATCCCCACCGCGGAGGCCAAGGCCGCCGCGTGGGCCGCGGTCGTGGAGTCCGACTCCCTGCCGAACGCCCTGCAGGCCGCGACGATCAACGGCTTCGGCCGGGTGCACGACCGCGCGCTGCTCCGCCCGTTCGTCGCGCCGTACTTCGAGGCGCTCGAGCGGGTCTGGGCCGACCGGACCAGCGAGATGGCGCAGAACATCATCACGGGCCTGTACCCGACGGAGCTGGCGGACGACGCCGAGGCCGACGTGCCCGGCATCACCGACGCGTGGCTGGCCGCCCACCCGGACGCAGCCCCCGCGCTGCGTCGCCTGGTGGTCGAGGCCCGCGACGGCGTCCGGCGCACGCTCGCCGCGCAGGCCGCGGACCGCCACTACCACGAGGCCTGACGGGACGTCCCGGCGCGCTCCCGGCGGCGCGCTCCCGGCGGTGCTCAGCCCGCCGGGAGCGCCGCCAGCCAGCGGCGGGCGGCGCGGGGGCTGGTCAGCCGCACGACGGGCACGGCCCTCGCGGCGGCGACGCGCCGGTACTGCTCGCGGTAGGCGGCGTGCTGCGTCCACGACCACAGCACGATGTTGTGGTCCGGCTCGCGGCGCACGAGCGACCGCAGGTCCTCGCGGTTCCCGTGCCAGAGCTCACGGCGCAGCGCACCGCGCACGAGCGTGCGCCGGACCACCCGCCCCATGACGAGCCACCGCGGGTAGTCCAGCCACACCAGCAGGTCGACGTCGTCGGCGAGCCCGCCGCGCGCGGTGTTCCAGTTCCCGTCGACCACCCAGCCGCCGGGTGACGCCGCCAGGAACTCCCGCAGGATCTCCCGCCCGGCCTCCGGGTCCTTGTGCACCCACCCCGGGCCCCAGAACACCTCGTCGAGCTCCCGGTGCGGGACGCCGAGCCGGTCCGCGAGCGCCCGCGCGAAGGTCGTCTTCCCCGCGCCGCTGTTGCCCACCACGCGGACGCGGCGGGGCGGCCACGGCGTCATGCGGGCGAGCGTAGCGGCCGCTCAGCCCTCCGCGAGGACCGCGGCGAGCGACCGGAACCGCGCGTTCGCGAACAGGTCGTCGATCGGCACCAGGCTCCCGGCGCCGTCCGCGAGCGGGACCCGCCAGTTGGGGTACTCGTTGTCCGTCCCGGGCTGGTTCTGCGCGCGCCGCTCCCCCACCGCGTCGGCGAGCGAGACGCCGACCAGGACGCTCGGGGTGCGCAGGACGTACCGGTGCAGCGCCTCGACGACCTCGCGCTCGGAGGGGTCGTCGCCGAGCAGCCCGTGCTCGCGCAGCACGGCGAGCATGGTCTCGCGCTCCTCGCGGGCGGCCCTGCGCACCTGCTCCACGGGCTCCGTCAGCAGACCGAGCCGCTCCCGCAGCGCGACGTGCTCCTCGGCGAGGTACCCGGCGGTCGGCGGCAGGTCGTGCGTGGTGACGGAGGCCAGCGCCAGGCGGCGGTACGCGTCGGGCGGCAGCGGCCGGCCCTCGCCGTCCTTCTCGAACCAGAGGATCGACGTCCCGAGCACGCCGCGCTCGGACAGGTAGTCCCGCACCCACGGCTCGACGTTGCCCAGGTCCTCCCCAATCACGACCGCCCCGGCGCGGTGCGCCTCGAGCGCGAGGATGCCGATCATCGCGTCGTGGTCGTACCGGACGTACGTGCCGTCGGCAGGCTTGTTGCCCTGCGGGATCCACCACAGCCGGAACAGGCCGATGATGTGGTCGATCCGCACCGCGCCCGCGTGCCGCAGGACCGTCCGGAGCATGTCCCGGTACGGCCGGTACGCGACGCGCTCGAGCTCCGCCGGGTGCCACGGCGGCTGCGACCAGTCCTGGCCCTGCTGGTTGTACATGTCCGGCGGCGCGCCGACCGACGCGCCGCGCGCCAGGACGGTGCCGAGCGCCCAGGCGTCGGCGCCCGCGGGGTGCACGCCGACCGCGAGGTCGTGCATGACGCCCAGGGACATCCCGGCCTCGTGCGCGGTGCGCTGGGCCGTCGCGAGCTGCTCGTCGGCCAGCCACTGCAGCCAGCAGAAGAACTGCACCCGGTCGGCCAGCTCGGTGCGCGCCCGCAGGGCACCCGGCGACGCGGGGTCGCGCAGGTCCGCGCCCCACGGGGGCGGGCCGTGCTTCTCGACGAGGGCGCACCACAGCGCGAAGTCCTCGAGCCCGCGGCCCTCGCGGCGGCGGAAGTCGTCGAACGCGGACTGCCGCGCCGGCGTGCGCGGGACGGCGAACACGACCTCGAGCGCCGCCTTCTTCGCCGCCCACACGACGTCGCGGTCGATGGGGCCGTCGTCGGAGTCGAGCGCCAGGGCCTGCTCGGCGGACCACTCGACCAGCGCGCGGTCGGCCGACGACAGGTACGCGGTCTCGTGCACGTCCTCGACGCGCAGGTACAGCGGGTTCACGAACCGCCGGGTGGTCGGCAGGTACGGCGACGGCGTCAGCGGCGGCACCGGCTCGGCGGCGTGCAGCGGGTTGATCAGCAGGAACTGCGCGCCGGCCTCGTGCCCCGACAGCCACGCGAGGTCCGCGAGGTCGCGCAGGTCTCCGGCGCCCCAGGACTGCCGGGAGCGCACCGAGTACAGCTGCACCATCAGGCCCCAGGCGCGGCGCGCGTCGGGGTCCGCGAGGCCCGCGGGCAGGTCGAGGCGGTCCGGGGTGACGGCGAGCGGGCTGGCGGCCTCGCCCGACGGCCCGCTGGTGCGCAGCAGGTGCCAGCCGAGCGGCAGGCCCGCCGGCACGACGAAGGTGGCGCGGCCGACCTGGCGGCCGTCGACGGTCCGCGGGTCCAGGTAGACGTCGGCCTGCTCGAGCTCGACGCGCTCGGTGACCGCACCGGCGGCGCGGCGGCCGCGGCCCTCGGCGGCGTCGATCTCGACCCAGGCCCGGACGGGGTCGCCATGGGTGACGTGCACCGGCACGTGCGTCTGCTCGGACTGCCGCGTCACGAGCACGGGCGGCAGGACGCGGCGCCACGGGGTGTCCTCGGCGTGCTGGAGGGCCACCTCGACGCGCTCCGGCGACGTGGCGTCCACGCCGAGCGCACCGAGCACGTCCACCAGCGTCGGCGCGTCGACCTGCTGCATCTCGCCGGCGAACGACTCGAACTGCGGGGTGATCCCGTGCGCCTCCGCGAGGCGGACGAGGGACTCGGACGGCGGTGTCGGTGCGGCCACGTGCCGATCCTGCCAGAGGGGACGCGACGGCGCCCGGGCCCCACCGACCAGCGCGGGGACGACGGCGGGTGGCGGCGCGCCGCGCCGTAGGGTGGCGCGCATGACCGCCGACCCCGCCGCGCCCCTTGCACCCGCCCCGACCGCTCCCGCCGGCTACCCGGCCGCGCGCCGGCTGGACCTCGTGGAGGACCTGCACGGGCGCCGCGTGGCGGACCCGTACCGCTGGCTGGAGGACGCCGCGGCGGACGAGACGGAGGCGTGGTCGGCCGCGCAGGACGACCTGTACGCCGCGTACCGGGCGCGGGTCACGTCCGGTGGCCTCGCGGAGGGCCCGCTCGCGACCGGCCCGCTGACCGCCCGGCTGGGCGAGCTGCTCGGGGCGGGCTTCGTCGGCACGCCGGCCTGGCGCGGCGACCGCCGGTTCTTCAGCCGCCGCACGGGCGAGCAGGAGCACGCGGTGGTCGTGGTCGCGGAGCCGGACCCCGACGTCCCGGGCGCCGAGCGGGAGCGCGTGCTGGTCGACCCGGTCGCGCTCGACCCGGCGGGCACCACCACGCTCGACGCGTGGCAGCCCAGCAAGGAGGGCGACCTGCTGGCGTACCAGGTCTCGCACGGCGGGACCGAGGAGAGCGTGCTGCACGTGCTCGACGTCGCGACCGGCGAGCTCGTCGACGGGCCGGTCGACCGGGCGCGCTACTCGCCCGTCGCGTGGGAGCCGGGCGGCCGCTCGCTGTTCTACGTGCGCCGGCTCGCGCCGGAGCTGCTGCCGGAGGACGAGCGCCAGTACCACCGCCGGGTCTGGCGCCACGTGGTCGGCACCGACCCCGCGGAGGACCTCGAGGTGTTCGGCGACGGCCTGGACATGACGAACTACTACGGCGTCTCGGTCTCCCGCGACGGCCGGTGGCTGATCGTCTCCGCGTCCGCCGGGACCGCCCCGCGCACGGACGTCTGGATCGCGGACCTGCACGCCGCGGACGCCGGCACCGTCCCGGCGTTCCGCGAGGTCGCGGTGGGCTACGACGCCGAGGTCGGCGCGTGGGTCGGCCGCGACGGCCGCCTCTACGTGCACACGACGCTCGACGCCGACCGGGGCCGCCTCGCGGTGACCGACCCCGAGGACCCGGCGGTGCCGCACTGGCGGACGCTGCTCGCGGAGGACCCCGAGGCCGTCCTGGAGGACGTGGCGTTCACGGACGGCGGCGGGGACGACACCGCCCCCCGGCAGGTCCTCGCCTCCTGGCGCCGGCACGCCGTCAGCGAGGTCACGGTCCACGACCCGGCGTCGGGCGAGCGCCTGCCGGGGGCGGCGGGCACGGTGGACCTGCCGGGGCTGGGCTCGATCGGCGGGCTCGTCACGCGCCCGGACGGCGGGCCGGACGTGTGGTTCACGTACACCGACCACACCACCGTGACCGAGGTGCACCGGTACGACGCCTCGACCGGGCGCACATCGCTGTGGGCCGCGCCTCCCGGGGCGGTCGCCGACCTGCCGGAGGTGCGCGTGCAGCGGGTCGTCGCGACCAGCGCCGACGGCACCGCCGTGCGCGCGTTCGTGGTGGCCCGGGCCGACGCGCTCGACGCGGACGGGCGGCCCCTGGCTCCCGCGCCGACCATCCTCTACGGGTACGGCGGCTTCCAGATCTCGCTCGACCCCGCGTACTCCGCGACCACCCTCGCGTGGGTGGAGGCCGGCGGCGTGTACGTCGTCGCGAACCTCCGCGGCGGCGGCGAGGAGGGCGAGCAGTGGCACCGCGCGGGACGCCGCGGGAACAAGCAGCGCGTGTTCGACGACTTCCACGCGGTGGCCACCCTGCTCGTCGACGAGGGCTGGACCACCACCGACCGGCTCGCGTGCTGGGGCGGCTCGAACGGCGGGCTGCTCGTCGGCGCGGCCCTCACGCAGCAGCCCGGGACGTTCGCCGCGGTGGTGTGCTCCGCGCCGCTGCTCGACATGGTCCGGTACCAGCGGTTCGGGCTGGGCGTGACCTGGACCGACGAGTACGGCGACGCGGGCACGCCGCGCGAGCTGGACTGGCTGCTGTCGTACTCCCCGTACCACCGGGTGGTCGACGGCGTCCGGTACCCGGCGACCCTGTTCACGATCTTCGACGGCGACACCCGCGTCGACCGGCGCGGAGGTCGCCGCCTGGAGCGCGGCGGGTGTGCGCGTCGCGTGCGGGCTCCGTGCGGGTCGCGTCGGGCGGCGCGGCGGGGGCGGCGGGCACCCCGCGCCGTTCGTTAGCGTGGTCGCGTGATCCCCTCGCTCCTCCCCACCGTGCTGCCCGCCGCCGGCGACACCGACCCCGGTGCCGCCGCCATCGACGGGGCGAACGCCCTCATGACCTGGCTGCTCGGCCCCGGCCTGCGGATCGCGCTGATCATCGTGATCGGCGGGATCTCCCTGCTGGTGGTCCGGCGGCTGATCAAGGCGGTGACCGAGCACATCGCGGACGGCACCTCCCTGCTGCAGCGGGGCATCGCGCGGCCCCTCGGCGGGACCGAGGTCGCCGCCGCGCTGCGCAAGGTCACCCCGGTCGCGAACGTCCGGCGGACGCAGCGGGCCCGGACGATCGGCTCCGTCCTGCGGTCGACGGCCGCGGTCGTCATCGGGTCGATCGTCGTGCTGCTCGTCCTCGACCAGCTCGGCGTGAACATCGCGCCGTTCATCGCGTCGGCCGGCATCGTGGGCGTCGCGTTCGGGTTCGGCGCGCAGAGCCTGGTCAAGGACTTCCTGTCCGGGCTGTTCATGCTGCTCGAGGACCAGTACGGCGTCGGCGACGTCGTCGACGCCGGGCCCGCCAGCGGCACCGTGGAGGCCGTCGGCCTGCGGGTGACCAAGATCCGCGACGCCGACGGGACGCTCTGGTACGTCCCGAACGGCGGGATGCTGCGGGTGGGGAACAAGACCCAGGGCTGGGCGAACGCCGTCGTCGAGGTGAAGGTCGACTACTTCGCCGACCTGGACCAGGTGCGCGACCTGCTGGTCGGTGCCGCGGCGCGGCTCGCGGAGGACCCGGAGCTCGGCCCGTCGATCGAGGGCACCGCGACGGTGAGCACCGCCGAGGACCTCACGTTCGAGGCCGTCACGGTCAAGGTGACGCAGCGCACTGCCCCTGCCCGGCAGTGGGCCGTCGCGCGGGCCCTGCGCATCGCCGTGCGCGAGGCCCTGGAGGCGGCGGACGTGCCGCTCGCCGGGCAGCGGGAGGCCCTGGCCGCGCACCGCGAGCGCCTCGCCGGGGGCGGAGCCGTCACGAGCGGCGCGGCCGTCACGAGCGGCACGACCACCGACTGATCCGGCCCGGCCGGGTACGCACGAGGCCCCGGGTCCCTGCGGGGACCCGGGGCCTCGTCGTGCGGCGCGCGTGTCAGCGCAGGCCGTCGAGCTCCGCGGCGAGGTTGTCGGCCTCGGGGCCGACGATGACCTGCACGATGCGGCCGGACCGCACCACGCCGAACGCGCCGGTCGCCTTGAGGGCGTCCTCGTCGACCTGCTGCGGGTCCGTCACCTCCACCCGGAGCCGGGTGATGCACGGCTCCAGGTCGACGACGTTGCCGCCGCCGCCCAGCGCCACCAGGATCTGCTCTGCCTTGCTCATCGAACCCCCGTCGTGCCGTCCGTGCGGATTGCCCCCGCGGTCGCCGGGAGGGCGACCTGCTGCCGTCAGCCTAGTGCGAGACTTCTTCCCATGACCGCCCAGCCCTCGACTCCCGAGCCGCGCCCGGCCGGCACCCCGCTCCCCCTGGCCCCCGCGACCCCACGCCGGCCCTGCCCGCCACGGTCGCGCCCGCCGAGCCCGGGTCCTCCGAGGCCCGGCGCCGCGAGTCGTTCTACGAGGCGGTCGGCGGGCACGAGACGTTCGCCCGGCTGGTCGACGCCTTCTACGAGGGGGTCGCGACCGACCCGGTGCTGCAGCCGATGTACCCCGAGCAGGACCTGAGACCGGCGCGGCGGCGGCTGACGATGTTCCTCGAGCAGTACTGGGGCGGCCCGACCACCTACTCCGAGGAGCGGGGGCACCCGCGGCTGCGGATGCGGCACATGCCGTTCGCGGTCGACCCGGACGCCCGCGACCGCTGGCTCGCGCACATGCGCGCGGCCGTCGACACCCTCGGCCTGCCGCCGCTGCACGAGGCCACCCTCTGGGACTACCTGGAGCGCGCCGCGCACTCACTGGTGAACACCGCGGGACCGATGGGTGCCGCGCGCTCGTGAGATCCTTCCGGGCGTGACCGACGCTGCACCGACGGGCGCGCCCACCGCGCCGCAGGACCCCACGCCCCTGTCCGCCGCCGCCGACCCGATCGCCGGGCTCCTCGGCATCCTCGACGTGGCCGCCGCCGACGGCGCCGACCGGTTCACGGCCCACAGCCTGCCCAAGCCGGGCGGCCGCGTGTTCGGCGGTCAGGTGGTCGCCCAGGCGCTCGTCGCCGCGGGCCGCACCGTCCCGGGCGGGCGCCTCCCCCACTCGCTGCACGGGTACTTCCTGCGGGCCGGCGACATCGCCAGCCCCATCGAGCTGGCCGTGGAGCGGCTGCGCGACGGCCGGTCCTTCTCGGCCCGCCGGACGCACGCGTCGCAGGACGGCGAGCCGATCCTGTCGATGATCGCCTCGTTCCAGGAGGACCAGGAGGGCGTCGAGCTCACCCAGCCGATGCCGGACGTGCCGGCGCCCGAGGACGTCGAGTCCGCGATGGACCGGATGGGTCACCTCGACCACCCGCTCGCCCGGTTCTGGACGCACGAGAGCGCGTTCGACGTCCGGCACGTCGGCGGCTCCCTGTACCTGGGCCCCGCGCCGCGCCCGGACGGGCACCAGCGGGTGTGGATGCGGACGAAGGGCGCCCTGCCCGACGACCAGCTGCTGCACCGCGCGGTGCTCGCGTTCGCGTGCGACCAGATCATGCTCGAGCCCGTCCTGCGCCGCGCCGGGCTGTCGTGGCTGACGCCGGGCCTGTCGGTCGCGAGCCTCGACCACGCGATGTGGTGGCACCGGGACGTGCGGGTCGACGACTGGCTGCTGTTCGACCAGGACAGCCCGACCGCGCAGGGCGGCCGGGGCCTGGGCACCACGCGGGTGTTCAGCCGCGAGGGCGTGCTGGTCGCGACGATCGCGCAGGAGGGCATGGTCCGGGTCCCGGCCTGACCCTGCTCCGCTGGCGGGGCCGGGGGCGCCGGGGCACAGTGTCCCGGTGGTGAGGCTGCGACGGGTCCGGATCGACTCCCCGGGGTGGACCCGGCGCCGTGCCGGGCGCGGGTTCTGGTACCTCGACACCGACCGTCGCACCCGGATCACGGACCCCGAGCACCTGGACCGCATCGTCGCGCTCGCCATCCCCCCGGCGTGGCAGGACGTGTGGATCAGCCCGTGGCCGAACGGGCACATCCAGGCCGCCGGCGTCGACGACGCGCAGCGCCGCCAGTACCTGTACCACGAGCAGTGGCGCCGGCGGCGGGACAAGCTCAAGCACGACCACGTGCTCGACGTCGCCCGCCACCTCCCGGCCGCCCGGCGGTCGGTCCGCCGCGACCTCGCCCTGCCCGGGTTCCCGCGGGCGAAGGCCCTGGCGCTGGCGTTCCGGCTGCTCGACCTCGCGTACTTCCGGGCCGGCGGCGAGGGCTACGCGCAGCGCAACGGCTCCTACGGCCTCGCCACGCTGCGGCGCGAGCACGTCCAGGTGCTCACCGAGGAGGCGACGGGCGAGGAGACCGCCGTCCGGTTCCACTACCCCGCGAAGTCCGGGCAGGTCCGGGACGTCGTCGTCGAGGACGCCCAGGTGGCCGAGCTGATCGGGACGCTGCTGCGCCGGCGCGGTGGCGGCCCGGAGCTGCTGGCGTGGCGCGACGAGGACGGGTGGCACGACATCACCAGCGCGGAGGTCGGCGCGGACGTCAAGCGCCGCCTCGGCGGCGACGCGAGCCCGAAGGACTTCCGCACCTGGCACGCCACGGTCCTCGCGGCGCGGGGGCTCGCCGCCGCGGGTGCGCCGCCCCGGTCCGAGCGGGCACGCCGGCGGGTCGTCGCGGGCGTCGTGAAGGCGGTCTCCGAGGAGCTCGGCAACACGCCCGCCGTGTGCCGGGCGTCGTACATCGACCCGCGGATCGTGGACCTGTGGGAGCACGGCCGGACCATCCGCCCGACGCGCTCGCAGGCGGTCGCGGAGAAGGAGACGCTCGCGCTGCTCGGCTGACCGGTGGCCCGCGCCTCAGTCGCCGACGACCGCCAGGGCGAACCCGTCCCACCCCTTCGACCCCACGGTCTGCAGCGCCGTCGCGGTCAGTCGGGGGTTCCGGCCGATGGCCTCCAGCACCGCGCGCGAGCCCCGCACGGCCGGGTCCTGCGACGCCGCGTCGGCGACGCCGCCCCGCCGCACGACGTTGTCCACGACGATCACCGTGCCGGGGTGCGACAGCGCGACCGCGGCCTCGAGGTACCGCGGGTTGCCGGGCTTGTCGGCGTCGATGAACACGAGGTCGAACGGCTCCTCGCCGGCGTCGGCCAGCGCCTGCAGCGAGTCCGCCGCCGGACCCTCGACGAGCCGCACCCGGTCCGCCACGCCGGCGCGCTCGAAGTTCGCGCGGGCGACCGCGGCGTGCGCCGGGTCGATCTCGCACGTCGTCACGTGCCCCTCCTCGCCGACCGCCCGGGCGAACCAGAGCGTGCTGTACCCCGCGAGCGTGCCGAGCTCCAGCACCCGGCGGGCGCCGCTCATCCGGCACAGCAGCGCGAGCAGCGCCGCCTGGTTCGGCGCTACCTCGATGGCCGGCAGCCCCGCCGCCCGCCCCGCGGCCCGCGCCGCCGCCAGCACCTCGTCCTCGTGGACCACCGTCGTCACCAGGTAGTCGTCGACCTCGCCCCACTCCTGCTGCCCCATGCCGCCGATCATGGCACCCCCGGATGCGCGCGTCCCGGCCGCGGCACAGACTGCGGACGTGCCCGACGCCCCTGAGCAGCCCCGCATCACCCGCCCGGCCACCGATGCCGCGACCGCCGCCGACCTGCTCCCCGAGCCGGTGGCCCGCACGCTGACCGGCCTGGTGCCCGGCGTCGGCCCGGACGGCCGCCCGCGACCGGACGCGCCGCTCGTCGCGGTCACCGGCGTGACCGGCTACGTCGGCGGCCGCCTGGTCCCCGAGCTGCTGGCCGCCGGGTACCGCGTGCGCGCGATCGCCCGGCGCCCGGAGCGGCTCCGGGGCCGCCCGTGGTTCAGCGCCGTGGAGGTCGCGCAGGCCGACGCGGCGGACCCCGGGCAGATCCGCGCCGCCCTCGACGGGGTCGACGTCGCCTACTACCTCATCCACTCGCTCGGCACCGGCAGCCGGTTCGAGCAGCGGGACCGGTCGACCGCGCTGACGTTCGGGCGCGCGGCGCGCGAGGCCGGCGTCGGCCGGATCGTCTACCTCGGCGGGCTGTCCCCCGACGTCGAGGACCTGTCGCCGCACCTGGCCTCCCGCAAGGAGGTCGGCGAGATCCTGCTGGCCTCCGGCGTCCCGACGACCGTGCTGCGCGCCGCCGTGATCCTCGGGTCCGGGTCGGCGTCCTTCGAGATGATGCGGTACCTGACCGAGCGGCTGCCCGCGATGACGGTCCCGCGCTGGGTCGAGAACCGCATCCAGCCGATCGCCGTGCGGGACGTGCTGCGCTACCTCGTCGGGTCCGCGTCGATGCCGCGCGAGGTCAGCCGGGAGTTCGACATCGGCGGGCCGGACGTCCTCACCTACCGCGACATGATGCAGGGCTACGCGCGCGTCGCCGGACTGCCCCGGCGGGTGATCGTCGGGGTCGGCGTGCTCACCCCGCGGCTGTCGAGCCTCTGGGTGGGGCTCGTGACGCCGGTGCCGTCCGGGCTCGCGCGGCCGCTGGTCGAGTCGCTCGTGCACGAGGTCGTGTGCCAGGAGCACGACATCGCCGAGTACGTCCCCGACCCGCCGCACGGCCTCATCGCGTTCGAGCGGGCCCTGCGCCTGGCCCTGACCCGGGTCCGCGAGGCGCAGGTCACGACGCGCTGGTCGTCCGCCGGCGTCCCCGGGGTGCCGAGCGACCCGCTGCCGTCCGACCCGGACTGGGCCGGCGGCACGCTCTACGTCGACGAGCGGCAGAGCGTCGTCGACGCCTCCCCGGCCGCCCTGTGGCGGGTGCTGGAGGCCGTCGGCGGCGAACGCGGCTGGTACTCCTGGGCCCTGGCCTGGCGGGTGCGGGGGCTGCTGGACCGCCTGGTCGGCGGGCCGGGCCTGCGCCGCGGGCGCCGGGACCCGCGCCGGCTCGTCGTGGACGACGCGGTCGACTTCTGGCGGGTCGAGGAGGTCGACCCCGGCCGGATGCTGCGCCTGCGCGCGGAGATGCGCGTCCCGGGGCTGGCGTGGCTGGAGCTGCGCGTCGAGCCCGGCGGCGACGCCACCGAGGGCACGGCCGCGGACGGCGGCGACCGCTGGACGACGCCGCCGACCACGTTCGCGCAGCGGGCCGTGTTCCACCCGCACGGGCTGTTCGGGCAGCTCTACTGGTGGTCGGTGTACCCGTTCCACGGCGTGGTGTTCGGCGGGATGCAGCGGAACATCGCGCGCGCGGCGGAGACGGCGGAGCGGGCGCGGAGCGACCGGTAGGCGCCGTCAGCACCCCGCGCCGTGGCCCGTCAGCGGCCGCGGCGCCGGAACGTCGGCGGCTCCTCGACGTACGGCGACCACGCGGCGCGCTCGACGTCGCCGATCCGCCGCGGCGCGCCGGTCGCGGCGTCCACGAGCACCAGCGTGGTCAGCGCGCGGGCGTAGGGGCCCGCGCCACCCTCCGCCGGGACGTCGTCGTGCACCTCGTAGCAGACCTCGATGCTCGCCCCGCCGAGGTGCCCGATCCACATGTCGACCACCACCGGGGTGCGGCGGTAGCCGAGCGGGCGCAGGTACTCGATCTCCTGCCGGGCGACGAGCGTGGCGGTCCGGGCGCCGGGTCCGGCGTCGAGCACGGCGGTCGGCCACGCCTCACGGTCCGTCGGGGCGGCCGCGTCCCCCGCCGCGGGCGCCGGGTGCGCCCAGAACGCCTCGATCCGCGCCTCCTCCAGCAGCCGCAGCATCTCGACGTTGTTCACGTGGCCGTAGGCGTCCATGTCGGACCACCGCAGCTGGACCGGGACCCGCAGCCTCGTCATCCGTCCTCCGTCGCTCGCACCGGGCACCGACCCGACGCCGGCCCCCGTGCATCCTGCACCCGCCGGGGCGTGCGCGGGGAACCGGCGGGGCGTGCGCCGGGGAACCGCCGCGTCAGCGCCTGCGGTCCCCGGCCGCCCGGGCCGCCTGGTCCCGGCAGGTCGTCAGGTCGGCCAGCACCTCGGCGGCGGGCCCGGCGACCCGCGCCCGGGCCACCCGCTCGACGGCGTCGTGCAGGCGGACCCGCGCGAGCCGGGCACGCCGGGCGGCGGCGGCCCGGGCGACCACCGCGGACAGCACGGCGAGCAGGGCCCCGGCCAGCAGGCCGCCCGCCAGCAGCGCGGTCGGCACGGGGAACGGCCCCCACTCCGGCGTCCGGGGCTCGGGCAGGCGCAGGTACGCCATCACGGCGAGCGCCGTCAGCCAGAGCGCGCCCGCGACCGCGGCGGCGAGCAGCACCGCCTGCAGCACGCCGACCGCGCGCGCCCAGGCGGCGGGGCGCTCCGCGAGCAGCGGTGTGCCGGCGACGGCCCGGTCGAGGTCGTCCGCGAGGTCCTGGGTGCCGACGCGGTCGCGCACGGCGAGGGCCCACGCGTCCGGCACGCCCGCGGTCGAGGCGTCCACGAAGCGCCGCACGGCCGAGGCGGCGGCCGCGCGGGTGGCCGGCCCGGCGGTCGGCAGCGAGGTGCGGTCGCTGACGTCCGCGCCGCCGTCCGCGCGACCGAGGTGCAGGCGCCGCAGCGGGTCCGGGCGGAACCGCTGCAGCCACCGCACCGGCGGCCAGCCCGCCTTCGCGGTCGCGCGGCGGACGGCGGCACGGCGCACCGCCTGCACCACGAGCGGGACCCCGGCTGCGTCGGCGAGGGCGTCCGTCAGCGCGTCGAGCCCGCCGGGGGTCCGGCCGTCCCGGCCGCGCCGGCCGCCCCGCGCTTCCCCGCAGGCGTCGAGCACGGCCCGGGCGGCGACCTCGACGTCCGCCGTGAGGCGCCGCGTCGCGGCCTCGCGCCGGTCGGCGGCGTCGTCCAGCAGGTCCCGGAGCGCGTCCATCCCCTGGCCGGTGCGCGCGGAGACGGCGAGCGTGCGGACCCCCGGCAGACCGTCCTCGGCCGCGAGCCGGCGCAGGTCGCCCAGCACCGCGTCCACCTCGGCCGGGGCCAGGCGGTCCGCCTGGTTCAGCACCAGGACCACGACGTCGGCGTGCCGGGACAGCGGACGCAGGTACCGCTCGTGCAGGGCCGCGTCGGCGTACTTCTGCGGGTCCACCACCCAGACCAGCAGGTCGACGCGCTCGATGAGGTGCTCGGAGCGCAGCCGGTGCTCCCGGACCACGGAATCGTGGTCGGGCAGGTCCAGGAGCACCACGCCGCCCCGCGCGACGGACCGGCCGGACGGCGCCGGCTCCGGGAGCTCGTGCCGCCGCCGGACGCCCAGCCAGTCCAGCAGCGGCTCCGCGCCCGCACCCCGCACGGCGGCGAGCGCCTCGTCGGTGGTGGGCCGCTGCACGCCGGGACGCGCGAGCTCCTGCCCCACGACCGCGTTGAACAGCGACGACTTGCCCGACCCGGTGGCGCCGGCCAGGGCGACGACGGTGTGCTCGGCGGACAGCCCCGCTCGATCGCCCACCCGGTCGACGACCGCACGGCCCCGCTCGAGCACCGGCGCGGGCAGGCGGCCCTCGCCCGCGTCGAGCGCCGCGGCGAGGGCGCCGGTGCGGTCGGCCAGCGACGGGCTCATCCCTGGTCCCCCCGGCCGAGCAGCCGCTGCCAGAACCCGGGCCGCGACGGGGCCCGGCCCTCCTGCTCGCCGTCGCGGCGCTCGCGGACGTCGCCGCCCCCACCCCCCGCGCGCCACGCGTCGGCACCGCGCAGCGCACGGGCACCGCTCAGCGACCGGGCACCTGCGGGCACCTGCTCACCCTCGGGCCCCAGGCCGGTCACGCGTCCCGCCCGCTCGGCCCGCGCGGCGTCCTGCACCGTCAGCGCCGTGGCCCGCAGCGCCTCGCCACCGCCCACGCCGAGGGCGTCGAGCTGCGCGGTGTACCGGGCGGCCTCGCCGGCGAGCACCTGACGGACCCGCGTGTCGAGGCGCTCGCGCGCGGCCGTCGTCAGGCGGCGCACGGCGTCGTCCCCGAACACCGCCTCCAGGAGCTTCTGCGCGACGACGGCCGTGCCCCCGGCGATGCCGATCTCCACGCCGGTGAGCCCGCCGGTCGACGCGAACGCCAGCACCATGAGGCTCACGCCGAGCGCGTTCACGCCGAACGACAGCGCGCGGGCGGTCCCCCGCCGCTCGGCGCCCTGCTCCCGCACCAGCTCCAGCACGTCCGTCTGCCACGCGTGGATCTGCTGGTCGACCTCCGCGCGCAGCGACGCGGACGACCGGGACAGGTCGAGGTCCGGCAGCAGCGCCGCCCCCGCCGGGTCGCCGCGCCACGCGGCGTGGGTGCGTTCCGCGGCACCGTCGGCGGCGTCGAGCACCACCGCGGCGAGCCCGTGCGCGATGGCCTGCTCGACCGGCGGCACCGGCGCGGGCCGGCCGCGGACGAACCCGACGACCGCGTCGCGCACCCGCCCCACGCCCTGCTCGACGGAGCGGATCAGCTCGCCGGTGCCCACGAACTCCTGCCAGCGGGCCAGGACCTCCCCGCGGAGCATCGCGCCGTCCGAGGTGGCGGCGGCGACCTGCGTGAGGGCGTCCGCGTAGGCGCGCGCCACGGCGTCCCGCAGGCGGGCGTCGGCCGTCACCTGCGCGTCGGCGGCGGTCGCGAGGAGCAGCGCGCGGCGACCGAGGTCCTGCACCACGCCGTCCCGGGTGGACACCGCGACCGCGTGCCGCGCGGCGGCGTCCCCACCGAGGTCGGACAGCCACGAAGCGACCGCACCGACCGCCCGTTCGGGCAGCAGCCCGTCGGCGTCCAGCCCCTCCTCGACCGCGAACAGCGGCGCGTCCGCGAGGCCGTTGGCGTCCATCATGCGGCGCAGGTCCGCGACCGCGGCCTCCGCCCCCGGGTCCACCCGGTCCACGACCAGCGCGATCTGGGCGTGCCGCTCGGCGGCCCCGTGCAGCAGGTCCCACGGCACCGCGTCGGCGTACCGGGCGGCCGTCGTGACGAACAGCCAGAGGTCGGCGGCGGCGAGCAGCTGGGTCGCGAGGGCGCGGTTCGCCTCCTCGACCGAGTCGATGTCGGGGGCGTCGAGCAGCGCCAGGCCGCGGGGCAGCGCGTCGCTGGCGACCAGCCGGACCGCGGCGGTCGAGGCGACCGGGGCGCGGTCGGCGGCGGAGCGCTCGGTGGCGGCGCCGCGGTCGGTGCCCGCGGCGCGCTCGGCGGTAGCGGACGTCGCGGTGCCGTGCGCCGCGGTGCCCGAGGTCCCGGTGACGCGGGGCAGCCCGGGCAGCACGCGGTCGCTGGAGAACCACCGGCCGTCGAGCGGGTGGTGCACCAGGACGGGCGCCCGCGTGGTGGGGCGCAGCACGCCGGGATCGGTGACACGGGTGCCGAGCAGCGAGTTCACGAGCGTGGACTTGCCCGCGCCGGTGGATCCGCCGACCACGACCAGCAGCGGCGCGGACCCGGCGCGCAGGCGCGGCAGGAGGTAGTCGTCGAGCTGGTCGAGCGCCGCCCGGCGGTCGGCGCGGGCGTCAACGGCTCCCGGCACCTCGAGCGGCAGGCTGACGTCGCGCAGGCGGGCGTGCAGCCGCTCGAGCGCGTCGACGAGGGCGGCGTCCCCGCCGGCTCCCGGGGCGGCGGGCGCGGTGTCCAGCGGGTCGACCATGGGGCCAGTGTGCCGGGCGGGCGGTGGGTCCGCCGGTCGCGGCACCGCCCGCGCCGCCGGCCCGGGTGCAGCAGGGCCCCGGGAGCCGGCGTCGCCGCGGCTCCCGGGGCCCTCGTGCGCGGGGTCAGTCGCGCGTGAGCTTGCGGTACGTCACCCGGTGCGGGCGCGCCGCGTCGGCACCGAGGCGCGCGACCTTGTTCTCCTCGTACGAGGCGAAGTTGCCCTCGAACCAGTACCAGCTCGACGGGTTCTCCTCGGTGCCCTCGTAGGCGAGGATGTGCGTCGCCACCCGGTCCAGGAACCACCGGTCGTGGGACACCACGACGGCGCAGCCGGGGAACTCGAGCAGCGCGTTCTCCAGCGAGCCGAGGGTCTCGACGTCGAGGTCGTTGGTGGGCTCGTCGAGCAGGAGGAGGTTGCCGCCCTGCTTGAGCGTGAGCGCGAGGTTCAGGCGATTGCGCTCGCCACCGGACAGCACGCCCGCGGGCTTCTGCTGGTCCGGGCCCTTGAACCCGAACGAGGCGACGTACGCGCGGGACGGCATCTCGACGTTGCCGACCTTGATGAAGTCGAGCCCGTCGGACACGACCTCCCACAGGGTCTTCTTCGGGTCGATGCCGCCGCGGGACTGGTCGACGTAGGAGATCGAGACCGTCTCGCCGACCTTGAGCTCGCCGCCGTCGAGGGGCTCCAGCCCGACGATCGTCTTGAACAGCGTCGTCTTGCCGACGCCGTTCGGGCCGATCACGCCGACGATGCCGTTGCGGGGCAGCGTGAACGTCAGGCCGTCGATGAGCTTGCGGTCGTCGAAGCCCTTCTCGAGGTCGTGGGCCTCGAGCACGATGCTGCCCAGGCGCGGGCCCGGCGGGATCTGGATCTCCTCGAAGTCCAGCTTCCGGGTGCGGTCGGCCTCGGCCGCCATCTCCTCGTAGCGGGCCAGGCGGGCCTTGGACTTCGCCTGGCGGCCCTTGGCGCTGGAGCGCACCCACTCGAGCTCGTCCTTGAGGCGCTTGGCCAGCTTGACGTCCTTCTTGCCCTGGACCTCCATGCGGGCGGCCTTCTTCTCCAGGTACGTGGAGTAGTTGCCCTCGTAGGGGTACAGGCGGCCGCGGTCGACCTCGCAGATCCACTCGGCGACGTGGTCCAGGAAGTACCGGTCGTGGGTCACGGCGAGCACGGCGCCGGGGTACGACGCGAGGTGCTGCTCCAGCCACAGCACGCTCTCGGCGTCCAGGTGGTTGGTGGGCTCGTCGAGCAGCAGCAGGTCGGGCTTCTCGAGCAGCAGCTTGCACAGCGCGACGCGGCGGCGCTCACCACCGGAGAGCACGGTCACGTCGGCGTCCGGCGGCGGGCAGCGCAGGGCGTCCATCGCCTGCTCGAGCTGGGCGTCGAGGTCCCACGCGTCGGCCGCGTCGATGGCCTCCTGCAGCACGCCCATCTCGGCGAGCAGCGCGTCGAAGTCGGCGTCGGGCTCGGCCATCAGGGCGGAGATCTCGTTGAACCGGTCGATCTTGCCCTTGATCTCGGCGACGCCCTCCTGGACGTTCCCGAGGACGGTCTTCTCCTCGTTCAGCGGCGGCTCCTGCTGGAGGATGCCGACGGTGAAGCCGGGGCTCAGCCGCGCCTCGCCGTTGGACGGCTGGTCGAGGCCCGCCATGATCTTGAGGATCGTCGACTTCCCCGCGCCGTTCGGCCCGACGACGCCGATCTTGGCGCCGGGCAGGAAGTTCAGCGAGACGTCGTCGAGGATGACCTTGTCGCCGTGCGCCTTGCGCGCCTTGTACATGCTGTAGATGAACTCAGCCACTGGCTCTTCGTCCGCCTCGGTGCTCGTCGGTGATCGGGTCTCGTGCGGGGGCGCGGCGCGTGCCGCGCCCGGTACGTCGCGGCGGCCGGCACGTCCGCGGGGACGCGGGCGGGCTGGCGGCGCCGGGCGACGTCGCGATCCCCCAGCCTAGGCGATCCGCGCGCCGGGGACACGGGCCCACCGCGGTCGGCCCGCCGGCCCGGCGCCCCCGGCGCGCTCGACCCCGCACGCCCCGGCGCGCTCGACCCCGCACGCCCCGGCACGCTGACCGCGGCGCCGGCACCGCGCGGCTGCCGCGGTCAGGCCCCCACCGGCTCCGCGGTCAGCGCCTCGGCGTCCTCGGGGAGCTCCACCGCGCCCGAGACGTCGAACGGCACCACCGGGCGGACGCCGCTTTGCCGCGCCCGCGCGCCCGCGTCCGCCGGCCTGCCGCCGTCCCGTCCGCCGCCCTCGGTCCCGTCGCCGTCGCTCGCACCGCCGTCGGCACCGTCGCCGCCGCCGGACCCGTTCCGCACCTCGTGCACGGTGCGCGAGAACCGGCTGGTCCCGCGGGCCAGGTCGTGCCCGACGGAGTCCGCGGTGAGCTCCGCCGTGGTGCGCGTGTGCCCGTCGGGCGCGACCCAGTCCTCCAGCCGCAGCCGCCCGTGCACGACCACGGGGTCCCCGCGCCGCAGGCTCTCCGCGACGTTCTGCGCGAGCTGCCGGAACACCTTGACCGTGAACCAGCTGGTGTCCGCGTCGACGTACATGTCGCGCTCCCGGTCGTAGACCCGCGGGGTGCTCGCCAGCCGGAACTTCGTGAAGGGCACCTGCCCCTCGTCGCCCCGGTAGACGGTGGGCTCGTTGCCGACCCAGCCGACGACCGTGAGGTCGACCTCGTTGACCGCCATTGCGTCCTCCTCGTCCGTGCCGGCACCCGGTCGGGCCGGCGGTGGACGACACGCTGGCGGACCCGCCGCACCCCGAGCGCCCGGCCCGGCGCCGCCCTGGGGACCACGCGACCGAGCCCGGCCTGTGGACGGCTCAGCGCGCCGTGATGGTGCGGTCAGCCCTGCCGCGCACCCGCCGCGAGCTCGCGCACCCGCCGGTGGTCGGCGAGCACGGCCCGGGTCGGCGCGGCGAGGCACTGCTCCGCCACGCCCTCCAGCGCCCGGCGCCCGTCCTGCCGCACCCGCTCCGCCCGCCGCACCGCGGCCGACCTGCGCGCGCGCACGGCGAGCACGGCGCACAGCACCGTGAGGACCACCAGCCCGGCGGCCACGGGCCACAGCAGGCGCACCGCCTCGGACGGACCACCGCTGCCGAGCGCGACCCCGCCGCCCACGGCCGCCACCACGACGGCGGCGACGCCGAGCACGAACGCCAGCACGGACAGGGTCGCCGCGAGCCCCGAGCGGCGGGCGACGACCGCCACGTGGGACAGCGCCTCGTCCGCGGCGGACCGGATCTGCTCGGTCTCCGCGAGCCCGCTGCGCACGGACTCCGCCCACCGGCGCGGCAGCCGCGCCGTGACGGCGTCCGCCCACTGCCCGCGGGCCAGCGCGACCGTGCCGGGCTGGACCGAGACGAACGAGGGCAGCGGGTCCTCGCTGCCCCGCACGACGGCCGCGACGGCGTCGGCGATGGCGGGCAGCCCCGCGGCCTGTGCGAGCGTCACGGCCACGGGAGAGACGTCGAGGGCGTCGGCGGGAGGCTCCGCGTCGGCGACCTCGCCCTCCAGCAGCCGGGCGGAGTCCACGATCTCGGCGGACGCGCGCCGCGCGGCGAGGCTCTGCCGGCCGACCACCTCCGCGAGCGCGTCCCGCATCTCGGCGATGCCCTCCCCGGTGCGGGCCGAGGTGGTCCGGACCGGCACGCCGGTGAGGCCGTCCTCGACGAGCAGGCGGGCCACGTCGGTGACCAGGGCGTCGCGCTGCTCCGGCGGCACGGTGTCGACCTGGTTGAGGACCACGAGCATCGCGCCCTCGTGCCCGACGAGCCGGCGCAGGTACCCCGAGTGCAGCGCGTCGTCGGCGTACTTCTGGGGGTCGACGACCCACACCAGCAGGTCCGCCATCGGCAGCAGGCGGTCGACGGCGGCGCGGTGCGCGGGCTCGATGGAGTCGTGGTCGGGCAGGTCGAGCAGCACGAGGCCCCGCAGCGGCGCCTCGGTCTCGCCGTCGAGGGCGCTCTCGCGCTCGATGCGCCGGTCCGGGTCCACCTCGAGCCAGTCGAGCAGCGCGTCGCCGCCGGTGCCCCACACGCAGGCCGTGGCCTCCGCGGTGGTGGGCCGCTTGACGCCGACCTCCGCGAAGTCGAGGCCGCAGATCTCGTTGAACAGGCTGGACTTGCCGGAGCCCGTGCCGCCGAGCAGCGCGACGACGGTGTGGTCGACGCCGAGCGCGAGCCGCGACCGCACCTGGTCGCCGATCGACCGGACGCGGGCGGCGGTCGCGGGGTCCACGCGGTCGCCGGCCACCACGAGCGCCTCGTCCAGGCGCGCGAGGCGCCGGGTGAGCGCGGCGGTGTCGCTCCGGGCGTCCTGCTCGGGAGCGACGGCGGCGGACCCGGACGACGGGGCGGCGGAGTCGACGACGGTCGCCGCGCCCTGGCCCTCGGGCGCGGGCCCGTCGGTCGTCGGCCCGGTCATGTCAGCCCCTTGATCACGGCGAGGCGGAGCCGCAGCAGCGACGCGGCGTCCGGGGCGAGCTCCGGCCGGTCGAGCACCGCGGCGGCCGCTGCGCCCTCGCGGTCGGCCTGGGCGGCGGCGTGCTCGACCAGCCGGTCCCGCAGCGTCTCGACGGCCCGGGTGCCGCGCTCCCCCAGCAGGTTGACGAGCATCCGCTCGGCGGCCTCCAGCCCCGCGGCGGCCGCGAGCGCCAGCGCCGCGAGACCCTCGTCGCCGAGCGCGCGCTGGGCAGCGGCTGCGCGCTTCGCGGCCGTGGCGGCGGCGCGGCGTGCCGCCCGGTCGGCACCGGGCGGCACGGGGGTCGGCGTGGCCTCGGTCAGCACCTCGACGGCGCCCCCGACCCAGTCCCGGGCGGCGCGCTCGACCTCCCGCGGCCGGTCGGCGGCGCGGTCGGTCGCCGACCACAGCGACGCCGCGGAGGGAGCGCCCGCGGGCCCGGCCGCGAGGGCGTCCCGGAGCGCCCGCTCGGTGGCGGCACCCGCGGCGGCGAGGGTGGAGGACGCCGAGGACACGAGGTCCTGCACCAGCGGCAGCACGGCGGCGCCGCGGTCCCGGCCCGCGCGCCGTGAGCGGTCGACGCGGCCGGAGCCGCGCACCACCCCGGCCAGCGGGCCACCGGGGGCCGTGAGCTCGGCCCACCGCGCCTGCGCGGCGCCCTGGGCGACGGCGCCGCGGCGCACGGTCCGGCGGGCGTCCTCGGCGGGCTCGCGCGCGGCGTCGACCAGCAGCGAGCGGATCGTCGCGGCGGCGGCGGCCTGCCGCTCGACGGCCTCGGCGAGCTCGTCCACCCAGGGGCGCAGCGCGGCCAGCGAGCCGCGCAGGGTGCGGGCGACGACGGTCCGCGCGCGGTCCGGGCCGGCGAGCATCGTCAGCCACCGGGTGATCGGCGCGATCAGCGCGGCGTCCAGCGGTCCCTCGTGCGGGCCCAGATCGGGCACCACGAACAGCGGCGAGCCCTGCATGTCGTGCCCGCGCAGCCGCTCCAGCAGGTCGCCCCGCACCGTCGGCAGCGACGCCGGGTCGACCCGGTTGAGGACCATCGCGACCGACGCGCCCCGCTCTCGCGCCCCGCTCAGCACCCGCCACGGCAGCGCGTCGCCGTACCGGGCGGCGGTCGTCACGAAGAGCCACAGGTCCGCCGCCTCGAGCAGCCGGTGCGCGGCCCGGCGGTTGCCCTCCTCGACGGAGTCGAGATCCGGGGCGTCCATGAGCGCGATGCCGCGGGGCACCCGGTCGGACTCGACGACCTCGACCGCGTCGGTGACGGGGTGCTCGCGCACGAGCTCGGCGTCCTCCGGGTGGTGCACCAGCACCGGCCGGCGGGTGGTCGGACGCAGCACCCCGGCGACGCTCACCTCCGTGCCGACCAGCGAGTTCACGAGCGTCGACTTGCCCGCTCCGGTGGATCCGGCCACCACCACGATCGCGGGTGCGGACAGCCGGCGCAGCCGCGGCACCAGGTGGTCGGCGAGCTGGTCCACCAGGCGGGTGCGCGAGGCGCGGTCCGCCGTGACCCCGGGCACCTCCAGCGGGAAGCCGGTGGCCCGGACGTCACGCAGCAGGTCGGTGAGCGCGTCCCGCAGGGACGTGGCGGCGAGCGGCCGGTCGAGGACCTCCCTCGCGGCCGTGCTCTCCGCCTGCGCGCTCACGGCCTCATCCTCGCCCGTCCGGGGGACGGCGGCCAAACCTACGCGCCGTGTGACCTGCGCGGGAATCCGGCCGGGCAGCGCACGAGACCGCCGGGCAGGGCGGCACCGGGGAGCCCCGGCCGCGTAGGCTGGTGCGCCGGACGGGCACCGTGCCGCGCGAGGCCGCCCCGGACGCGCCTCCATAGCTCAATGGATAGAGCAACGGCCTTCTAATCCGTCGGTTGCAGGTTCGAGTCCTGCTGGGGGCACCGCGTCGCACTCGGAACTTCCCTCCCGACACGTGAGCGCCCACGGGAGGCGGGTCGCAGACGTGTCCCACCCGGGCAGGGCTGCTGCACGTCAAGGCGTGAAGCGGTCCCGTCCGGCGTCAGCTCGACGGCCGGCTCGCGCGCCGGGCACCCCGGAAGACCGCACCGGCACCGGACGCCGTCGCGGCCGCACCTGCGATCAGCAGGACCGACCACAGGTCCGACTCGCGGAACACCCATCGGGCGAGCAGCGAACCGATCGCTGCTCCGACGAG
The DNA here is from genome assembly GCF_949769265.1 of Cellulomonas endometrii. NCBI lineage: Bacteria > Bacillati > Actinomycetota > Actinomycetes > Micrococcales > Cellulomonadaceae > Cellulomonas > Cellulomonas endometrii. The sequence continues at coordinate 176,672 of NZ_CATKPC010000006.1, read as the reverse complement.
CACCGACGTGAGCACGGTGAGCATGCGCCCACGGCGAGGTTCCATCTGCTCATCATGGCGCTGACCGCCCGCCGATGTGGCCGTTTCCGCAGGCGGCCGGCCACCCGCCCCGCGCTACCTCGGGGTGATGGTCACGTCGACGGTGTCGCCGACGTCCTTGCCGAGCGCCTTTCGGACCTTGGCGCTGAGCGACACCATGTGCCCGCCGGTCCCGGTCACCATCGCGCCGACGTTCTCCAGCAGCACGTCGTCGACGGCCGCGTCGACCCGGACCGTCCTCCCGGTGCCGAAGAACTCCGCGGAGTCCGGGATCTCCACACAGCTCCAGGTCTCGCCCTTGACCTCGACACCGATCGTCGTCCGGAAGCTCAGCTGCTCTGCGCCCATGACCGCAGCGTATGCGGGGTCTCGCCGTCGACCACGGCATGCAGGGGTCGGCTCGCTGCCGTGCCGGATCAGCGTTCTGCCGCTACACGAACCGGATCTCCTCGACGAGGTGCTGGACGCTCGCCGCACGGTCGGCGGCGGCGGACTCGCGCGCGACGGCCTCGGCGTCCTCCCGGCCGCGCTGCTCGCTCAGGTCGCCGTCGATGTCGGTGAGCAGGGCGACGAGCTCGTGAGCCAGGCCGTCACGCAGCTGTCCCAGGGTGGTGTTCCCGATCAGCAGGCGCCGGTCGGAGACCTTGAGCGTCACCCGCGGGTAGCCGCGCTCGGCGAGCCGCTGCGTGCTGTCGCGGCCCTCGATCGCCGTCTTCTCGGGGTGGGTCACCTGGCGGGTGAACACGACCGGCACCGTGTACGTCGTGGGCTCGTCGTCGGTCCCGAGCATCGCGGGCAGTCCGCTGACCAAGATGGACGCGAGCCGCAGCGTGTCGTCGCCGGTGGCGCCCACGTCACCTCCGGCACGAGCCTCGGGCACGACAGGTTCACCGGTGCGCAGGGACGTGGAGCTGGAGACGGGGTGGACGGGCATGACGCCCTCCGATGCTGGATCCGGGTCGTCGCCTCACGGAGAGGTCCTCGATACCGGGCTACCCCCAGTCTACGTCCGGCGCCGGGCCGCTCAGCCCACCACCGCCGCACGCACCCGCCCGCCGGGGATCGCCGCGACGAGCTCCCGCGTGTACTCCTCCCGCGGGTCCAGCAGGATCTGCTCCGCGGTGCCCTGCTCCACGAGCCGCCCGTGGTGCAGCACCCCGACCTCGTCGGCGACCTGCCGGACCACGGCGAGATCGTGCGAGATGAACAGGTACGTCAGCCCGTGCTCGGCCTGCAGCCGCACCAGGAGCTCGAGGATCTGCGCCTGGACGGACACGTCGAGCGCGGACACCGGCTCGTCGAGCACGACCAGGTCCGGCCGCAGCGCCAGCGCCCGGGCGATCGCGACGCGCTGCCGCTGCCCGCCGGAGAGCTCGCGAGGGCTGCGCCGCAGCGCGTCGGGGGGCAGCGCGACGTCCTGGACGAGCTCGCGGGCCCGCGCGGACCGCTCGGCGCGGGTGCCGATCCCGTAGGCGCGCAGCGGCTCGGTGATCACCTGCTCGACGGTGAACCGCGGGTCGAGCGACGCGTACGGGCTCTGGTAGACGACCTGGAACCCGCGCCGGAGCCGCCGCAGGGCCTCGCCGCGCGTCGCGGTGATGTCCTGGCCCCGGAACAGCACGCGGCCGGACGACGGGCGCTCCAGGCGGAGGGCGAGCCGCGCGGTGGTGCTCTTGCCGGACCCGGACTCGCCGACCAGGGCGTAGGTGCGGCCGCGCTGGACGCGCAGGCTGACGCCGTCGACCGCGAGCACCGCCCGGGACGCGGCGCCGCGCGGCAGCGGGAAGGCCTTGCGCACGTCGGCGAGCTCGAGCACGGGGACGCCGTCCCCGGTCGACGCCGCGGGCACCGGGACCGACGCCGGCGCGACGAGCCGCTCGCTCGCGAGGCTCGGGGCCGCCGCGATGAGCGCCTGCGTGTACGGGTGCTGCGGGGCGTGCAGCACCTCCTCGGCGGTGCCCTCCTCGACCACGACCCCACGCTCGAGCACGACGATCCGGTCGGCGCGGTCGGCCGCCACGCCGAGGTCGTGCGTGATGAGCAGCAGCGCCGTGCCCTGGTCGCGGACGAGCTGATCCAGGTGGTCGAGGATCCGCCGCTGCACCGTGACGTCGAGGGCGCTGGTGGGCTCGTCCGCGACGAGCAGGCGCGGGCCGGCGGCGATCGCGACGGCGATGAGCACCCGCTGGCGCATGCCCCCGGACAGCTGGTGCGGGTACTGGCGGGCGCGGGCGGCGGGGTCGTCGATGCCGGCGCGCCGCAGCAGCTCGACCGCGCGGCGGCGCGCCTCGGCCCGCCGGGCGAGCCCGTGGATCACGAGCACCTCCGCGACCTGGTCGCCGACGCGCTGCACCGGGTTGAGCGAGACGGTCGGGTCCTGGGGCACGAGCCCGACCTCGCGGCCGCGCACCGCCTGCAGCTCCTTGTCGGTCAGCCGCGACACGTCCCGGCCGGCGAGCCGCACGGTGCCGCCGGTGACGGCGCCGCCCCGGGCCAGCAGGTGCAGCGCCGCGTGGGCAGTGGTGCTCTTGCCGGAGCCGGACTCCCCCACCAGCGCGACGACCTCGCCGGCGCGGACGGTCAGGTCGACGCCCCGCACGGCGCGGTAGGTCCCGCCGCCGGCCGTCCGGTACGCGACCTCCAGCCCGCGCACCTCGAGCACGGGCTCCGTGCCCCGGTCCTCCTGCGTCACTGGTCGTCTCCCGTCGTCTCGAGGGCGCGCGCCACGCGGTTGGCGGCCAGCACCACCGCGACGATCACGAGCCCGGGCAGGGTCGTCAGCCACCACGCGGTGGCGAGGAAGTCGCGGCCGCCGGAGACCAGCGACCCCCACTCCGGGGTGGGCGGCGGCGTGCCGTAGCCGAGGAAGCTCAGCGCGGACACGGCGAGCACCGCCGCCCCGAGCTCCAGCGCGACGAGCGCCAGGACCGGTCCGGACGAGTTCGGCAGCACGTGCCGGAGCAGCACCGCGTACCACCGCGACCCGGACGCCCGCGCCGCCTCGACGTAGACCGAGGTGGACGTGCGCAGCACCTCGGCGCGCATCACGCGCGCGAACGTCGCGACCGCGCCGATGCCGACCGCGACGGCGATCTTCGCCGCACCGGTGCCCAGCGCCGTGATGATCGCCAGCGACAGCAGGATGCTGGGCACCGCGAGCAGGACGTCGACCAGCCGGCCGACCACGTCGTCCACCCACCCCCGCAGGAATCCCGCGAGCAGGCCGAGCAGCGAGCCCACGACCAGGCCGACCGCGACCGCGAGCGTCGTCGTCCGCAGGGACAGCGAGGCGCCGTGCACGACGCGGGTCCAGACGTCGCGGCCGAGGTGGTCGGTGCCGAGCAGGTGCGCGGCGGACGGCGGCTGCAGTCGGTCCGCGGGGACCCCCGTCAGAGGGTCGCCGGACGCGAACACCCCCGGTGCGACAGCCCACGCGGCGACGAGCAGCAGCACCAGGCCGGCGAGGACCAGCCCGGGCCGTCGGACCAGGTACCGGGCGGCCCGCGCGACCCGCGGGCCGGTGGCCCCGGCGCCGCGCACCCGGCCGCGGCGCAGGATCGACCGCGCGTCCTCGCGGTCGGTGATCTCGATCTCGTCCGTCGTCCGCGCCAGCGGGCCGGACACGGCGGCGCTCACGCGGCCACCGCCCCGAGCCGACCGCGGGACTGGATCCGCGGGTCGAGCAGCGGGTACAGCAGGTCGACGACGAGGGTGGTGACCACGAACACCAGCGCGGACAGCACCACGACGGCGAGGACCACCGGCACGTCCTGCTGGTCGACCGACTGCACGGTGAGCCGCCCCAGCCCGACGCGCGAGAACACCGTCTCCGTGACGACCGCCCCGCCGAGCAGGGAGCCGACCACCACGCCGAGCATCGTGAAGGCGGGGATCGCCGCGTTGCGCAGGGCGTGCCCGAGGTGCACGCGCAGCCGCCCGGCGCCCTTCGCCCGGGCGGTCTCCACGTACGGCTCGCCGAGGGTGCTGCGCAGGCTGCGGGACAGCACCTGGGCGAGCTGGGCGCCCGGCGGGACGGCCAGCGTGACGGCGGGGAGCACCAGGCTGCGCCACCCGTCGTTGCCGATCGCCGGCAGCAGCCCCGCGCGGAACGACACCCACTGCAGCAGCACGAGGCCCACGAAGAACGTGGGCAGCGCGACCCCGAGCGGCGGCAGCGCCGACAGCGCCTGGCGCAGCGCCCGGCTGCGCGGCAGCACTGAGGCGACGGCGAGCACGGTACCGCCGGCCACCGCGAGCGCCAGCGCGGCACCCGTCAGCTTCAGGGTCTCCGGCAGCGCCTGGGCGACGAGCGTCCCCGCCGGTGCGCCCGACTGGTACGAGGCCCCGAAGTCCAGCCGCAGGGCCCGCCACAGCGCGTCGGCGTACTGCACGAGCACGGGCCGGTCCAGGCCGTACTGCGCGCGCAGGTCGTCGAGCAGCGCCGGGTCGACGTCCTGCACCTCGCCGCCGGCGCCGGCCGCGAGCGCGGCGGGGTCGCTGGGCAGCAGGTAGAGGACGAAGAACGCGAGGGTGAACGCCGCCCAGAGCACGAGCAGGCCCTGGGCGGCGCGCCGCACGAGGTACCGGGCCATCAGCTGGCGTCCACCCACGCGTCGTAGAAGTCCAGCCGGCTGGAGCCCTCGAACGTCAGGCCGTGCACGTGCTCCGCGGCGGCGATCGTGGTCGACAGCTCGTAGACCGGGATGGCGTGACCGTGCTCGATCAGCAGCCGCGACGCCGCGGTGACCAGCTCCTCGCGCGCGGCGGGGTCGGTGGCGGCGGCGGACCGGTCGAGCAGGTCGTCGACCTCCTCCGGCGCCCGCTTGTTGATGTTGCGGGCGTTCGCGGAGAACACGGTCCGGAGCACGTCCGGGTCGGACCGGGTGAGGTTGTAGTAGTCGAAGTCGAAGTCCCCGTCGGCCTTGATCGCCGTGGACTCCGCGATCTCGACGTGCTGGAGCTGGAGGTCGACGCCGATCTGCCGGAGCTGCTGCTGCACCAGCTCGAGCGGCGCGGGGTCCTGCCAGAACGTCACGGTCGTCGACAGCCGCTGGCCGTCCTTCTCGCGGATGCCGTCGTCGCCGACCGCCCAGCCCGCGTCGTCCAGCAGCTGCTCGGCGCCCTGCGGGTCGTAGGCGAGGTCGTCCGCGAGTGACTCGAACAGCGGCGTGGAGTGGGACAGCACGCCGGACGCGGCCTGGTCGCGCTCGGTCAGGACGGTGTCGACGATCTGCTGCCGGTCGATGCCCTTCGAGATGGCGACGCGGACGGCCTCGTCGGACGCCAGCGGGCTCGACTCGTTCGGGAACAGCTGGTAGGCGACGCCGGGGTTGGCGCGCTGCTCGAGCCAGAACCCGTTGCCGTCGAACTGCGCCTGGTCGACGGGGTTGATCGCCGCCGTCGCGTCGATCTGGCCGGACTGCAGGCTGCCCGCGCGGACCGAGGCCTCGGGGATGACCTGGAACGTCACGGTGTCGAGGTAGGCCTCGCCGGTGTGGTCGTTCGCGGCCGAGCCCCAGGCGTAGCCGTCGACCTTGGAGAGCACGACCTCCTGGTCCTGCGTGTACGACTCGACCGCGAACGGCCCAGAGCCCACGTAGTCGCCGGCGCACCGCTCCTCGGGCGTCAGCGTCGCCGACGCGGGCGACAGCAGGCCGAGCGAGAACGTCGAGCTCGCCTGCAGGAACTGCGCGCTCGGGGCGGCGAAGTCCACGGTCACGGTCCGCTCGTCGACGACCGTCGTGCCCTCGTACCCGACCAGGTACTGCGAGCCGAGCGACGCCGTGGCGCCCAGGGCGACGATCGTGTCGAAGTTCGTCTTCACGGACGCGGCGTCGATCGGCGTGCCGTCGGCGTACACGGCGTCGTCCCGCAGGTGGAACGTGTAGCTCGACGCGTCGTCGCCGACCTCCCAGCTCTCGGCGAGCCACGGCACGATCTCGCCGGACTCCGGGTCCTGGGCGGTCAGGGACGCGACGGTCTGGCGGGCCACGGCGATCGCGTCGTTGTTGCCGACCTGCTGCGGGTCGATGCAGCGGGAGTCGACGGTGATCGCGAACCGGAGGTCGCCGCCCTCGACGGGCTCGGCCGACGCGGCGGCGTCCGTGGGGCCGTCACCGCCGGAGCCGCCCGCGCCGCCCGAGCACGCGCCGAGCAGCAGGGTCGTGGCGGCGAGGGCGGCGGCGGCGCCCGAGCGGGCGTCCCGCCGGCGGGGAGGTGTGGTCATGCTGAGCTCCTGGTGGTCGCCGGCAGGGGCCGGCCGGCGCGGGGCCGGAGCGCGCGGGGGCGCGGTCCGGCGGCCGTTGCCGTGCTTACCCGTCCCGCGGTCGCGGTCGGGTCAGGTCGTTCCCGGAGCACCCCGTCACGTCGAAGGGTTGCTGGCCAGCGAGCCGGGCCTTGGTGCTGGCGCTCGTCACCCGGGGGTGAGGGAACCCGCGGCGGCGGGGCCGGTCAAGGAGCCGCCGCGGGGTTCTCACATGCCGGATCCGGGTGTCGCCGCGGTGAACCCGGCCGCCCGGCGCGGGTCCGCCGCGCTCCACAGGTCGGTCGTCACCTCGGCCCTCACGAGCGGCGCGACCTCCTCGGCGAACCGGCGCAGCACGTCCTCCTGCTCCGCCGGGTCGAGCAGGTGGTTCACCGAGACGGACTGCAGCACGTGCCCGTAGGACGCGTGGTAGTCGAGGATCTTCTCGGCCACCCGCTCCGGGGACCCGACCAGGGCCGGCCCGCGCTCGACCGCCTCCTCCAGGGTCCGGAAGCTCGGCGCCCTCCCGACGGCGTCCGCCCCGTACCCGCGGCGCGCAGCGGCGTCCACCTGCCCCTGGTACAGCGGCCGGTACTGGGCGACCGCCGCCTCGGTGGTGTCGGCCAGGAACAGGCCGCCGGACCCGGCGCCGACGAACGCCGCCGCCGGGTCGTGCCCGTGCGCGGCGTACCGCTCGCGGTAGTGGTCGATCAGCACCTGGTAGTTCTCCCGCGGCTGGAGCGCGTTCGCCGTGACGACCGGGTCGCCCCACCGCGCCGCGAGCTCGACCGCGAACCGGGACGTCGCCGACCCGTGCCAGATGCGGAACGGACCCGCGTACGGGCGGGGCAGGGTGGTGGCGTGCTCGAGGCGGTGCCGGTGCCGGCCCTCCCAGGTCACGTCCTCCTCGGACAGCAGCAGCCGGAGCAGCTCGTAGTTCTCCTCGAGGTACTCGTACTGCCTGCCGACGTCGAGCCCCAGCAGCGGGTACTGCAGCACCTCGTTGCCCTTGCCGATGACGATCTCCAGCCGCCCGCGGGACAGCTGGTCGACGGTGGCGAGGTCCTCCGCGACCCGCACGGGGTCGAGCAGCGCCAGGACCGTGACGCCGGTCGACAGCAGGATGCGGCTGGTCGACACCGCGACCGCCCCGAGGATCACCGTGGGGGCGGACGACAGCACGTCGCCGGCGTGCCGCTCCCCCACGGCGAACGAGTCGAACCCCAGCTCCTCGGCCAGCACGGCGTGCCGCACCGTGCGCGCGAGCCGGTCCGCCGGCGGCACCGCCCTCCCGGTCACCGGGTGCGGCGGGTTGAAGACGATGTCGAGCAGCTGGAACCGCACGCCGCGTCCCGCTCAGGCCGCGGCGGCGGCAGCGGCGGCGTCGCGGGCGGCGACCCCCTCGCGCACGAGCGGGATGACGTACCGGCCGAAGTCCACGGCGTCGTCGAGCAGGTCGTACCCGCGCGCCGAGATGATCCGGACACCGCGGTCGTAGTACGCCAGCAGCGCCTCCGCGACCTGCTCCGGCGTGCCGACGAGCGCGTTGGAGTTGCCCGCGCCGCCCGTGGCCCGGGCCGTCGCGGTCCACAGCACGGAGTCGAACCGGTCGCCCTGCGCCGCGATCTCCAGGAGCCGCTGCGACCCCGCGTTCTCCGGCTTGTCGGCCGGGTGCCGGGGGCTCAGCACGCCGCCGAGGGCCGCCTTGCGCGCCTCGATCCGGTCCAGCACCCGGTGCGCCTTCTCCCAGGCGAGCTCCTCGGTGGGCGCGATGATCGGCCGGAAGGCGGCGTGGATCCGGGGCGGGGTCGCGCGCCCGGCTGCGGCGGCCTCGGCGTGCACCCGGTCGATCTGCTCCTGCGTGCGGTCCAGCGGCTCGCCCCACACCGCGAAGATGTCGGCCTCGGCCGCGCCGACCCGGAACGCCGCGTCGGAGGACCCGCCGAACGAGATGGTCGGCACGTGCCCGTCCACCGGCCGGGTGTCGAGGCGGAAGTCGTCGAAGTCGTAGAACCGGCCGTGGTGGTCGAACGGCTCGGCGGACGTCCACGCCTGCCGGACGATCTGGATGTACTCCTGGGTGCGCGCGTACCGCTCGTCCTTGGTGAGGGTGTCGCCCTCGCGCTGCTGCTCGTGGTCGTTGCCGCCGGTGATGAAGTGCACCGACAGCCGCCCGCCCGACAGCTGGTCGAGCGTGGCGAACGTCTTGGCGGCGTAGGTCGGGTACGAGACGTTCGGCCGGTGCGCGAGCAGCAGCTCGATCGACTGCAGCCGGGCGGCGGTGTACGCCGCGAGCGCCGCCGGCTCCGGGCCGGACGACCCGTAGGCGAACAGCACGCGCGTCCAGCCGTTGTCCTCGTGGGCGCGCACGATGCGCTCCAGGAACGCCGGGTCGAACGGGCGGGTGGTGGCGGCGCGGGTCTCCGAGCCGTCGTTGGCGGTGGCGATGCCGAGGAACTCGACGGGCATGGTGGTGCCTTCCTGCGGGTGCGGGGGTGCGGGGGGATGTGCCGGGCGTTCAGGCCTGGTCGGCCGGGGCGGCCGGTTCCGTGGCGGGCAGGCCGGCGGCCTTCCAGGCGGGGAAGCCGCCGTCGACGTGCGACACGGTGTACCCGCGCGCGGCGAGCTCCTCGGCGACCGGTCCGGAGCCGGCGTTCGAGCCGCAGACCACGACCACCGGGGTGTCGATCGAGATCACCGGGGTGCCCACGGGCCCGAACAGGGCGTCCAGGTCGGTGCGGTCCGCGAGGGTCGCGCCCGGGATGTCGCCGTGCGCCGCGCGGCCGCCGGCGGACCGGACGTCGATCAGCAGGGCGCCGCGCTCGAACTCGGCGGCGGCCTCGGACGCGGGCCTCAGGGGCGGGGTGCTGGTCATGGTGTGCTCCTTCGTCAGGGGACGGGCTCGTCAGGGGACGGGCTCGTCAGGGGGTCGGGCGTGTCAGGGGACGAGGACCGGCACCGCGCCGGCCGTGGGGGCGGGCGAGACGGGGCGCCGCCACGCGTCGGCGAGGAGCGCGAACGACCGGCGCGCGTCGGCGGGGTCGTGCGTGGCGGTGGTGACCAGGAGCTCGTCGGCGCCGGTCACGCGCTGCAGCGTCTCCAGGCGGGCGACGACCGTCGCGGGGTCCCCGACCACGCGGGTGTCGACGCGGTCGGCCACGAGCGCCCGCTCGCCGGCGTCCCGCGCCTCCCACGGCACGGCGTCCCCGGGCCGCGGGTAGGCGACGGCGCCCGAGGCGCCGCGCCGGATGGACAGCACCCAGTCGGTGAACGGGGTCGCCAGCTCCCGGGCGCGCTCGACGGTGTCCGCGACCAGCACGTCCGCCGACACGACGACGTACGGCTGGGCCAGGACGCCGGGCCGGAAGGCCGCGCGGTAGGCGGCGATCGTGTCGAGCGTCGTGGCGGGACTGACGTGGAAGTTCGCGGCGATCGGCAGCCCGAGCTCCCCGGCCACCCGGGCGCTCTCCCCCGCGGACGACGCGAGCACCCACAGGTCGAACGCCGCGCCCTCGACCGGCGGGGACACGTGCCGGGTGCCGTCCGCCTCGGCGTAGGTCCCGGCCCGCAGGCCCAGCACCAGCTCGAGCTCGTCGCGGAACGCCGCCGGCGTCCGGGACGCCCCGACCACGCGCTTCTGGGCGAGCAGCCGCTCCCGCAGCACGGAGTCCGACGCGTCGAACGGGGGCGCCGCGGGGACGTACAGCCCGTCGACGACCCGCGCCCCGACGCGGGGGCGCTCCGGGGCCGGCGCGGCCGCGGGGCTGCCGGCGTCGCCCTCCCGCTGCGGCGGCGGCGTGAACGCCCGCCCGAGCCCGAGGTCCACGCGCCCCGGGTGCAGCGCGGAGATCGTGCCGAACTGCTCCGCCGCGACGAGCGGGCTCGTGGTGCTGAGCAGCACGGCGCCGGACCCGACGCGGATCCGCTCCGTGCGGGCCGCGACGGCGGCCGCCAGCACCGCGGGGGCGGCGGACCCGACGCCGGGCGACAGGTGGTGCTCGGCGTACCAGACCCGGTGGTAGCCGAGCCGGTCGAGGTCGACCGCGAGGTCGACGGCCGCGCGCACCGCCTGCGCGCCGGTGGCGCCCTCGGGCACGACGGCCAGGTCGAGCACGGACAGCGGGACCCGCTGGAGGTCGTCGGACATGGTTCCTCCTGGAGGACTGTGGGCGGGGTGCGGCCGGTGTCAGGACGTCTTCGGCAGGCCCGGGGGGTTGGTCTCGGGCGCCTCGATGGCCTCGTCCTCCAGGCCCCAGCGCTCCAGGACCTGCTGGTAGGTGCCGTCGTCGAACGCGCCCTGCAGCGCGGCGGTCACGGCCTCGGCCGCGCCGGAGCCCTTCACCGTCGCGACGGCGATCTGCGCGGTGTCCGGCCAGCCGCCGTTGAGGGTGCCGACCACGGCGAAGTCCTGCGGCGAGACCTTGGCCTTGTACGACGCGCTGGCGTTCGGGCCGAACGAGGCGTCGATCCGCCCGGACTGGAGCGCGAGGATCGTGTCGCCGTCGTTCTCGAAGTACTCGACCTGCACGGGGTCCAGGCCGGCGTCCTGGTTCTCCTGGTCCCAGGCGAGCAGGATCTTCTCCTGGTTGGTGCCGGACCCGACGGCGACCGTGAGCCCGGCGACGTCCGACGGCTCGTCGACCTCGGTGATGTCGCTGTCGGCCTGCACCAGCCAGCCGAGCTGGTCGTTCCGGTAGGACGAGAAGTCGTACTTCTCCTTGCGCTCCTCGGTGACGGTGACGTTCGCGATGACGGCGTCGACGTCGCCGGACTCCAGCGCGAGCGGCCAGTCGGCCCACGCCTTGACCTGCAGGTCGAGCTCCTTGCCGAGGGCGTCGGCGACGAGCTGCGCGATGTCCGTCTCGTTGCCGATCGGGGTGGCCTCGTCGTCGGCGAGGAACGACAGCGGCGCGGTGAACGCGCCGACCGCGACCGTGAGGGTGTCCTTCGCGGCGAGCTCCGGCGGGAGCAGCGCGATCGCGTCCGGGTTCTCCTGGGTGTGGATGCGGTCCTGGTCCGGCGAGGTGTTCACCTCCAGGCCGGCGGCCTCGGCGGCGGCCTGGAGATCACCCCCGGCCTCGCCCCCCTCGGCGGCGTCGGACGTCCCGCCGCAGGCGGCGAGCAGGGCGAGCACGGGGGCGACGGCCAGGGCGGCGGCGGCGGTTGCGGACCGGCGGCGCGGCCGGCTCGGGGTGGTCGTGCGCATGGTGGTGCCTCTCGGTGGTGGGGAGGTGCAGGCAGACGGGTGCGGACGGGTGCGGACGGGGGTCAGCGGACCTTGTCGAGGAACGCGCGGGTGCGGGGGTGGGCCGGTGCGCCGAGCACCTGGGCCGCGGGGCCGTGCTCGACCACGACGCCGCCGTCCATGAAGACGACGGTGTCGGCGACGTCGCGGGCGAAGCCGACCTCGTGGGTGACGACCACGAGCGTCGTGCCGCCGTGCGCGAGACCGCGGATGACCTCGAGCACCTCGCCGACCAGCTCCGGGTCGAGCGCCGACGTCGGCTCGTCGAACAGCAGCAGCGCGGGCCGCATCGCGAGCGCCCGGGCGATGGCCACGCGCTGCTGCTGCCCGCCGGACAGCTGCCGGGGCCGGGCGTCGGCCTTGTCCGCAAGCCCGACCCGGGCGAGCAGCGCCCGGGCCTCGGGCTCCACCTCCGACCGCGGCCGGCCCTGCGCGGACACCGGGGCCTCGACGACGTTCTGCAGCGCGGTGAGGTGCGGGAACAGGTGGAAGTTCTGGAACACGAATCCGATGCGCGTGCGCTGGCGCAGCACGTCCCGCTCCGTCAGCTCGCGCAGCACCTCCGTCCCGCCGGTGCGGCGACGGGACGGGCGGATGCGGCCCGTGCGGCGACGCGCGTACCCGATCACCTCGCCGTCCAGCGCGACGAACCCGCGGTCCGGCCGCTCCAGGTGGTTGATCAGCCGCAGCAGGGTCGACTTGCCCGAGCCCGACGGGCCGAGGACGACGGCGACCTCCCCGGGGCGGACCTCCAGGTCGACGTCGCGCAGCACCTCGAGCGTGCCGTACGCCTTGTGCAGGCCGTGGATCTGCAGGTGCCCGCCCGTCGTGCGGCCGGCGGACCTGGCGAGGGGTGCCGCGTCGGTGGGCGTGGGGGTGCTCAGGGTGGCGGTCATGCCGGGCCTCCGGTGTCGCGGGTGGCGGCGCCGTCCCGGGCGCCGGTGCGGGTGAGGTGGCCGCGCCGGGCGGCGGCCAGGAACGACGGCGGCAGGTCCGCCGGCAGCGGCCGGCCGGTGAGCCGCCCGGCGGCGACGGCGAGCGTCCACCGCAGCCGCTGCAGGGGCGTCGGGGGCAGGGTGCGCAGGGCACCCTTCGCGTAGTGCCGCTCCAGGTAGTACTGGGCGACGGTCAGCAGGGTGGTGGTCGCGAGGTACCAGATCGCCGCGACGAGCAGCAGCGGCACCACCCGCTGGTTGCGGCCGTAGATCACGCCGACCGTGTAGAACAGCTCGCCGTACGCCAGGACGTAGACGACCGACGTGCCCTTGAGCAGGCCGATGGTCTCGTTGACCGAGGTCGGCACGATCGTGCGCATGGCCTGCGGGAGCACGATCCGCAGCTGCTGCCGGCCGCGCGGGATGCCGAGCGCCGCCGCCGCCTCGTGCTGGCCCTGGTCGACGCCGAGGATGCCCGCCCGCACGATCTCCGCGGAGTACGCGGCCTGTGACAGCCCCAGGCCGAGCACCGCGGCGCCGAACTTGTCGACGACGTCCAGCGTGTCGAACGCCACCAGCTCCGGCCCGAACGGCACCCCGAGCGACAGCTGCGGGTACAGGTACGCGAGGTTGTACCAGAGCAGCAGCTGCAGGATCAGGGGCACCGACCGGAACACCCAGGAGTACCCCCACGAGACCGACTGCAGCAGCGGCGACCGGGACAGGCGCATGAGCGCGAGCACCGTGCCGAGGCCGAAGCCGATGACGCTGGCGACCGCGGTGAGCCGGAGGGTCGCCCACACCCCCTCGAGCACGGACGGCCACGTGAGGTACGTCGCGACGACGTCCCACTCCCACTGCGGGTTGGTCAGCAGCGAGCTGACGACCATCGCGAGCAGGACGGCGACGCCCGCGGTGGCGACCCACCGGCCGGGGTGCCGGGCGGGTCGGACGGGCAGGTCCGCGAGCGCCGGGGCGGTGGGCGCTGCGGGCGGGCGCAGGGCGAGGTCGGTCACGAGGTCACCAGCCACTTCTCGAAGGCGTGCGCGCCGACCGTCTCGGGGTCGGCGGCGGGGTCGAACAGGGGCGTGTAGCCCGCGGCGCGGTAGAGGCCGACGGCCTCGGGCTGCCGCGGCCCGGTCGTCAGGTAGATCCGCGGGTAGCCGCGCGCGGCGGCGCGCGCCTCGAGCTCCGCGAGGACGACCCGGGCCAGGCCCCGGCGCCGGTGCGCCGCGTGGGTCCAGATCCGCTTGAGCTCGGCGGTCCGGACCGCCGGCGTCCCGTCCTCGGTGCGCGCGCCGGCGCGGGTCAGGCGGGCGGGGTCCCCGAGCTCGGGCTCGTGGCGGCGACGGAACGCCCCGCCCGCCACGGGCTCGCCGTCGTCGAGCACGAGCACGAGCTCGCCGTCCGGCGGCGCGAACTCCTCGGCGCCGTAGTGCTCGAGCTCGTCGCGCAGCTGCGCCGGGGTCAGCAGCCGCTCGTACCGGGTGCCGTACTCGTGGGCGAGGCCGTCGAGCAGCGGGCGCACCAGCGGGTCGTGCAGCGCGACGGCGCGGACGGTGAGCCGGGCGGCGTCGGGGTGGGCGGCGTCGGGGTGGGCGGCGTCGGGGTGCGCGGGCGCCGGTGTCGGCAGCTCGGTCGTGGTCATCGGATCACCTCGGGGTCGGTCGGGCGGAGGGCGTGGCGCCCGGTCAGGTGGTGGCGAGCGCGGCGGACGGGCGGAGCCGGAACAGCCCGGCGTGCTGCAGCGCCGGGACGACGCGGTCGACGAGCGCGTCGAGGTCGGCCTCGGGCGCCGAGGGGCGGACGACGAACCCGTCGGCCGCGCTGGCGTCCACCCAGGCGGCCGCCAGCGCGGCGAGGTCGGCGCCCGTCCCGGCGAGCACCGGGACCCGCGCGCCGGCGTGGGCGGTCCCGCCGCCGTCCCCGGGCCGGGCGAGCGCGAGCCGGGCGGCGGCGGTCTCCGGGTCGTCCGCGAGCGCCACGTCGACGTCGGCGAGCACCCGCACGGCGCCGGCCGGGCGCCCGGCGACGGCCGCCGCGTCCCGCACGAGCGAGCGCAGCCGCGCGCCCTGCGCGACGTCCGGGACGGCGATCCGCGCGACGGCCCCGCGCCGCCCCGCCCACGCGGCCCCCGCCGCACCGGAGACGGGGAGAACCACGCAAGGCCACCCCGCCGCGGGGCCGGGACCGGGACGGCGGCCGCCCGGCCCCACCGCGAACCGCACCCCGTCGTGGTCGACGCGGAACCGGCCGTCGGGGTCGAGCAGCAGGGCGCCGGCGTCCCCGGGCCCGTCCCCTCCCCTCGACCGCCGCCACGGCAGCCTCCGCGCCGCCGCCACTCGCGCTCGTCCGCACCCGGCGCGGGGCCGGAGAGCAACCAGCCCGCGGGTCCCCGCCCGGCGCGCTGCACGCCCCGGACCGCCCCCGCCACGTGCGCGGGGTCGACGTGCTCGTGCGCCACCCCGGCGACGAGGGCGGTGCCGGTGCCGAGCGGCGCGACCCGGGCGGCGGCCACGGCGGCGTCGAGCCGGCCCGGGACCTGCCGGCGGCCGGGGTGCAGCAAGAACGCGTCGCCCAGCAGGACCAGGTCGAGCAGGCCGCGGACGGCCCGGTGCACGAGCCGCGCCAGGCGCTCGCCGTCGAAGGGGCGCGGGACGACCACGCCGTGCGGGCCGTGGCCGCCGGGGCGGGCGCCCAGCGCCGTCAGGTCGACGGCGAGGACGACGTGCCGGTCCTCGGGGCGGGCGGGGCCGGGCGGGGCCGGGCGGGGGGGGGGGGGGGGCATGGCGGGGCTCCGTTCGCGGGCGGCAGGGCGGGACGGCGCGCGGCAGCGCGGACCGGGGTGCCGGACGGGGTGGGGTGCGGCCGGTGGGGTGCGGCCGGTGGGACGCGGACCGGCGGGCCGCGGCGCGAGGTCGCGCGCGGGGCGCTGCGCGCGCTCGGCGCGGCGGGGTGCGGGAGGTCAGCGACAGCGACAGGAGGCGGCGCGCGGGGCGACGGCGCCCGGCAGGCCGGCGGGCACGGCGCAGGGCCGTGCGGCGCGGGAGGACGGACGCGCGGTCGGCGTCGGCGTGCTCCGGTTCATGCGTGCTCCTCGGTGCGCCCGCCGGGGGACGGGCTCGCGTGTTGCCCCACTGCCGGCGGCAGCGGGCCTGGTCCTCACCCGGGGCACCCACCCGCGCGGGGGGTTGCCGTCCGACGAGCCGGGGCTTGGTGTCGGAGCTCATGACCACCGGGCCTCACCGCCGGTGCTGCTCGGCGTGACTCGGTGCCGCGGAACTTAGGGACGCCGCGCTCGGGAAGTCAACGAGCCGGGTGCGGCGTCTCGCATGGCGGAGCGATGTCACCGCGGGGGCGACGCACGGTCCCGGATCGTGAGAACTCCCCCGCGCACCGTCGGCCCGCGCGCCCGCCGGTGCTAGACAGCCGCCCGAGGTCACGAGTCCCAGCGCCAAGCCCCGGCTTGCTGGGCAGCAACCCCACGTCACGGCGGGGTGCTCCGGGAGATGACCTGGCCGTCGGCCGGGGCTCACCCCCCGTTCCGCCGCGCGGCAAGCGTGATCGACCCGTCTGCGAGGCACCCCATGACGTCCCGTCCCCCTGCCGTCGTCGCCCTCTCCGGCAACCCGCGGCCCGGCTCCCGCACCCTCCAGGCCGCCCGCGCGGTCGCCGCCCGCGTCGCGGAGCACCTGACCGACGGCCCCGCTCCCGCGGTCACCACCGTCGACCTGGCGGAGCTCGCGGGCGAGGTGCTCGCCCCGGTGCACCCCGCCGCCGACGACGCCCTGGCCCGGCTCGCCGCCGCCGACGTGGCGGTCGTCGCGACGCCGGTCTACAAGGCGTCCTACACCGGGCTGCTCAAGGCGTTCCTGGACCTGTACGGCCCGGACGGCCTCGCCGGGGTCGTCGCCGTCCCGCTGGTCGTGTCCGGCAACCCCGCGCACGCGCTGGCCGGCGAGGTGCACCTGCGGCCGGTGCTCGTCGAGCTCGGCGCCGTCGTGCCGACCCGGGCGCTCGCGGTCACGGAGGCGCAGCTGCCCGACCTCGACGCGGTGCTCGACGCCTGGCTGCTGCGGTCCGGCGCGGCGCTGCGGCGCGCTGCGGGCGTGCCCGCGGACCCCGCCGTCACCCGTCCGGCCGTGGCGGTGGCCCGGTGACCGCCGAGCACACGGACCTGTCGGCGCTCGAGCGGCTGCTCGCCGAGCAGGACGAGCGGCAGCTGGACGCCCAGGAGTTCAAGTCGGTGTTCCGCCGGCACCCCGCGGGCGTCGCCGTGGTGGCGCTGCGGCACGAGGGGCAGCCGGTCGGGTTCACCGCCACGTCCGTCATCTCGGTGTCCGCCGCCCCGCCGCTGCTCGCGTTCTCGCTCGCGTCCACCTCCTCGTCGTGGCCGGCCGTCTCGGGGGCCGCGACGCTGGCGGTGAGCTTCCTCGCGGACCACCAGCACGACGTCTCCGCCCGGTTCGCAACCAGCGGGATCGACCGGTTCGCCGCCGGCGGGTGGTCGTCGCTCGCGACCGGTGAGCCCGTGATCGACGGCGCGGTGTCGTGGGTGCGGGCGCGGGTGCTGCAGCGCACGCCCGTGGGCGACAGCTACCTGGTCTCGCTGCGGGCCCTGTCCGCCGGCTCCCCCGCCGCCGACACGGCTGGGGGCGCGGCCGGGGACGCGGGCCGCCCGCCGTCCCCGCTCGTCTACCACGACCGCACCTACCACCGGATCGGCGGGCACTCGGCGCTCTGAGGCGCCCCGACGCCCCCGCACCGACCGTCACCCCGCACCCGCGCGCCCCTCGGAGGACCGCATGACCACCCCACCCCTGTTCCTCGGCGTCGACGTCGACGGCGCCGGCAGCCACCCCGCGGCCGCCGCCGTCACCGGCCTGAGCGGCGCCGACCTCGTCTCCGGCGCCCGCCTGGCCGGGACGGTGCGCCGCGCCGAGAACGCCGGCTTCACCTTCGCGACCTTCGCCGACGCGGTGCTGCCCGCCGCGCCCGGGGCCACCACCTCGGCGCGGCTGGACGCGGTCACCCGCGCGGCGTTCGTGTCCCGGACCACCACGGCCCTCGGCCTGGTGCCGGAGGTGCCGACGACCTACCCCGAGCCGTTCCACGTCGCCGCGCAGCTCGCGTCGCTCGACATCGCCGCGTCCGGCCGGGGCGGCTGGCTGGCGGCCGTCACCCCGGGCGACGCGGCACCCGCGGCGTACGGCCGGGCGGCGGTGCCGGACCTGGACCGCGAGGCGCGGGACGTCGTCCAGGTGGTCCGCGACCTGTGGGACTCGTGGGAGGACGACGCGGTGATCCGGGACGTCGCCACCGGCCGGTACGTCGACCGCGGCCGCGTGCACCGCGTCGACTTCCGCGGTGCGAGCTTCTCCGTCGTGGGCCCGCTCATCACGCCGCGGCCGCCGCAGGGCCAGCTGGTGGTGCTCGCGCGGGCGGGCGACGTCGCCGCCGGCCGGCCGGGCGAGGACCTGGTGGACGTGGCCCTCGTCGGGGGCGCGGGCGGTGCGGGCGTGGGCGGTGCGGGCGTGGCGGGCGCGGACGTGGCCGGCGCGCTCGCCGCCGCCCGGGAGGCCCGCGGAGCGACCCCGGGCGCACCGCTCGCCGCGGTCGAGATCGAGGTCGTCCTCGACACCGCCGACCGCACCGGGCGCGAGCGGCTCGCCGAGCTGGACGGCACCCGACCGCCGGCGCCCGGCCGGGCCCTGCGGCACGTCGGCGACGCGGCGGGGCTGGTCCGGCTGCTCACCGAGCTCGCGGCGTCCGAGGAGGTCGCCGGCGTGCGGCTGCTCCCCGCGGTCCTCGACGTCGACCTGCCCGTGCTGGCCCGCGAGGTGCTGCCCGCCCTGCGCGCCGCCCGGCTCGCCGCCGCCCCGCGCGCCGGCGCGACCCTGCGCGACCACCTGGGCCTGCCCCGTCCCGCCCACCGCCTCGCCGGGTCCGCCCGGCAGTCCGCCTGAGGAGTCCCGCCATGTCCGAGCACCCCCTGACGCGCCCCGCGGCGCAGGTCCACTTCGGCGTCTTCTTCCAGGGCGTCAACCACACGACCATCTGGTCCGACCCCGAGTCCGGCTCGCAGACGGACTTCGCGTCCTTCGAGCGCGTGGCCCGCACCGCGGAGCGCGGCCTGTTCGACGCCTTCTTCCTCGGCGAGGGCCTGCGGCTGCGCGAGAGCCGCGGCGCCCTGCACGACCTGGACGTGGTGGGTCGCCCGGACGCCATCACGCAGCTCGCGGCGCTGGCGGCGGTCACCGAGCGGATCGGCCTGGTCGCCACCCAGAACACCACCTACAACGACCCCGTCGACCTCGCCCGGCGCCTCGCCGGCCTGGACGTGCTGTCCGGCGGGCGCGCCGCGTGGAACGTCGTGACCACGGACAACGCCTGGACCGGGGAGAACTTCCGCCGGGGCGGCTACCTCGACCACGCCCGCCGGTACGACCGCGCCGAGCAGGTGCTGGCCACCGCCCGCCGGATCTGGGACGCCTGGCCCGCCGCCGACGCCGGCGACGTGGCCCACGTGTCCGTGCACGGCGAGCTGCTGGACGCGGAGGTCGACCCCACCACCCCCCGCAGCCCGCAGGGCCACCCGGTGATCTTCCAGGCCGGCGACTCCCCGCAGGGCCGCGACTTCGCCGCCCGGTCGGCGGACGTGATCTTCAGCCGGCACGGGAGCGTGCTCGCCGACGCGCTGGCGTTCGCCGAGGACATCCGTGCCCGCACGGTCGCCGCCGGCCGGCCCGAGGACGACGTGAAGATCTTCCCGGGCACCGCCGTCGTGGTCGGGGACACCGCCGCCGAGGCCGAGGAGAAGGACCGCTGGGTCCGGTGGAACCAGGTCAGCCCCGCCACGGCGCTGCACGTCGTCGGCACGATCTGGGGCGAGGACCTCAGCGGCTACGACCCGGACGGCCCGCTCCCGGCGCACGACCCGGTCGTCGCCGAGCTCGGCGCGGAGGGCGGGACGTCGACGACCGGCGCCCGCACCCACGAGGTCGCCGCGCGGTGGCGGTCGCTCGCCGAGGCGGAGGGCCTCTCGATCCGGCAGCTCGTCGTGCGCGTCACGGGCGAGCGGGGGTTCGTCGGCACGCCGTCGGCCGTCGCGGACCGCCTGGTCCAGTTCGTCCGGACGGGCGCGGTCGACGGGTTCAACATCAGCCCCTGGATCATCCCGTCCGGGCTGGACGACATCGTCGACCGGGTCGTGCCGGAGCTGCAGGAGCGCGGGGCCTACCGCACCGCGTACGCCGGCACGACGCTCCGCGAGCACCTGGGCCTGCGGGGGCCGCTGACCCGCCGCGGCCCGTCGGGGGCGCACCCCGCGGCGGACGCGCGCACCCCGGAGCTCGTGGCGCGCTGACGCACGGCCCGCGCCCGCCCGGCGGCCCGGATCTCACCCGCCGGTCCCGGGAACAATCGAGGCGTCCCGGACGTCATGCTGCCGTGGACACCTCGACCCCCGGAGGCCGCGTGCCCGACGACGGCCTGGCCGCCGAGATCGCCGCCGGCGAGCGCACCGACACCGGCGCGCACCTCGCCCTGGCCCGGCTGCGCGCGCGCCTGGACAGCACGCCGTGGCTCCGGCTGACGTACAAGGTCGTGGTGACGGTCGTCGGCGGGTCGGTGGTCGCCGTCGGGATCGCCCTGCTCGTCCTGCCTGGGCCGGGCTGGCTGCTGATCTTCCTGGGTCTCGGCATCCTCGGCACCGAGTTCCCGGCGGTCCGCCGCCTGACGGACCGCTTCAAGGCCTTCGTGATGCGGGTGTGGCAGTCGTGGCGGGACCGCCGGGCGCGGCGCCGCGGCGAGAGCGCCGGATAGGTCAGCTCCCCGCCGCCTCGTTCCCGCACGCGTCGGAGGCGCCGGCGACGGGGTTCTGCGCCTCGAGCCGGTTCTCGGGGTCGAGCGCGCCGAGGACGGCGAGCGCGATCGCGTCGAGCTGGTCGACCTGCTCCGCGGTGAGGCGGTCGACGACCAGCCGCCGGACCTCCGCGACGTGCGTGGGGGCGGTCGCGACCACCTTCCGCCAGCCGTCCTCGGTGAGCGTCGCCAGCGTGGAGCGCCGGTCGTCGTCGGAGCGGGTGCGCGTGAGGTAGCCGCGCGCCTCCAGCCGGGCCGCGACGTGGGACAGCCGCGGCAGCGTGGCGTTGGTGCTGGCCGCGAGCCCGCTCATCCGCAGGGTGCGCTGCGGGGCCTCGGACAGCTTGGCGAGCACCAGGTAGTCGTAGTGGGACAGGTCGGCATCGCGCTGGAGCTGGTGGTCGAGCGCGGTCGGCAGCAGCTCGGCGACGGCCTCCAGCCGCATCCAGGCCTGCAGCTCGCGGGCGCTGAGCCAGCGCGGGTCGTCGGTCATGGCGCCATCCTACCGAAAGGTTGACGCTTCAACAGACCGGGCGTAGTTTCAGTTGAAGCGACAACCTCTGCCGCGGACCCCGACCCCAGGAGCAGACATGACCAGCGTGACCGTCATCGGAGCAGGAAACATCGGCGCGGCCGTCGCGCGGCTCGCGCTCACGGCGGGCGCCGACGTCCAGGTGCTGACCCGGGACCCCGCGAAGGCGGCGGCCGTCGACCCCCGCGTCACCCCCGGCACGGTCGGCGACGCCGTCACCGGCGACGTCGTGGTGCTGGCGCTCCCCTACCCCGCGCTCGCCGAGGTCGCCGACCGCTACGCCGACGGGTTCGCCGGCCGGGTGGTCGTCGACGTCAGCAACCCCGTCGACTTCGCCACCTTCGACGCGCTGGTGGTCCCCGCCGGCTCGTCCGCGACCGCCGAGCTCGCCGAGCGGCTCCCGCAGGCCCGCGTGCTCAAGGCCTTCAACACGACGTTCGCCGCGACGCTCGCCACCGGCACGATCGCCGGCCGGCCGACCACCGTGCTCGTCGCCGGCGACGACGCGGACGCGAAGGCCGCGCTGGCAGGTGTCGTCGAGGGCGCCGGGCTGCGCGCCGTCGACGCGGGCTCCCTGCGACGGGCGCACGAGCTCGAGGCGCTGGGGTTCCTCCAGATGACGCTCGCCGCGGGCGGGAAGACGTCGTGGACCTCGGGATTCGTGCTCGAGCGCTGAGCGGCGAAAAACCGGTGACGGCGCGGTGCGCGCGGTGGAACCGTAGGGGTCACCGCGGTGAGTCCCGGGGGCCCGGCCAGGCCCCGTCCAGCAGCACGACGGAGACCACCACCATGCACCCCACCCTCACCTTCGACGTCCTCCAGCGGGACCTGCGCGAGCGCCGCGAGACGGTCGCGCTCGTCCGTCGTCGCACCGAGCGCGGCACCCGGTCCAGACCGTCCGCCGAGACGCGCGGCCGGCCTCCGGAACGGGCCCGCCCGCACCGGTTGCGGGCGTTCCACGGCCTCGGCACCGCCGTCGCGACGCTCCGCTGACCGCGCAGCACCACCTCCATCCGGTGAGCCCGTCGGACCCCCGTCCGGCGGGCTCACCCGTACCCTGGGCGGGTGAGCACCATCAGCAACGGCAACGGCAGCGCCGACCGCATCGTCTGGATCGACTGCGAGATGACGGGGCTGTCCTCGACGGACGACGCCCTGGTCGAGGTCGCGGCCGTCGTCACCGACTCCGAGCTCAACGTGCTCGGCGAGGGCGTCGACGTCGTCATCGCCCCGCCCGCGGAGGCCCTGGAGCAGATGGGCGACTTCGTCCGGACGATGCACACCACCTCGGGCCTGCTCGACGCCCTGGCCGGGGGCACGACCCTCGCCGAGGCGCAGGCCACCGTGCTCGAGTACGTGCGCCGGTGGGTGCCGGAGCCGGGCAAGGCGCCGCTCGCCGGCAACTCCGTGGGCACCGACAAGGTGTTCCTCGACCGCGACATGCCCGAGCTGATCGGCCACCTGCACTACCGGGTGATCGACGTGTCCTCCATCAAGGAGCTCGCCCGCCGCTGGTACCCGCGGGTGTACTTCGCGTCGCCGCAGAAGCACGGCGGCCACCGGGCGCTCGCCGACATCCTGGAGAGCATCGACGAGCTGCGCTACTACCGCGCGGCCCTGCTCGTCCCCCAGCCGGGCCCGGACTCCAAGGCCGCCAAGGCCGTCGCCGCGCAGATCGAGGCGACGTCGGTGGCCGCCGCGCACCGGGCCTCGACGCCCGCGTCCTGAGGACCCCCGCGGACCCGGTACACTTTTCGTCGGCCCCGGTTCTCCGCGGGTCGTGGTGGCTATAGCTCAGGTGGTAGAGCGCCTGGTTGTGGTCCAGGAGGTCGCGGGTTCAAGTCCCGTTAGCCACCCCAGCAGAACGGGCGCCGTACCCCTCGGGTACGGCGCCCGTCCTCGTTCCCGGCGGGATCAGAGGCGGCGGGTGATCGCGTCCGCGAACCGGTCCACGGCCTCCGGTGCCTGCTCGAAGAAGAACGACGGCTCGATGAGCTCCAGCTCCAGCACGACGGGGTTGCCCTGGTCGTCCGGGATGAGGTCGACCCGGGTGTACGCGAGCGGCTGCTCGACACCGGGGATGAGGTCGGGCAGGGCGTCGACGACCCGCTGACCGAGCGCGAGCTCGGCCTCGGACGCCTCGCGGGAGGTCATGACCTCGCGCTTGTAGAGGACGCCGTCCGTGGCGCCCTCGCGGTACGGGCCCTCCAGCAGCGGGGCCTTGCGCACGGTGTGGCTGAGCTTCCCGTCGAAGTAGACCAGCGCGGTCTCCCCCACGGTGTCGACCTGCTTCAGGTACCGCTGCACCATGACGTGCCGGCCGTCGTTCAGCAGGTTCTTCACGTGGGTGATGGCGAGCGCGCGCGACGGCGTCTGACCCGCGTCGTACCGGCCGGTGTCGCGGGAGCCCGCGCTGATGGTCGGCTTGATGACGAAGTCGCCGAACGCCGGGAAGCGCGTGTGGATGGCGCGTGCGTTGAAGTTGCGCGCGGGGTCCATCCAGATCGTCGGGACGATCGGCAGGCCGGCGGCCTCCATCGCGCGCTGGTACGTCTTGTCGATGTTCCAGGTGAGGACCTGCGCGGGGTTGACGAGGCGCGAGGACTGGCTGACGCGCTGCGCCCACCACCGGAAGTCGCGCGGGTGGTCGGTGTAGTCCCACGTGGACCGGACCACGACGGCGTCGTAGGACGACCAGTCGACGTCCCCGGAGTTCCACACGGGGGACTCGACCTCGAGGCCGCGCGCCCGGAGCGCCTCGACGAGCGGGGCGTCGTCCGGGTCGAGGTCGGGCAGGGCGGCGCAGGTGGCGAGTGCGAGGCGAGTGGTCACCCTCGGCAGACTACCCACGCGCCCCGGCGCTCGGCTCGGGCGCGTGCGCGGCGTGGTCGCCGGTGCGCTCGTCGGTGCGCTCATCGGTGTCGTGCGCGTCCTGCGCCGCGTCGACCAGCCGGTGCAGCGCCGCGAGCAGCCCCGGCGCGTCGAGCTCCCCCACCACGGCCGCGCCCTCGTGCACGGCGACGCGCCCCGACGGCTCCGCGGCGAGGGCGCTGAACGCCGCGTCGAGCGGGTCGCCGACGCGGAGCCCGGACCGCTGCGCGACGCCGTCGTGGCGGTCCTCGCGGCTCGCGGGCCGCAGGTCGGCGCGCTGCACGGTGCCGAGCGCCAGCAGCCGGACGGCCGCGCCGGTGCCCACGAAGTCGGCGACCGCGGGGCTCGCCGGGGCGGCCAGCAGGCGGACCGGGTCGCACACCTGCTCCAGGTGCCCGCCCCGGCTGAGCACCGCCACGCGGTCGCCCAGCCGCACGGCCTCGTCGACGTCGTGCGTGACGAGCATCACGGTCGTCCCGAGCTCCTGCTGGATCCGGCGGAACTCGCCCTGGAGCCGGCGCCGGCCCACGGGGTCGACCGCGCCGAACGGCTCGTCCATCAGCAGCACCGGCGGGTCGGTCGCGAGCGCGCGGGCGACGCCGACCCGCTGGCGCTCACCGCCGGACAGCTCGTGCGGGTACCGCCGCGCGTACCGGGACGGCTCGAGCCCCACCAGCTCCAGCAGCTCGCCCACCCGCGCGCGGGTGCGGCCGCGGTCCCAGCCGAGCAGCCGGGGCACGGTGGCGACGTTCTGCTCGACGGTCCGGTGCGGGAACAGGCCGACGTTCTGGATGACGTAGCCGATGCGGCGACGCAGCGCGACGGCGTCGACCTCGGTGACGTCCTCCCCGTCCAGGAAGATCCGGCCCGACGTCGGCTCGACCAGGCGGTTCGCCATCCGCAGCGTCGTCGACTTCCCGCAGCCGGAGGGCCCGACCAGGGCGAGCAGCTCGTGCTCGTGCACGTCGAGCGAGAGGTCGCCGACGGCCACCGTGCCGTCCGCGTACGCCTTGCGCACGTGCTGGAACCCGATCGCGACCGCCATGCCGACGACCCTAGCCGCGCCCCCCGACACCCGCGCCGCCCAGAAACCGCAGTGCTCGTGTCGGAGGTGCCGGGTAGCGTCCCTCCGGTGACGCGAGCCCAGCTGTCCGAGGCCGCCGCCGGCAGCCTCGCCGCGGCCGCAGACGGTGGCGCCCCGAACCCGTGGCTCTCGTGGGACTACGTCCAGCGCAACTGGGCGGACATCTCGCGCGCCCTGGAGCAGCACGCGAGCCTCACCCTGCAGGCCGTGCTCATCGCGTGCGCGATCGCGCTGCCGCTCGGGATGCTCGCGCACCTGCAGCCACGGCTGGCCGCGCCCGTGGTCGGGGCCTCCGGGGTGCTGTACACCGTGCCCTCGCTCGCGCTCTTCACCGTCCTGGTCCCGTGGACGGGCATCGGCCGCACGCCCGTGCTGGTGGGGCTGGTGGCCTACGCGCTGCTCGTGCTGGTCCGGAACGTGCTGGTCGGCCTGGCCGGGGTGGACGAGAGCGTCCGCGACGCTGCGCGCGGGCTCGGCTACGGGCGGATCCGGCTGCTGCTGACCGTCGAGCTGCCCAACGCCCTGCCCGCCATCGTCGCCGGCGTGCGGCTCGCGACGGTCACCACCGTCGCGCTGGTGACCGTCGGCGTCGTGGTCGGGTACGGCGGGCTCGGCAACCTCATGTTCCGCGGGTTCCGCAACAACCAGTACCACGCGGAGATCCTCACGGCGACGCTCCTCTGCCTCGCCCTGGCCCTCGTGCTGGACCTGCTGCTCTGGCTCGCCGGGCGCGCGGTGACGCCGTGGGCCCGGCGCGGACGGGAGGCCTGAGCGTGGACGTGCTGCAGGAGGCCCTGGCGTGGCTGAACGACCCGCTGAACTGGACCGGCCGCGACGGCGTGATCGCGCTGACCGTCGAGCACCTGCGCATCAGCGCGCTGGCCGTGCTGCTGGCCGCTGCCGTCGCGCTGCCGGTCGGCGTCTGGCTCGGCCACCGCGGGCGCGGCGGTGCGGTCACGGTCGTCGTCGCGAACACCTCCCGCGCCCTGCCGACGTTCGCGCTGCTGACGATCTTCGCGTCCACCGGCCTGTTCGGCGCCACGGCCACCATCCTCGCGGTCGCGGTGTTCGCCCTGCCGCCGATCCTCGGGAACACCGTGACCGGGCTGACGGAGGTCGACGCCGACGTGCGCGACGCCGCCCGCGGGGTGGGCATGTCCGGCGCGCGCTCGCTCGCCGTCGTGGAGCTCCCGCTCGCCCTGCCGCTGATCGGCGCAGGGCTGCGCACCGCCACCACCCAGGTGCTCGCCACCGTGCCGCTCGCGGCGCTGGTCGGCGGCCGGAGCCTGGGCTCGATCATCGTCGAGGGCATGGCCCTGCAGCGGTACGGCCAGGTCGTGGCCGGCGCCGTGCTCGTCGCCGGGCTGTGCCTGCTCGTCGAGGGCGTGCTCGCGCTCGTGCAGCGCGCGCTCACGCCCGCACCCATGCGGGCCTCCCCCGGCCGGCGGCGGCGCCGTGCCGCCCGCTCCCCGTCCCCGGAGCCCGTCGCGAGCACCTCGTGACGGCTCCCGACCGTCGGCAGGCGACCGCGCCGGGCCGACCATCCCGGACCGCCGCGCCGTCGGCGTCATCCGATCCGCGCCCCGCACCGAACACCGTGCGCACACCCCCGAGAACAGAGGACCCGCACATGAACGCACGTCGATCCACCCCTCGCCGACCCGCCCGGTCCGCTCTGCCCGCCGCCACGGCGGGCCTGCTGCTCCTGCTCGCGGCCTGCGGCGACCCCGGTTCGGGCGGCGGCTCCGCCGACCCGACCGCGGGCGGCGACGCGTCGGGCACCGTCTGCGAGCCGGTGGCGGGCGACCAGCTCGTGGTGCTCGAGGACGACGAGGGCCTGCAGAACGCCGACAACGTGATCCCCGCCGTGAACGCCGCAGCGGCGCAGGCCGACCCCGGGCTCGTCCCGCTGCTCGACTCGGTCTCCGCCGCCCTCGACACGGACACGCTGATCCAGCTGAACAAGGCCGTCGACATCGACCGCCAGACGTCCTCGGAGGTCGCCGCGCAGTTCGTCGAGGACGAGGGCCTCGCGGCCGCCGACGCCTCGGTGGGCAGCGGGAAGAGCGTCGTCATCGGCGCCGCCAACTTCTCGGAGAGCGCCACGCTGTCCGAGATCTACGCCGCCGTCCTCCGCTCGGCGGGCTACACCGCCGAGGTGCAGACCATCGGCAACCGGGAGACCTACCTCCCGGCGCTCCAGAGCGGCCAGATCACCCTGACGCCCGAGTACGCCGCGACGCTCGCGGAGTTCCTCAACACCTCCGCCAACGGCGCGGACGCCGAGCCCGTCGCGAGCGGCGACCCCGACGCGACGGTGGCCGCGCTGACCACGCTCGGCGAGGCCGCCGGCCTCACGTTCGGGGCGGTGTCGGCGGCCCAGGACCAGAACGCGTTCGCGGTCACGACCGCGTTCGCCGAGGAGCACGACGTCACGACCCTGTCCGACCTCGCCACCGCCTGCGACGGCGGCGTGGTGCTGGCCGGCCCCGCGGAGTGCCCCGAGCGGCCGTTCTGCCAGATCGGCCTCGAGGAGACCTACGGCCTGACCGTCACGGAGTTCCGCTCGTACGACTTCGGCCTGATCGGCGACGCCGTCCGGCAGGGCGAGGCCTCGATCGGCCTGGTGCTGTCGAGCGACGGCTCGCTCGCGAGCTGACGCCACCGCAGCACCCCGCAGCACGCACGCACGAGGGGCAGGCCCGTCCGCGGGCCTGCCCCTCGTGTCGTCGCGGCCGCCGAGGCTCAGAGCCCCGCGGTCTCCAGCAGCCGCAGCCACACCTCGCTGACCGTCGGGTACGCCGGCACCGCGTGCCACAGCCGGTCGAGCGGGACCTCGCCGACGATCGCGATCGTCGCCGCCTGCAGCAGCTCCGCGGCGTCCGGGCCGGTGAAGGTGGCGCCGACGATCACGCCGCGCGCCTGGTCGACCACGATCTGCGCGGTGCCGGAGTAGCCGTCGGCCGCGACGGACGCCCCCGCGACCGACCCGATCGCGTACTGCACCGCCCGCACGTCCAGCCCCGCGTCCCGCGCCTGCTGCTCGGTGCGCCCGACCCACGACACCTCGGGCCGCGTGAACACGACCTGCGGCACCGCCACGTCGTCCGCGGACGCGCGGTAGCGGCTCCACGGCGCCGCGTCCCGCTCGGCCGCGGCGTGACCGGCGCCGTCGTCGTCCGGCGAGAACCGCGCCGCGACGACGTCCCCCGCCACGCGGGCGTCGTACTTGCCCTGGTGCGTCGTCGCGGTGCGCCCGGTGACGTCGCCGGTCGCGAACAGCCAGCCGTCCGGTACCTCGGTCACCTGCAGCGACGCGTCGACCTCCAGCGGCCCGCCGGGCTCGAGCCCGATCGCCTCCAGGCCCAGGTCGACGGTGCGCGGCCGGCGGCCCGTGGCGACGAGCACCTCGTCCGCGTGCACCTCGCCGGCGCCCTGCGGTCCCTCGACCGTGAGGTGCACGCCGTCCTCGTCGCGCGCCACCCGGGTCGCGGACGTGCCGAACCGCAGGTCCACCCCGAGCTCCTGCAGCCCCGCGGCGACCTCGTCCGCCGCGAACGGCTCCGCGCCGGCCAGCACCCGGTCGCCGCGCACCAGCAGCGTCACCCCGCGCCGAGGTCCCGGTACGCCACGGCCATCTCGACGCCCACGACGCCGCCGCCCAGGATCGCGAGCCGCCCGGGCACCTCCATGACCGCCGTCGCCTCGCGCGACGTCCACGGCTGCGCCTCCGCCAGGCCGGGGACCCCCGGGATCACCGGCTCGCTGCCCGTGGCCACGACCACGGCGTGCCGCGCGATCACGCGGACGTCCCCGTCGTCGGTCTCCAGGGCCAGCTCACGGGGACCGGTGAACCGTGCGGTCCCCCGCAGCAGCGCGATGCCGGCGGAGTCGAGCCACTCCACCTGCCCGTGGTCGTCCCAGTGCGACGTGAACTCGTCCCGGCGCGCGAGCACCGCCGCGGGGTCCAGGGTCCCGCCGACGAGCTCCGCGGCACCCGGCACGGCCCGCGCGGCGGCGAGCACGGACCCGGGCCGCAGCAGGGCCTTCGACGGCATGCACGCCCAGTACGAGCACTCGCCACCGACCAGCTCGTGCTCGACCACGGCGACGGACAGCCCGAGCCGCCCGGCACGGTCGGCGACGTTCTCGCCCACGGCGCCCGCCCCGATCACCACGACGTCGTACGTGACGGTCTGCGACGCGCCGTCCCCGGTGTCCTGCTGGGTCCGCTCGGTCATGTGCCTGCTCCGTTCCTCGGGTGCGCCGCGTGGGGCGGCGCGACCCATCGTCGCCCCTCAGGACGTGGTCCGACAGGTGCGGGTGCGAGCGACCGCCCTCACTCCAGTGGTCCTTGAGGGATCGGCGCCCGGCGGGCTATCAGGTGAATCCGGGCCTCCGAACCCCCACGAGGCGGGTGAAACCGCCCTTTTCGCCTGTCGCGGGGCGGCCCCTGGTGGGACGTTTGACCCATGACCGAGGACGAGTGGCGCATCGACGTGACGGACGCGGACATCCGCGCCGCCAAGCGCGCGTGGATCGCCACTCGGGACAGCGACGCGTCCGACGCCGAGGTCGACCGCCGCTACGACGACCTGCGCCTGCTGGTCCACGCGCAGGCCCAGCAGATCGCCGACGACGTGCGCGCCCACGCCGCCGCGCCCCGTCCGGGCACCGACCCGAGCTGACGCGTCGGCACGAGGTCGTCACGTCGGCACGAGGTCGTCACCGCGGCACGAGGTCGTCACTCCTGACGGACCACCTCGTCCGTGGATGACGACCTCGGCGGCCCGTGACACCCGGCGCGCCCCGCGTCCCGCACGCCCCGCGACGACGAAGGCCCCCGCTCGACGTCTCCGCCGATCGGGGGCCTTCTGCTGTGCGCCATCAGGGACTCGAACCCCGAACCCGCTGATTAAGAGTCAGCTGCTCTGCCAATTGAGCTAATGGCGCGCGGTTGAGAACGTTAGCACCCTCCCGCGGTGGGACGCGAACCAGATCCGGCTCTACGCCCCAACAGTGGCGCAGGTCACGCCGGGTGCGGGTCCTCGACGGCGTCCGGGTCGACCGGCAGGTCGTCCTCCGGGCCCCGCGCACCGGCGCCCGTGCCGGCAGAACCGGTCGGCGCGCCCTCGCCCGGGGACTCGTCGTCCTCCCACCAGGCGTCGTCCGGCAGCCCCTCGGCCGCCAGGATCGCCTCGGAGCGCGGCTCCGCCACCGCCAGGTCCGCCAGCAGCGTCAGCGGCACGTGCTCCGCCAGCAGGTCCATCACGACCTCGGTCGCGCCCTCCTGCGTGCCACGCGCCTCGCCCTGCTCGGCCGTCTTCATCTCGTCATCCACCACGGCCACTCCCCCGGGTCGTTCCTGCGACCATGGGAACACCCGCACGAGACGCTGCGCAACAGAGCACGCCGAGGGCGAACGCCGGCGCGGGAAAGCGCCTTCGCCGCGGGGGTGGGGGTCAGGCGGCGCCGCGGCGTCAGAGGTAGAGGCCGGTGCCCTGGCCGCCCTCGTGCGGCGTGCCGACGGCGTGCACGTCCTTCTCGCGGAGCAGCAGGTACGTCCGGGCGGCGAGCTCGACCTCCGCGCGCTCCTCCGGGTCGAACAGCACGCGGTCGCCGACGGTCACCTGGCGCACGTGCTGCCCGACGGCGACCACCACGCCCCATGCGAGGCGCTTCCCGACGACCGCCGTCGCGGGGATGACGATGCCGGCGTTCGACCGGCGCTCGGCGGCGTCCTCGTCCAGCTGCACGAGCAGCCGGTCGTTCAGCATCCGGATCGGGAGCTCCGGGCGGGCGGCAGGGGTCTCGGGGCGCGGTGCGGTCACAGGGCCGACGGTACCGTCGTACGCTGACCGCGCCGGGCCCGCGCGCCCGCGAACCGCCCCCGCACCTCAGCAGACGCAGGAGACGCCATGCCCCGCCTCGCCGCCGGCGACACCGCCCCGGACTTCACGCTGCCCACGGCCGACGGCGGCTCCGTGACGCTGTCCGACCTGCGCGGCGAGCACGTCGTCGTGTACTTCTACCCGGCCGCCGGCACCCCGGGCTGCACGAAGCAGGCGTGCGACTTCCGCGACTCCCTCGCGTCGCTGCAGGGCCGGGGCTACCGCGTCGTGGGCGTCTCCCCCGACCCGGTCGCCAAGCTGGCCGCGTTCGCCGAGGCCGAGGCGCTCACGTTCCCGCTGGCGTCCGACACCGACAAGGCCGTGCTGGAGGCATGGGGCGCGTGGGGCGAGAAGTCCCTGTACGGCAAGACGGTCACCGGCGTGATCCGGTCGACCGTGGTCGTCGACCCCGAGGGCACCGTCGAGCTCGCGCAGTACAACGTCAAGGCCACCGGTCACGTCGCGAAGCTGCGCCGGGACCTCGGCATCGACTGAGCACCGCGCGCCCGCCGCTCCTGGCAGAGTGACGGGCACGAGCGGGAGTGGTGAAACGGCAGCCACGCCAGGTTTAGGTCCTGGTGCCCGAGAGGGCGTGCGGGTTCGAGTCCCGCCTCCCGCACCGCCCGTGCGGCGTCACTCGACGACCGCGCCCCCACCGACCGCCGTGAACGTCCGCGGACGCACGGTGATGATCACGCGCACCTCCGCGTCGGTGATGTCGTAGACGTTGCCGTAGCGCTCCTGCTGCTGACCGAACGCGCAGCGGCGAAACCGCTCTGCGGGTTCGCTCCGGATGCGAGAGCGCGCCCGCGCCAGGTGCGAAACACGCCACATGGTCATCAGGAGCCTCAGGGGTCACCTCCCTCGGAAGGCCGTACGTACTCCTTCCGGGTGATCTGCATACGCCGCGCGCTGCGCGCCACCAGAACGGCTCACAACCCGTCGACCGACCTCGGGGGGGCCGGCCGTGCGTACCTCTCCGAGTATGGACGGGGCGGTTAGCCTGGCAGACGTAGCGGCGCGCGCCGCCTGGCGCGACCTCTGACCCTCTCCGAGATCAACCTGTCTCTTCCGGCTCCGAGCTTCGTCTACCTGGCACTGAACCCGCACGGGCCCAAGGGAGACACGCAGGCGCGCCTGCACGACGAGCTCGCCGCCGAGCGCTGAGGACGAGGAGAGCAGACGAGTGAAGCCCGGCGAGGAGTGGATCTACCGGGCTCGAGACGCCGCGCCGTCGGAGCGCGTCCTCGTGAGGACCGACAACCGTGAGCGCCGTCCGCCGCGTATCGAGATCGAGTTCCTCGACGGAGAGAAGGCCGGGAAGCTCTCGAGCGTCTCACCCAAACGGCTCCCGAGGCCCTGGGTGGAGGTCGCCGAATACGACCAGCGGATGTCCGACTGGCAGCGGATCGGAGAGTACGAACTCGACAGGGTCGGGACTTCGCCGTCTGCGTGGTCTTCGAGCTGCTGGTCCCCGAGGACGCCGCCACGGTCGACCAGGGCTACGCGCGCAACTGCGTCGGCATCCACGACGTCGCACTCCTGGAGAAGACCACGGGTCGTCCTCTGGACTACTTCACGGCCTCGGTCCCGAGCTTCCACCACGACAACACCTGGTGGTTGTCCGCGGAAGCGGCACTCCTCGTCGCCGAAACCGCGTGCCGCACGAGTCCTGCAGCGGTGCTGGAGTGGGTCACCGAGGACGAACGCCAGGCACGGGACGCGAGCAAGAACGGCAAGCAGCGCACCGACCTCCAGGGGAACCGTTACACCAGCGACCCCGGATGGGAGTACCGGTACTACTGCGAGC
Source organism: Cellulomonas endometrii (assembly GCF_949769265.1). NCBI lineage: Bacteria > Bacillati > Actinomycetota > Actinomycetes > Micrococcales > Cellulomonadaceae > Cellulomonas > Cellulomonas endometrii. The sequence continues at coordinate 144,158 of NZ_CATKPC010000006.1, read as the reverse complement.
ACGACCGCCCGGTCCACGAGCTCGTGCGCCAGTGGTGCGGGCACCGCGCTGTCTCGTTCCACGAGCGGCTGACCGCGGCCGAAGCGGAGATTCAGCGGCTCGACGAGCTGCTCGCCGGAGCAGCACGGACGCTCCGCACGCACGGCCTCGGCGCACAAGCCGACCGGCTTGGCGATGAGCACGAGCGCGAGCGGGTCACACCCTTCACGATCCGCGTGACCGTCGAACGACCGATGGACCCCAACGAGATCCCCGTCCGCACCGTGTACCGCCGCGCATGGTGGCGCTGACGGTGTGACCCCGCGCCCGAACGTGCGCCCGCATCCGGCGCGAGTCGTGCACGGTGCGAGCTACTGCCACCCTCCGGCCCAGTACGGACCGTCGTCCCACACCTGGATCCGAGGTGGTTCACCCGCAGACCCCGGTGCACCGCGCGCGAGCAGCCGCGTCCGGCGACGCAGCGCGTCGAGCAGGTCGAGGTCGCGCTCACCGTAGGTCCTTGCCCACGTCTCGGCGAGGTGCTCGTCGCGCAGCGAACGCACCTCGACGATCGCTCCGCACCGGATCAGCCGGTCGAGTACGTCCGCGCGTCGGGCCGCGACCGTGTACCCGTCGACGATCAGCGCCCACACGTCGAGTGCTAGCGACTGCCAAGGCAGGTCGCTGTCCTCGGGCAGCGGCGGATGCCGGTCCTGGTAGGCGACCGGACGCATCTCGCTCGCGAATCGCGTCAGCGGCTCAGAACGCTGGGGCCAGCCGCGCCGGCGCATCCCGGGCGCGCCCAGGACCGAGGTCGGATGCGACCCGAGGGCGAGGATCGCCGCGGGCGCCGCGATCGCGGGCAACAGCCCCCGTGGTCGAGCACGCTGCAGCCACTGCTCCGCGCGGCGACCCATCAGCATCGACGGGTCGAAGGCGAGCGTCACGGCACGGTCGGGGCGATCGACACCGCGGCGCTACCGGGGCGGGCGGCCGCGGCCGTGTGCAGGTGATGCATCAGCTGCTGGCGCTTGCTCGTGGGCAGGTTCGTCGGCTTCTGGGCGGCGTGCTGCCGGAGGAACATGTCGAGGCCCGCCGACCGGACGAACTTGGTCGGCTCGGCAGCGACCCGGGCCGCGACCTTCGCCGTCGCCTCGGCGAGCTTGCTCGTGTTGTCTCCGTCGTTGAGGGTCACGCTGTCGGACACGAAGTGCTCGACCCAGATGTCGCCGTCGGAGACATAGGTCAGGTGGATCGCGACCGCCGATGCCGGTCCTCCTCGCTCGCTGAAGTCCGGTGCGAGCGGACCGCAGTCGCTGTACCCCGGGCGGCGCTCCGCGAGGTAGGCGCGGTTCGCGTCCGTGAACCACTCGTCCCCGGCGTAGTCGGCGTTGCGCGCCTGCACGTTCAGCCGGTGCCCGACGAGCACGCCCTGCGCCGTGGGCAGCGCGTCGAGGTAGGCGGTGTGGTTGACGCCCTCGTGGACGAACACAATGGAGTCCAGCGCGCTCACCGCTGCCGCTAGCGCTCGAGGCGAGATCAGCGCCGAACGCAGCGAGACGGCGGTCCGTCCGCCACCGTGGGAGGCGAGGAAACCGGCGAGCGCCGGGACGTCCTGCGGGTTCGAGATCTGGTGCACCGGGTACACCGGGCCGTGCGGTGCGAGGTACGGGGCGATCGCCGCGGACCACCTCGGCGCCGGGTCCGGGAAGCGGTGCACCGACGGGTTCACGACCAGGTAGCAGGCGGCGTCGTGCGTGGCGAGTTCCTGCAGGCAGCGCGCCAGGTCCTTCGGTTCGACGCTCGCCGGCTCGAGGACGGGGACGATGTCCCAGCCGGTCAGCTCACCGGCGAGCGCTCGGAGAGCCAGCAGCTCCTGCTGCCGCGCGAACAGGTAAGGGAAGTACACCGATTGCCCCCTTGGTAGGTATCCCGACGGGACACTCATACCAGCAGCGTGGAGGCTTTTTCCTGCAGTCGGCGGGTGATCCTACCGCCAGCCGCCCGGCTCACCGGGACGTCATACGCCCGAGCACGCAGGGAAGCTGGGACCTTGGTCGCGAGTTCTGCGGCTCGCTGCCCCCGGAGCCGCAGGTGCCGGGTCGTGTGGTGGTGCGCGACGTCGACCGGGAGCGACGAGAAGATTTCGAAGGTCCGCGACCACAGCCTCGCCGGGGGGACATCGACGGTGTAGCCGGACGTGTCCGCCAGCACGTCGAGGACCTCGCGCTGATGAAGCAGCCGGAACATCGCGCCGGGACGCAGGCCGTCCAGGCCCCCTCGTGCTGGTCGCCGCTCGCTCAGACGCCCCCGGGCGCCGACCGCGATCACGCCGAACTCGGTGGGCACCTCGATCAGGGCACGGGCGGAGCGGCTCTCGGACACCACGACGTACGTCCGCTCGAAGCACGCACGGTAGTCGCCCAGCTGGGCAGGGAGGCGCGTGAAGTCGTCGAAGTCGGTCTTGATCTCATACGCGGTCGTCGTCCCGTTGACCACGACGACGTCGGCGATCGACGCCCCGGCACCGAGCTCGACCAGAGCTGCCGCAGTTCTGGGCGAGTGGCGTCCGAAGACGATCCTGCTCACGATCAGGTTCTTGTAGTAGTACTCGGTCCGGTACTCGCGAGCACTCGCGGCGTACGCGGCGTCGAAGACCTCAGCGACGGTCGCCTTGGGCACCGCAGCGGCGAACACCGACAGGGCGTGGGCCTGCGCGGCGGACAGCCGGGGCTGTGCGGCGGCGAGCGACCGGAACGTGGACCGGCTCAGGACCTGAGTGACATCGACGCTCGTCGGGCTCGCACTCTCCGGCGCGCCACCGGCGTCCGTGGCGACAGCCCCCCGACCCACGATCATCACGTGCCTTTCGCCTCGAGGTTGGGGCCGCTCGGTGGCAACCCGTCGGTACGACCCGTCAGCCTAAACACGCGTGGGTGCCGGGGCGAGCGTGCTGGCCAGGCGGTCAGGGCTCTGGGGCCCGCTCCTTGAGCCGACGACATCTTGCGTGCACGAACGGGCCGTGCGCGAAAGCAGAACGAGCTCTATTACCACCTCGTTCGGCTCGGCGACCGCGTCGACCTGCGACACGCTCAGCGGAGTCTTGGCGCGCTCGTCGCTCACGTCGCCCGCGATCGCACCCGGATCGTGCTGACCGTGGGTGGGCAGAACGCCGCCACGCTCTCGCCCTCCCCCATGACAGGGCGCCCGTCGAAGCGTTCATGAAGCGGGTCCGCGCCATTACCGGCGCGGATGCGCCCGAAGGAAGCCGCGCCCGGCGGCGGTAGGCGTCGCCTGCGCCGCGCCCCCGCGGCGCAGCAGCAGGCTGAGCGGGCACGCCGGCGACGCGCAGGAGACGAAGTCTGGCATCCGACGGCGACCGGCCGTGCCTCCTACTACTTGGCTCGGCCAGCGCGCCTGATCGGTTCCTCGGCGCCGGCAGATGCTCAGGGGGGCGGGGACCACAGGTTCGGATGCCGGCTCAGCCCGCCGAGCGGCCGACGCGCGGGGTGGACAGCTGGATGCGGTCAGGACGTCGGTCTTTGCCCTGCCATCCGGCGACCAGTCGCTGACCGGACGCCTCGGCGGACGAGACCCGCAGCACGACGCGACCGGGGTCGCTGGGTCGCTCGACCCGGATGACCTTGCGTTCGTTGGATCCGCTCATGCCACCTCTCCCGCCTGCTTCTCGCCGTCTACCCGAGATTCTTCATCAGCCGTCTGACAAGAACCCGGACGGCTGTCCACGCGAGCGTGATCCCGGTGACCAGCGTGGCCACCGCTCCCGCCCACCACATCGGATACCGGGCCCAGTCGTGAAGAACCCCGACGATACTGCCTGCGCACGCCAGCAGCAGCAGGGCGCACCCGACGACTACGAAGCGAAGCGGCCGCAGCATCCAGGCGACCATCTCGTGCTCGCCTCCGCCGACAGCGAGGGCGAAGACGACCGCCGGCACCGCGAGCAGCAACGCGGCTGCCCCATCACTTGCGCTCAGGAGCGCGTCCTGGGGTCCGGGGAGCAGAAGTCCCAGGAGCAACATCGCGCTGGTGATCAGACAGACGACGGCGGCGGTCTGGCGAAGCCCTTCCAGGGGCACCCGGAACTCCACCACCGCACCGTCGTCTGGGTTCCGGTCGTAGGCCGCGACTGCGTGCGCGACCCCGGTCGGCGTGGTGTCGACCGTGTTGCGGTCTGCGTGCGCGTAACCCGCGGGCATGTTGAGGCGTTCACACCGCAGGCCGTCAGGGATGACCACCTCAAAGTGATGGGAAGCCGAGCCTTCCGGATGACTGAGATCGAACTTGATCTTCATCGCTTCCAGGCCAGCAGCCAGACGGAACCGCTTGATGGGTCCGGTGGTGAAGCCGAACCTGTCCTTCAGGACCTGCAGCACATGCGCCAGGCCCGAGCGATGGTCGCGTGAGGTCGGACGTTCGAAGTGCTCCACCGAGTGGTGGCCGTACTTGATGACCTGACGGCGACCGGCCTGCTGCTCCGGGAGCAGCGCGATCATGACGTAAGAGTCGGTCAAGCTCAGGATCAGGTTGGCCGCATAGGTGGTCATCTCTTCAGGGTTGAGGCATCGCACGCCGCGATAAGTGCCGTCGACGACGAGATCGACCGCTACGTCGCCGGCCTCGTGCGGGTCCGCGTCGACGACGGCGTGAAGCGCTTCGCGGAGGACGCCGGTGTCGCACCCGACAACCGCCGCATCGCCCACCTCGAAGATCAGGGTCTCGATCATCAGTCCGCTGTACTCAGATCGTCCGATCACCGGCATGGCGTTGCCCGCGCCATCACGCATGTCGAAGCTCCGCAACGCGCCCTTCTGCATCACCGTGATCGGAACAAGCACGAGCGAGTCGTTCGGACCGGTCGGTTCCACGTCGTCCAGTTGGTAGCGCAGACCGGGCAACGCATGAGGGACGCAGTCGATCGAGACACGCGTCACCGAGTAGGAGCCCTCTTGAAAGAGCCGACTCTCGACCTTGCGGAACTGCCAGCGCTTCTGCGAGAACAAGACGGCCGCGAGCGACGCCGCGGTGTCGCCAGCAACGTCGACGCCGGTCGGTGGCCGCCTGTTAGGAAATGACTCGGGTGCAGGCGTCGGGGCGCTCAGCCGGTGGATGAAGCTGCGCAGGCCCAAGATCGGCTCCCTCCGCCATCGTCGCTCGCGTGCCTACCAGAAGCGTCGCAGGTGACGCGGGCGCGCGGGCACGCTTGAGGTCACGATGCTGCTCGAGGAGCTGACGAACCACGGAGTCGAATTGCCCAGCCGCGACGCGGCCCGCGACGGCGGGCCGCGGCGATGACCGGGACCACCGGGACCACCGGGACCACCGGGACCACCGGGACCACCGGGACCACCGGGACCACCGGGACCACCGGGACCACCGGGACCACCGGGACCACCGGGACCACCGGGACCACCGGGACCACCGGGACCACCGGGACCACCGGGACCACCGGGACGACCGGGACGACGATCTGCCCGAGCCCACCCCGTTGTGAACTGCGCCGCGCGGACCCGCTCGCCGCGGCTCGGGCCAGCTCGGTACGGGAGTACCCCATGGCCCTGACCGGCGGCGGGCAGATCCAAGACCGCACCTGCGCGCGAGCATGAGCGACGCCGTGTCCTGGGCGGCCGACGAGTTCCAGGACGGTACCGGATTCGTCGACTCGAGGGCGGCTGTCGCTCACGACCCTGGGAGTGCACCTGCTGACCGGGCGGTCAGGACGCGGCAATGGCGACGGCAGAGGCCGCGGTCTAGAACGCCCCCAGGAAGAGGCTCGCGCCGGGAATCGACGGCAGGACCGCTGGCACCAGCGTGACGACGCAACAGCACACGCACTCCTCTTCGGGCGGGGCGATGGCGGTTGACGACCGAGGCAGACACCCGAGCTCCTTGTGTCGCCCAACCCATTGTCTTGGCGTCGTCTAGGAGCTGGTCCAGCAGCGCCTTCACCTCTTCGACGCTTCCGGCGGCCAGACGATCGATGTCTGTGATGCTGCTCGACTCTCCTGCCCATCGAAGCCGCTAGAACATCGTGCGTAGGCTGCCGCTATGGAGAGGGCGGTGAGCCTGGCGGACGTCGCAGCTGCCGCCGGCGTGTCTCCGAGCACCGCTTCCAGAGCGATCAACGGCAGTCCCACACGGAAGGTTCGCCGAGAACTTCAGGACCGCGTCCTCGCTGCAGCCGCGGAACTCGGCTATGTCACCGACGGCGCGGCCCAGGCGATGGCCGCCGGCCGCGCCGCGCTGATCGGCCTCATCGTCAGTGACCTGTCCGCGGCCGACGAACTCTACGGCGGCATGGTGAAGGAGGCCGACAGTCATCGGCTCGGCGTCGTTGTCGCCTCGACACAGCGCGAGCACTCGCGACTCCCGCCCCTGATCCGGTTGATGCAACGCCAACGAGCTCGCGCGGTCGTCCTCGACTACCGAGAACGCGCACCGGCAGATGTCGAGACCGCGGTGCTCTGCGCGCTGCAGGACTTCGCCGACGCAGGAGGCGGCGTCGCGACGCTCGGCCACCGACTCGGGCCCTACGGCGTCGTGACCGACGGGCAGCATGAGGCCATCACCTCGCTCGTCCACGTGCTCCACTTCTCGGGGTTCCGCCACCCGGTGGTCGTGGGTGCAGACGCCGCTGCGGGCTCGAGAGCGGCGGACGTCCGATCTGCGTTCGCCACGTACGGCGTGGTGATCGGCGAGGACGACGTCTTGCTGTTGGAGGGCACCGATCCGGGCGCGGTCGCACGACGGCTCGCGGGCGACGAATCGGACCCAGCGGAGGTCGATCTCGTGCTCGCCGTCGATGACAGAGCCACGCAAGCTGCTCTCGATGCCGTCGGAGACGGTCGAGACGTGGGCATTGCTGCGTTCAGCGACGGTGATGGGCTCACCGGCGTGACGACAGCCCGCGTCGTCCGCGCGAGCTCCGCCACGGTCGCGACACGTCTGGCCCTTGGCGGCGGACACGGTGGTCTCGTCGGGGCGCCGCTGACCGAGGTCGTTAAGGGGGCGACGACTCCACCGCGTACAGACACGCCGACCTAGCCTCGGGCGTCCCACCGTCGCGCCAGACGACGGCAAGCATTCGTGACCTGCAGTAACGCAGCACCGTTTACGCGCTACGAACAGTGGACCTCGCCCGAACCGATCGCACGACGTCTATACGGTGCGTGGATGCGAGCCGGTGCGACGGCCCGGCAGATCGCGGACAGCGCAGTCCGTCGCGCCCTTGACCGCCGCCCTGGCCGCGCTGTAGGACAGGGAGTGCACGCCACGGAGAGGCCCGCGAACGGGCCGGCCCGCACCGCGGCCTACCCGCCCCTGATCGGGGCGCACCCGTCCGGAGCACCACAGCCCGGGACGCAGACTCTGCACGCCGACCCGTCCGTGGAGGACCGGTGGCACGCACATGGCCGAGTTCGGATGGTGTGACCACGCGGGGGTATATCACCCACCGGACCTCATCGTCTCCCGCAAGGGCGCGCGGAACGTCTTTGTCCCGCAGCCTTCGATGCGAGGCTCATGGCCAGAGTTCGAGGCTCTCCTCGGGCCGGACCGGTACCCGGCCCTCCGCGCCATCGCCTCGACGGCCCGGCTCGTCGTCCGGCTTCGCGGGGAGCCGCTCGAGGTCCCCGCAGTCGACCTCGCAGATGTGCCACTGCGCGAGCTCCTTCCCGTGCGCCGGCCGTCCAGCTGGCGCGGCATGCGCCACTACGTCGGTCGCTACGTCGTCCACGACCCCACGGGGTACTACGCGGTCTGGCACGAGTCGCTCCTCGAAGGCACGCACCTCCGCGAGCTCGACTGGGAAGGCGTGCGCGACCTCAACTCCCAGGTCGTCCGGCTGGAGTGGGCGCTGCCGTCGGGGCGAGCCCTCTACCACTACCCGGACTTCCTCATGCGAGTCGACGGCGTCATGACCCTGATCAACGTCTCCGCCCGATACTGGCTGCAGGATCGCCGGCACGCGATCTTCGACCTCACGACGTTCACGTGCGAGCGCATGGGTTGGCGCCACGAAGTCGGCCTCGACGACGTCTCGCTGGCACGTCAGCGCAATCTCAGGTACCTCGAAGGGTTCCGAGGCGTGCTTAGGAACGAGCCGCCGTTCACGGTGACCGGTCCTCCGCCGCGATCGTTCTGGGGCCTGCGCGGACGCGAGGGCGGCGGCATCTTCGGTGGGCAGCGCGCGGCCGCTCGACTCTGGGCGCGCGACATGTCGTTCGACCCTGACGAGTACCTCGAGGACTACTCCCAGGTGTGGGTCGGCTCCCCGGTCCCCCCTCCGCGCCGCGAGTGGACGGCGCCGTGATGATCGAGAACTTCGTTCCCCAGCCCGGGATGGTGTTCAGGGACGACGAGGGGCCCGTCACCTACGCCTACATGAGCAAGGACCGCAAGACGGGCGAGACGTTCGCGGTCGTCGTCCGGGGCGACGAACAGGAGCGCATGTCGTACGACTCGTTCGTCTACCACGCACAGAATTCTGTTCCGCCTCCGCCGAACAACACACGACGGGACTTCATCCGGCAGACCAAGCTGCCCTTTGTCGACCCCCTCGAGCGGCAGGTGGCCGAACTGATGACCGGGCACATGCTCCAGGTGATCCACGGGGACAAAGACGGCTCGATCGACGGTCCCCGGCCGGAGTGGGTTCCCGACGACGATGACCCGTACAACCCTTACGTCACGACCTCCCCGCACCGGCGGATACTCACGAAGGTCGCAGAGCTGAAACGCTCACCGGACCCCCTGGTGAAGCAGTGGACGTGGCAGCACTGGTACAAGAAGGTGCGCGAGTTCCAGACCGACGGGGCCGAGTGCTTCATCGCCGCCGACAGGCTCAGCTCGATCAACGCTCTCGCCGCCTACGGCTCCAAGGTCCTGGAGATCGCCAAACGCCTCGGCGAGGAGCTCAGCGATCCCAGCATGTCGAGGAAGCCGCTCAAACTCCGGCTCGCCATGTTCCGCGTCCGCCTGTCGACGATCGAGGGCCTGGACGTCGACGCGCTGTCCGACCACGACCTGCAAGTGCCGTGGGAGTACGCCACGGCCGGCATGAACCTCGAGAAGCCGGCGTCGGTGCGGAACTCGCAGTCCATCCGGCCGAAGGGGAGGCTACAGGGGACCTACCCCGCCACCCGGCCTGGGGAAGTCGCCGAGCTGGACGTCGCGACGCTCGACGTCTACGCCCGATCGATCGTTTCGAAGTACATCACTGTCGACGCGATCTCCATCATCGACATCTACGACAAGTACCTCATGGCGGTCATGCTCGTTCCCCATCCGGCGACCGCACGAGACCTCTCCTTCGCCCTGTTCCGGGCCCTGCACGTGCCTATCCCCGCGATCCGCACGCCGCTGACGGGCCGCGCCTTCTGGCACGGCGCGCCGGGGAGGATCGTCTTGCCGTCGTTCGAAGAGATTCGCGCCGTCACGGCCACCGGCCGGCGATTGCCGCCGCGGGGCATATCCACCGCGCGTATGGACCGCGGAGGCAATTTCACCAGCTACTACCTCAGCGAGAAGCTCACGCGCGTGGGCATCCATTCTCAGTTCACCCACCCCGGACAAGGGAACGAGAAGCCGCACGTCGAGCCGTGGCACGGCATGCTCTCCGCGTACGCTCAGGCATTCCCAGGCGCGAAAGGAAACAATATCGTCAACCGCGGCAAGAATCCCGAGCACCAGGCAGAGCTCTCCATCGCAGACCTGGAGCGAGACATCTCGCGACGCCTGGCTTTCGACTACAACAACCGACCACACGACGGGAACGTCAATCCTAACGACCTTCGTGAACGCGAGAGCCCCACAGCCCGGTATGAGCGCTTTCTCCAGGGAGGCGGTTCACCGTCGATCATGTCGCGCCCGAACCTGATCTACGACTTCCTGCGCAATGCCCTGGTCCGCTTCGGGGAGTTCGGCTACAGGCACGGAAGCGTCCGTTACGACGACCGCAACATCTGGAACCTGAAGGACACCAGGCGCGGCCCGACCGGGCCGGACATCCAGATCGCGTGGGACGACTACGACCCCACGCGCATCTACTTCGAGAACCCGTACACCCGGCGCTGGGACGAACTGCTGGCGTACGACCTCGCTGTGAACTCGCGGGTGCCCTTTCAGGACGGCATCGAGGCCGCAGCCTGGGCGCACCATGACCTCGATCTGACGTTCGCCAAGGGCGATCAGAGCAGGGTGCTGGCCGCCATCTACGGTACCCAGCAGCGCGACGGGAACGGCAGCAAGGACTCCGAGCGCTCGCTCGCCCTGGAGTTCAATCGGTTCGTCCGCTCGCAGCACGACCGAGCCGAGCTGATCGTCAACCCGCTCGCGCCTGAGCCTACCGAGGAGCAGTGGTTCCAGGACCCCGAGGCGCTCGCCCGTGAGGCGGTCCGGGAACTTGACGACGTCGCCTACGAGATGGACCGGACGGACGGACGGCCGCACTGGGACATGGGGCAGTGATGTTCGACTGGACCAACCTCGATCGTTGGCCGGAGTACCACGAGGCCCTGTCCTTGCGCTGGCGTCGCCCCGACCTACCGGGCCATGCCGGATGGTGCATCCTCGACGACCCCGACACCACCGACCCGCACCAGGCGATGCAGTGCACGAGGCACGCACAGGTACTCGAGAGCCTCTTCAGCATCCAGCTGCGGGCCAAGATCGAGCGGCTGCTCGAAGACAACGAGGGAACCGGACCCGACCGCAGAACGCTTGTCGTCGAAGGTCCCTCGGGTGCCGGCAAGACCACCACCGGGATGTACGAGGTGCTGGACATGTGGCACATGGCGCTGGCGGGACCGCGCCCCAAGGGCGTCGACGCGAAGTTTCACCCGTTCGGCTACGTGGCCCTCGGGCGCCTGTGGAAGGAGCCCGCCATCGTGCGCGCGATGGCCGATTTTCTGAAGGTCACATACGCCGCCAGTGACAACACTCAGACCATCATCGGCTACCTCAACTGCTGGGCACCACACATCGGGTTGCGCGCGTTTATTATCGACGACGCAAATTTCCTCAAGCCGGACGACTCGGGGCGCACTGCGGACGGTTTAAAGAATCTGCTCACTTCGCTCAACTTCACCCTGATCTGGCTCGGCAAAGCTCCCATGAGCGAGAGCGCGTTGTTCAAGGTGAAGGAGAGCGCGTCGGCACTGGCGATCAGTGCGGTCGAGCAGATCGAACTCCGGGCGAGACGCTTCAGCACGGAGGAGGTCTTCGTGGACACAACCCAGCGTCGGGCCGAGTGGGGCAAGGCGATGTTCACCATGTCGAGCCAGCTGCACCTCTTGCGCGGCGATCCGACCGTCTGGCTGAGGGACGAGAACCTAAGCGACAAGATGTACGCGCGTGCCGACGGCCGTCTCGGCAGCGCCTACGAAGCGCTTCGGGAAGCAGCTCTCGACGCCGTCGAGGACCCGAGCGTGCGGTTCGCAGCAGCTCTGGGCGATGCCATCAACCGGCTCCCCGTCATCCGCAAGCCGAAGACCGGCTCGCGGCCATGGAGAAGCCAGTGACTCTCAAGACCGTGGACCCGCGCGAGTGGGAGCAGCTCGGGGGCTACCTGCTGCGGGTGGCCGACGCGTGGTGGTCGTCGGTCAAGGCTCTGCTGCAGTCCACCGCCCGCTGGACCAACCTACCGATGCCTGGCGACCTGCGGGATGTTTCGGGCTTCCCGGACGACGACGTCATCGAGGCGGTCACGCGCGTGTTCGGGTGCTCGGACGCAGAAGTACGCGCGATGACGATGTACCGCTTCCCACCCGGACTGTTTGGCCGCCCCGGTCATTCCGGCACCGCCGGCGCCGACCCCCGGTCACCATCCCTGATCAACGGGGGCGTGTACTGCGCCCCGTGCGTCGCCGACCGCCACTGGGACGTCCGCTGGCGCACGGGACTCTCGGTCGTCTGCGTGAAGCACCGTGAGTACGTGCGAGCCCGGTGCCCATCATGCGCACGCGTCGTCTCGCCCGAGAGCGTGGCAGCGGACTTGAGCCGCACCAGAGGGTTGCTCATCCACGGCAAGAGCGGCGTCTCGGGCTGCCCGGTGCACCTCGACGCCTACCCGGTTGCCGTGTCCACGGACCACCTCCGCGTTCAGGCGCTGATCGACGAGCTCCTCGCCGCAGCGAGCGGAGGAAGCTTCGCAGCAGCCGCCCGCTGTCGAGACGTGCTGCGGTGGGCCGAGTGGATTCACCGATGTCACGGAGACGCCACCTCACTGCTGACCGGCGGGATGGTCAACAGCGAAGGGCCTGACCTCGCCGAGCTGATCGGCACGAGCTTGCGGCTGACGAACCTGACCCCAGAGCGCGCTGCTCGCGATCCGGAGGTCGTGCGCGCGGTTCTCCGCCAGGCCACGTCAGCGTCAGCCCGCGGAGCGCCCCCTCGGTACGCGCCGTACGGCGCGGAAGTCGACAGCGTGCTCGCAGCACACCGGATCGCGACGTCGCGACCGATCCCTCTCCGGCGGTCTCCCGCGTCTCTGCGCGAGGACGGTGAGCACGGACGTCCACAGGTCATTCCGCTGAGCGAGTTCGGCTCCCCCCTCCGCAGTCACGTCGACTTCCTCACGCTCGACCGCGGGAGGGTACTGACCGCCATCTGCGCGGCGATGCCCCCGGACAACACGGCATGGGGTGCTACCGCTGCGGCGCTTCGCCTCCCCACGTCGCTCGGCCGGCGAGCGAGCGTCCTCGTCTCGCTTCTCGATCACCTGGAACGCGCCGATGCGTTCTGGTCTGCGGTCGAGGAGTACCGAGCCAGGATGACCGCGCGCGAGATCGACTTCGAAGCGCGCGCCGAGCGAGTCCTTCGCGACGACGGAGCCCTGGCGGCCGCGCGGCGCTCTTGGCCGCCCCTGGCGAACGAGGCGCAGGACGTCCTGCGCCAGTGGCTGCTCGAACGCTGGGCGTGCCAGTACATCGCCACGTTGCCGCTCGGCCTCGCCGGGCGGCGTACTGCGATGCATGACGTTCGGCCGCGGATCGACGGGCTCGTCGCCGAAGTGACCCCTGTCGAGCACGTGTGGAACACCTGGTCGCCGGAGGGCCGGAACCGTGCGGCTCGTTGACCTGCCGCCGGAGCGTGGCGAGTCTTTTCCGGGCTACCTGATGCGCGCCAGCCACACGCTCGAGACTCATCCGCGACGGCTGTACAGCTGGCTCGGCCTACGTCCGGGTGGCCACACGCTCCGCTACATCCCGCTGACTCTCGACGACCACACGATGGCGCGCGTCAGCTGGGGGCTCGAGCTGTCACCGACGAGGGTCCGCGCGATGCTGCTGGAGTCGTTCACCTCGCTCGACCTCAGCATGCTGACCGGATCGCGAGCGGGTACGGCGCACCGCGACGCCCAACGTGAGCAGTGGTTGTTCATGTCGGGCTCGCGATTCTGCCCGGAGTGTCTGCGGGAGGCCACAGTCTGGCGGAACTACTGGCAGCTGCCGTGGGCGTTCGTATGCCCCGACCACCGCGTGCTGCTCGTGGACTCCTGCCCCTCGTGCGGCCGGCGACCGGATCTAGTCGTGCGCCGTTCCGACCCGGAGGACGTCACGGCGGACATCCGCTGCCGCTGCGGCGCACCCTGGGCGGACGCATCTGAGGGCGCACCGGCGGACCGTTTCACGACCTGGGACCAGTTCGAGGTGCTGGCTGCGGCGCGGGATGAGGCAACGGAACTGTGGGGACGTCCTGTGGGTGGCAGGGTCTTCCTCGCGGCAGCACGAGGCACTAGTGCCGTGCACGCCGCCGCTCACCGAGAAAGCTCGTGGTCACGACGCCCGTACTTGAAGCCGCCCGCACGCAGCGCACAGCTCGCGGGAGCACTTCAGGCGTCGCGCCCAGTCGTCTTCGCCCCGTCGATCGACGCGGCCACCGACGCATTCGGCTACGCGCTGGCCGGAGTCCCCGGATGGGGCGAGGCTCGGGTCTGGGACCACCTTCCACCGCACTCGCCACTCGCTCCAGTCGCATGGAGGTGGCTGCATGGCAGCGGACGTCCGTCCGCTCGACTGGCTCGCGCGCACCGGGATGCATTCGCTCAGATCGCGCTGGACCCGCGACAAATTCCGACTCTCGCAGGGACCGATCTCCTGCCCGTGCGGTGGCGCACCACCAGCCGGCCTGCGCTGCCGATGCGGCAGGCAACGTTGTCCCTGTCGACCGCGCGCCTAGCCGGCGCGGCGACCTGGGCCGATGCTGGGAGCCTCATCGGGATCGACGGTAACTACGCCGGCCGGATAGTGCGGCACACGTTGCGAAGTCTCGGAGGCGACGCGGTCGCCGAACTTGCCGACGCCGCGGCAACGCTCGCCCGCTTCCTGATCCAAACGAATGGTCCAGCCCGATCGCGTCCGTTGCACCCGGCGGTCAGCCTCGCCGCCCTCCGCGAGATCCCAGCGAGCGTGTAGTCGACTTGGTCGCGCTCTCCCAGCACATGATGTCCGCCTGGGTCGTGAGTGAGAGTGATGCAACTCGGCAATCATTGCTAATCACACTGGCACACGATGATCGCTGGGTCGTTACCGACATTAAACCGACATGATTCCCCACTGTGACCCTTCGGTCCCGCGCGGACGGGGAGCGCGCCCCTGAGTCCACTGGTCCAGCTCGCTGGCGTCAGGCCCGCACGTCCACAGCCGGCGCACGCCGCGTGAGCCGACGGTAGCCCGGCCGAGTGCCGCCGGCCGGGGCCGTCAGTATCGGACCTACGCAAGCGTCGTGCCGGTCCACTCCATGTCCCTGTCGAGCTCCTGGGACGCGTCGGGGACGTGCACACGACCGGCCTGCCGCGCGCAGATCGAGACCTAGCGCGCGAGCGTGGCCTAGATACTGCGCCGCAGTTCCAGCCAATCGGTAGTGCGCCAGACGCCTGTCATGAATCCCACCTGGTCCACCATGTCGACGATCTGTGCGCCGGTCGCGCCCGCGGACTTCAGGTCCGCGGCGGCCCGACGGAGTTGTGCGACACCAGGATCCAGCGGATCGACCTGATGCTCACCGCACCAGTCAAGCCACGCCCGACACGCCGTGACCATGCGCTCATGGAGACTGTGGTCGTGGATGCTCATCGCTGACCCGGATCATCCGGAAGCGCCGGGTCGGTGAGCGGTTGACCACAGATCGCGCAGCACCGCACGCTGGCGGCCGTCCCGTGGGGGCACCGGCTACGACGCCTGGTCGTACGGACCGCGGACGCAACGATCCACAGCGCGTGACGGTTGTCGACCTGCCCGTGTCGACTCAGGTCGGCTCTCGGCCCTGAACCCAGTGGTTGAGCCGGAATGCCGGTCGGGTCGTCCACGGTGATGCCGCACATGTCCCACCGCTCGTGGATCGCGAAGTCGAGACCGTCGGTCGTCCCGACGATGACCCGCAGGGCGCCCCGGCGTTCCTCGGGCGCGTCGATGCCGAGGTCGCCTGCGGCTTCCGCGAGCGCCCTGGCGTTGGCGTGGCGGACCCGGGCGTAGGCAATCTGTGCCGCTTCGAACCCGCTCGTGACCGCGTCCGCGCATTCCTGCCGTTCGGTCAGCTGGCGTGGGCACACTCTCCCGAGATGGCCACCGCTCACGCACGGTGCCGCCGCGTCGCAGTCCTCGCGCACGCCGGACGGGTCCATGTCGAGCAGGCGTCGGCGCCCCTCGGCCCGGTCACAGTTCGCAACCGCACCGCCGCGCCCGGTTTCGTCGTCAACCATCGGGCGCCTTCTCGGAGAGCACGTCGATCGCCACGACCGGCGTTGTGCGCCGGACGGTGGCGTACGCGCGCGGGCCGAGCGGCTCCACGGCGAGGTACATGTCCTCGCCGACGACGATCCCGTCCGTCATGGCGGAACCGGCCAGGTGCGTCACACCGGACAGCCGAAGAGCTTGATCGTCGCGCCGCAGCGCTCCGAGCGGGAACCCCGGCAGACTCGGGTCGGTGCTCTCGGTCAGGCGGGTGACGGTGACGTGGTCGATGTCGAGGGAGTCGATGAGGTGCCGCGCACCGGAGCTCGTGGTGATAACCCATCGCCCGGGGTGGCGCATCGGGTCAACCGGCGTCGTCATCGCCATCGGCTTCGTAGCCGGTTGCCGCGCTCGGGTGGACCGTGGGGTGCATCGGGGGTCGCAGTCCACGCAAGACGTCTTGGGCGAATCCAGTGGAGTCGAACTGCCCGGTGCGCCAGTGCGCCCAACAGGCGGCGGCCGCCGACACGTACCGTTCGTGCTGGGTTGCCCACCAGTTCCACGCCACGATCACCGCGACCCTGGCGTCGGCATCGGTGAGGACGACGGGCCTCCAGACCGTCAGGTCGCGCGCCACCAAGGCGTACTGCTTGAGGACCGCGTCGGCGGGCAGGACGTGCTCGTCGGACTCCCACCCCAGGATGCGAGTCGGGTCAGGGCGCAGGCTCATCACTGTCACCTTCTTCGGTGTCTTCGTCATCGGGGTTCTGCGGCGCAGTGTCGGCTCGGTGGAGGACCGAGATGATGTCGGTGGCGTAGCCGGCTACGTCGAACACCCCGGTGCGCCACGCGGTCCAGAACGCGACAGAGGCGGCGGCCACCTTCTCGCGCAGCGCGACGTACGAGGACCACGTCGTCAGGACCGCGACCCGTACCCCCTGATCGACGAGCACGACTCGTGCACCGCGTGCGAGCTCGTCGAGCAGCTCGGGCATCCGGTCGCCCGCCTGGTCGACGGGGATCTGGATCTCTCGCGCACCCGTGGGCTCGCCGTCGTACGGCTCGTCGTCGATCGACTCGTCGTCCATCGGCTCGTCGTCGCGGTCGTCGTTGGTCTCGATCGGCTCGAGCGTGCCGCGGTACTCGCGTGTCGCCGCGTCCACCGCGGCCTCGAGTCCGCGCACGAGGACCTCCATGCCGCGCTCGACGCCGAGGTCGACCTGCCCCACGAGGAACCTGGCATCCCCGCTCAGCGTGACGCCCGCCAGCACGTCTGGTTCCCGCGGGACGGTCCGCGGTGGCTGCATCAGCCCGATCTCGAACATCCGGTCGAGCTGGCTCGCCGCGAACCGGAGACCGGCCGGGCCGGTCTCCTCAAACTGGATCACCGCGTCGCTAGCGAGCTCCACCCGGACCGGCAACGACCACGGGCGGTCGTTGCCGGTCACAGCGGGTCGTCCTGCGGGAAGGCCGGCAGGCCGGCGAGCTCCTCGGCTTCGACGTAGTCGATCGACCTGACGCGTCGCTGGATCCAGAACCCGTAGTCGGCGCCGCCGGGGTCCCAGTCGAACAGGTACTTGTGGCGGTCGCCGACCCTGATGACGCCCGAGTCGCCGTGGAAGAGCGACGTGACCGACATCAGCGGCACCCACCGACCGTCGCCAGGTCCCGACGAAGACCAGGGGCCCGGGTCACGCAGCAGCAGGTCTGAGTCCAGGTCCAGGAAGTACGCCGTCGGAGACTCCGAGCGGACCGCCCAGACGCCGGTCGCGTCGGCAAGCACGAGCTCGTCGACGTGCAGGCCGCTCATCGCCCGCCCCTGTGCACCACGAGCGGCCGGTGCTCATCCCACGGCTCAGGAGTGGGGTCGCCATGCACGGTTGCACGGACCTCCACGTCCGGCGTCCGGCCCGCCGAGTGCTCGACCATGGTGCGCACGGCGCTCTCGTATCCCCTGCGCCATCCGCGCCGGAACTCCTCGCGCGCCCGGATCCCGCCCGAGACCGCCACGATGGCGATCGCGAAGCACGCGAGCGGGACCGCCATCAACTCCCCGGTGAGCAGCGAGGCGATGCCACCGACGAGCGTGGCTGAGGCCATCGCGAACGTCGGGGCCCACCACCGCACCTGGGCGCGTGCCGGACGCGACGGTCGCGGTGCCCGGCCTGAAGAGTCGAGGTCTCGCATGGCTGCCTTCCCTCGTTGGGTGGCGTGGCTCGTCCCGCATACCCAGGGCGCTGCATCGAGCGAACGCCTCTGTCACTGGCATCGTCGGCGGCGCCGGCACCAGTGGCTAACTCCACTCATAGTAGACATGTGTCGCCCGGCGTCAAGGGCTGAGCTCCATCGCGGGAAGCCCGCGGCGGCGTTCAGGACGCTGTAACGTCTAGACAATGAGGGCCTCCGTTGACTCCACTGATAGGGGGTCGAAGCCGCGCCAGCTTCCTCATAGCGTCGATCGGGTGCAGCGTCAGGAACCCGAGGCGACTCAGCTGCGCGCCTTCGGTGCGACGCTCCGGCTGATCAGAACGGATGCGGGTCTGACCCAGGAGCAGCTCGGCCACGCCGCCGGCGTCGGACGCACCTACATCGGGGAAGCGGAGACCGGAGTCCGCAACCCCACCCTCACCACGATCTGGCAGCTGGCCGCAGCTCTGCATGTCTCGCCCAGATCGTTCTTCCCTTACGTCGAGCCCCAGGACCCGGCGGATGGAACCGCGAGCCTGCCACGCGCTTGATCCGAAGTGCACGACTTCAGCGCAGCGCAAGCGAGGGAGCGTCCGGTGGACGCCTCGGCATCTGGGGCGCAGAGTGACACCGGTGGGTGCTCTCGGGCGCCGTATCGTCGTCCGGTGCCCAACGATGAGATCAGCGCGCTCCCTGGGCTGACAGCGTGTTCCTTGTGCGCTGGCGAAACGCTGGGCAGCGCGGACCCACTTGCTGGCGGTCAGCTGGAGCGGTTGCGCCGGCTCTCGAACGCCGGGCTCGCACGGCTGACGACTGTGGAGTGTCTGGACGAGTGCGAGCGCGGGGATGTGGTTGTTGCTCGCCCGAGCTCCGTCTGCCGTGCCGCGGGCGCTGCTCCCGTGTGGTTTGAGAGGCTCGCAGGTCCGGCTGCGACGGCCAAGCTCGGCGAGTGGCTTCAAGCCGGCGGCCCCGGAGCGCGTGCGCTGCCGTCTTCTCTGGCGGATCTGATGATCCGCCGTCCGGTCGACACTTCCGACGATTCCGAGGAGGTGGCCTCGTGAGAGCGGCGCAGCCGGCGTCCGCTGGTGCGGACCCCCGCGGGCGAGGCCATGACGTCGTCACGACCTCGCCCGCGGTGTCTCAGCCGACCCGGATGAACTTCGGGTTCGACTGCCAGATCTCGCGGATCTGAATCGCCTTGCCTGGCACGGGGGCGTCCACCTGGAGGTTGCCGCCGGCGTAGATCGAGATGTGCCCGGGTGACCAGATCAGGTCGCCCGGCTGGGCCTGGTCGCGAGGAACCTCGACGCCGGCATAGCGCTGGTCGCCGGAGGTGCGCGGCAAAGAGATCCCGACCTGGGCGTAGACGTACGCCGTGAAGCCGGAGCAGTCGAAGCCGCTGGGGGTCGTGCCACCCCAGACGTACGGGATACCGACGAGGCTGGAAGCGATCTCGACGATGGCGTTGCCGTTCGCGCTGGCTGGTGCGGGCGCACCGACCGGCTCGGGTGCGGGTTCCGTCACGGTCTCCGGCTCGGAAGCGCGCGACCTGCTGGTCGGCTCCTCCGCGACCGGCTCCTCCTCCACGACAGGCGGAGGCGGCGGCGGGGTCACCGCGGTGACGCCCGGGTTCTCGAACGTCCAGGTCGCCTCGGCGGGTGCGGCGACGACCGGTGCCGCCTCCACGATGGCCCGCGCATCCTCGGTCAGCGCGGACAGGTCCACCGACGCGGAGGCGACGCGACCCTCGTGGTCGGCGTACGCGGGTGCTGCAAGCAACGACACAGCGAGGCCGGAGGTGGCGAACACCGCTCCGGTCCGGCGGCCGGCGGTCGCCATCTGGTGGGATGCGAGTATCCGCGCGTCGGTGAGCGCGGTGTGTGCAGGGCCGTCGGCACGGTGACGCGCGACGGTCGCATGACGTGTGGGCATGGATGTCTCCTGCCGCCTGCGGGGTGAGCTGTCGGGTTCGGGCGGGAGCCGCCCGGCCGGTCCGTAGACCGGCTTCACCCCAAGGGCACTGACGTGCCCGCAATCGGTGGTTCCCCCGTTCCTGCCACGTGTGGTGAAGAGCCGGGTGGTGGCAGGACTCGGCGTCCACCCGGATCGCTCAGTTGCGGCTGAGCGCGATGAAGGGTCGTGCGCGGCGTAGGCCCGCGCCGACAGAATTCGCGGTACGGCTGAGTCAGTCCTCCTCTCCTCGACCGGTCCCCTGACCGATCGCGTCGTCGTGAGTCACGACTTGTAGACCCAGTGCCACGGTTCGCGGGGCGTGTCCTCGACGAATCCGAAACGTCCGGCGTTCGTGCGCATCCACGCCTGGGCGGTGTCGTCCAGGTCCAGGTCCACGGCGACTCCCCACCCGTGCGGGCTGGTGCCGGGCTTGGCGGCCAGACCACCCTGGGAGTACAGGCCCTTGCGGCGCGCGACGTCGACCTGCGCCTCATAGGACCGGTAGGAGTCGGTGATGCCGAAGTCGACGCCGTCCCTCGCCGCGGCAGCCATGAGCCGCTCGAGTGCCTGCCCGGCGGGCGCCCAGAGCCGGTGTCCGGTGTCGCCGATCTCCCGCAACGCGTCCGGGGGGATCTGGCCGTTGCCGTACTCGGCCAGATCGGAGGGAACGCCTTGCGCGTTCCGGGTGCCAGTCGGGCTCTTCGGTGCCAGTTCGTTGACCGCGCCGTCGAGCGCGGCGGCGAACGCGTCGCCGGACCGGGCCTGGGAAGGGACGGTGCGCATGGTGGTGAACCCGCCGAGGAGCTGGCGGATCTCCACGATTCGGGCTGTGGTTCCGGTGATGCCGTCCATGGTTCCTCCTGACGGTGTTGGTGAGTGCGGACTGGGCTGTTCCGCGGTCATCGCAGCCCCAGGAGCGGTGCGGGGTCGACGGTCTTCCCGCCGACGTAGACCTCGAAGTGCAGGTGGCATGCGCCGGACAGGCCGGTGTTCCCGGAGTACCCGATGAGCTGCCCTCGGGTGACGGCCTGCCCTGCGGTCACCACCGAGCGCGTCAGGTGGTTCGAGGAGCTCATGAGGGACTGGCCGTTGACGGTGCCGTAGTTGAGCATCACCTGGTTGCCGAATCCGTTGCGCCACTGCGACCACTGCACGGTGCCGTCCCTGGGCGCGTAGAGGGGGGTGTTGCAGTAGGTGCGCAGGTCGATACCGGCGTGCAGCCGGTAGTAGCCGAGGATGGGGTGCAGGCGCATGCCGTAGTTGGACGTGACGTACATCGGCTGGATCGACGTCGGGTTGGAGAACAACGCGCCGGACGAGCTCGCTGGTGCGGCTGGAGGCGCGGCCGGCGGCGCGGCCGGAGGTGCGACCGGAGCGGGAGGTGCGGGCGCCGCAGGAGCGGGCTGGGCGGGGCTGCTGGGGCGAGCTTGCTGAGCGGCGGCAGCTTCTTGTTCGGCTGCGATCCGCGCGACCTCGGCATCCGCGCTGGCGCGCACGGCATCCGCCTGCGCCTGTTCGGTCTGTGCCTGGCCCTTCAGACCCTCGATCCGCTGCGTGGCAGCGGCCTGCTCGACGACAGCGCGTTCCAGCGCCGCGCTCTGCTCACGCTGAGCATCAAGGGCCACTCGAGCGGCTTCGGCTTCTGCCGCTGCGGCCTCCTCCAGCTCGGCGAGCGACGCGACGACCGAGTCCAGCCTGACCTCGTTGCTGCGACCGGCTGCCTCGAGCTCGGCCAGCTCGGTCATCGTCTGCGACTGCAGCCGCTGCGCGGTCGAAGCGGTTCTCGCGCGCTCGATGAAGTCCTCGATCGACGAGGCGCCGACGGCCACCTCCAGACCTGTGGAACGGGACCCGCCCTGGTACGCCGCCCGCGCCAGCTGAGCCACGGTCGCGCGAACGTCGTCGGCGCGTGCGGAGTCCTGCTCGATCCGGGTGATGAGCTGCGCGTGAACATCGGTCGCGTCCTGCAGCTCCGACTGCGCGCGGGCGGCGTCACGTTGAGCGGCGTCGGCTGCACTGGTCGCCGCGTCGAGGGCGGCCTGGGCAGCGGGCAGTCGGGCCTTGGTCTCCTCCAGGGCGAGGACCGCCTGGGCGAGGTCGGCGGACAGGTCCTCGACGGACTCCTGAGCGAGCTCGTACTGTCGCTGTGCTTCTGCAGCCCGTTGCTGTGCCGCCTGCTCCTTCTCGTCGAGTGGATCGGCCTTTGCAGGCAGGGACGGACCGACCATCACCGTGACGAGAAGGGCCGCCGCGGAAGCCGCAGCAAGCATGGGCAAGTGTGCGGCCGTGACCCACGACCACCGCCTGGCCGTGCTCACCACGGGCCGCTCGACGGATTCGACGCGGCAGCATCCATGTCGGCTCGCAGCCGGCGGTAGAGGTCGGTGTCGATGTCACCCGAGGCAAGCCACTCGTCCAGGGCGGCGCGCGGGCTGCTGGAGCGACGGGCAGGGAACAGCCGCGAGACGCCCCACACGGCCAGGGCTATGACCGCTAGCCACGCGGTAGTCATGAAGAGCCACCCGGCGGAGCTCATCTGGCACCACATGCCCATGAGCCCCTCAACCGGTGACCGCCTTCGACGCCTCGCATGACGTCAAGACTGCGGTCGGGGCGTCAAGTCTCCACGGTTGAACGATGAAGTTTCGATCAAGATACGGGCGGTCGGGACCAACGACATGGGGTCCCCCGATCTCCTGGTTCCTACCGTGTGCCCGCCGCCGCGCCCTCTGGTCGCGCGCTGGCTGCCGCGCCCTGAGGCGCTGCACCCGCTAGGAGCAAGGGATCCCCGTGTTGGGCCGTCGTCCTGGCCGGCTGACGTTCATCGTCTCCGGCGCCCTCGTTCCGATGCTCGTGCTGGCCGTCGCAGCGATGATCATCACCTGGCCGACTGAGCGGCGTCCGACCGCTCGCATCATCGAACCCGTCGAGGTGCAGTACCCCTCTGGCGTGGTCACCAGCACTTCGCAGGAACGGTGCGAGGGGACCGTCGAGGACCAACGCTCGGACGGCAGCATCCCGGAGACGGTCACCTGCATGCGTGTCACGGTGGACGTCACCACCGGCTCCGAGGCCGGACGCACCGTGCGGGTGTGGGCGACCGCCACGTTGACCCCAGCGGAGGTGCGTGCCGGTACGCGCGTAGTCCTCGAGTGGTATCCCGCTACCGATGCAGACCGCGAGGTGTGGGCATGGCACGACTTCCAGCGCACTATCCCACTTGGCGCGCTGGCACTCGCTTTCGGCGCGTCGATCGTTGCCGTCGCCGGCCGGCGTGGTCTCAGGGCTCTCGTCGGGCTCGGGGCGGCGTTCGTCGTGATCGGGTTGTACGTCCTTCCAGCGTTGCTCGCTGGTGAGAACGCCGTGGTCGTGGCGCTGGCCGCCTCCACTGTGATCATGACCGCAGTGCTGTACCTGGCTCACGGCCTGTCGCTACGGACCTCGACCGCGCTGATCGGCACGCTCGCCGGGCTCGCGCTCACGACGGGTCTCGGCGCGGCCGGCGCCCGCTGGGCACATCTGTCGGGAGTCACCACCGAGGACGACTACAGACTCGCCCAGCTGCTTGGAGATGTGGGCGCGGTGTCGCTCAGGAGCCTCTTCCTCGCCGGACTCGTCCTCGCCGGGTAGGCGTTCTCAACGACGTCACGATCACGCAGGCGTCGGCCGTGTGGGAGCTGAGGGCAGCCTCCCCGGCCGCGACGCGAACCGAGCTGTTCCGCGGCGGGATGCGCATCGGCCGTGACCACATCGCCTCGACCGTGTACACCATCGCGTTCGCCTACACGGGCGCGTCGCTGCCCGTCCTGCTGCTGCTGCTGATCTACCAACTTCCGCTGGCTTCCACGCTCACGAGCGGCCAGTTCGCCGCGGAGATCGTCCGCACGGCCGTTTCCTCCATCGGCCTGGTGCTCGCGATCCCCCTCACGACGGCGATCGCGGTGGTGATGGTCACGGCCACCGGGGACGGTGTGCCACGCCCCCGGCACAGGTACGGAGGTCACGGCCATCACCACGGCGCCTGACGCGCGTGTGACTGGCTGAGCTCAGGCGTCGACCGTCCGGCTCGGGAACGACGCCGGGGACATCTCGTGCCCTCCGACGTCGTGTGGTCGGGAGGCGACGAGGACGATGACGACCAGACCTGCACCGATGCTCGCCAGCGACCACAGCTGCGGCTGCGTCAGCCAAGCGACGAGCGGGCTGTTGGTCCGCAGAAACTCGACCTGGAACCGCGCGAGCCCGCTCAGGACCAGGTAGGCCCCGAACAACGCTGAACCCGGGACGCGCTTGCGGGCCCACCACAGCACACCCGCGACCACGAATGCCGCGACCGTCTCGTACAGCTGGGTCGGGTGCACCGGGACGTTCGTGGGCACCGCGCCGTCAGCGAACGTCATCGCCCATGGCAGGTCCGACGGCTTGCCGTAGGTCCCGTCCCCCGCGAAGAAGCACCCGAGGCGACCTACGCCGTACGCCACGCTGAGCGGGATGGCGGCAGCCCCGGCAGTCGTGCCGAGCGGAAGGCCGTGGCGGCGGATCACCACGAGCGCAGCGACCACCCCGGCGATGAGACCGCCATACCAGGTGAACCCCATGCCACCCAGGTGGTGCCACGTCAGGTCGTCGAGGTTCTCCAGCACGAAGTACACCTTCGCGCCCACGAATCCCCACACCGTCGCCCAGAACACCAGGGCATGTGCTGACTCGCGCTTGAGTCCCAGACGCGTGAACTCGCGTCCCAGGAGATGGGCGGCGAGCAGCGCGGCACCGGCCTTGCTGACCCCGTAGGTCTGCACGTCGATGCCGAACAAGCTGAACAGCACGGGGCGCACGTCGGTTCCGTTCGTCGAGTGACACCGCCGGTCGACGGCCTGGTCAGCGTCCTGCCCGCGGATGAAGCGCGGCGCATGACTCCCGTTGCAGTTCAGTGAAGAAGCAGCCGACTCAGGCCGCGACCGACGATCAAGATTCAATGAAGTGGCACGTCGAACGCTCGTGCTGTCGTCTGCGACTCCGCACAATGTCCGCATGACCCCACCCGCTGTCGCTCTGCGCGCCGTCGTCGTGGACGACGAGCAGGCGCTCGCCTCGGTCGTCGGTGGGTACCTCGAACGCGAGGGCTTCGAGGTCGCTCTGTGCCACGATGGCAGCGCGGCCGTTGCACTGCTGCGGGAGGTCGACCCCGACGTCGTCGTCCTCGACCTCGGCCTGCCCGGGATCGACGGTGTCGAGGTCTGCCGCCAGCTGCGCACGTTCTCCGACTGCTACGTCGTGATGCTCACCGCGCGCAGCGACGAGGTCGACACGCTCATCGGGCTGTCGGTGGGAGCCGACGACTACATGACCAAGCCGTTCAGCCCCCGCGAACTCGTGGCTCGCATCCGCGTCATGCTGCGCCGACCCCGGCGCTCGGCCGGGGCGGTCCCCGCGGATGTGCCCGACGCGACTCGCACCGTCGTGGTGGGCGGTCTCACCCTGAACCTCGACGCGCGCGAGGCCCACGTCGACGGCGAGCCGATCTCGCTCACCCGGTTGGAGTTCGACGTGCTCGCCGCGCTCGCGTCCCGCCCCGGGGTGGTGTTCTCGCGCGCGGCGCTGATCCGCGCCGTGTGGGGCGAGGGCTGGGTGGGCGACGAGCACCTCGTCGACGTCCACGTCCTTCACGTGCGGCGCAAGCTCGGTGACACCGCCCAGCAGCAGCGATTCGTACGGACAGTTCGCGGCATCGGCTATCGCATGGGTCCGGGATGAGGGCCCGCGACACCGTCGGCCCGGGAAGTCTCGGCCGACGTCTGCTGATCTCGATCGTCCTGGTCCTGGTCGCCGCGGCCACCACCGCGTGGGTGGTCGCGACCGTCGTCGGGCCAGCCCTGTTCCACGAGCACCTCGTCCGCGCGAACATCCAGGACCACGAGCTCGCGGACCTGCACATCGAGGAGGCGTTCCAGTCCGCCAGTACGATCGCGCTCGCGCTGGCCATGGTTGTCGCCGGTATCACCGCCCTGGCCGTCAGCGTCGTACTGACCCGCAGGATCGGGCGATCGGTCGCGCAGATGTCCCGGGCAGCCCACCAGGTCGGGGCGGGTCGCTTCGACGCGCGAGTCCCGCTGCCCGGGATCGGCGTGGAGTTCGACGAGCTCGCGCACTCCTTCAACGCGATGGCCGCTCGCCTGGAAGGCGACGCGCACCTGCGCGAGCGGCTGCTGACCGACGTCGCACACGAGCTGCGCACCCCGGCCGCGACGATCGTGGCGTACATGGAGGCCATCGAGGACGGCGTGCGCGTCATGGACGCCGAGACCATCGGGGTCCTCAACGATCAGGCCCAGCGGCTCACCCGACTCTCGCGAGACCTGGCCGCGGTCACCCGCGCCGAGAGCGGCGACCTGGAGCTGCAGCTAGCCGATGTCGCCGCCGGCGAGCTCGTCGACGCTGCCGTGCTCGCCGCACGGGAGAAGGCCGAGGCGGCAGGCGTCATCCTGCAGGCCGGCGACGTCCACAAGCGAGCGCGAGTACGGGTCGATCGGGTCCGGATGGCCCAGGTGCTCGACAACCTGATCGTCAACGCCATCCGACACACCCCGCCCGACGGGCAGGTCACCGTCGGCGCTACCACCGCCCCGACGGGGACCGTGGACTTCACCGTCAGCGACACCGGCGAGGGCATCCCCGCCGAGCACCTTCCCCACGTGTTCGAGCGGTTCTACCGCGTCGACAGCGCCCGTGACCGGGGCCACGGGGGATCCGGTGTGGGACTCGCCATCTGCCGGGCCCTCGTGCAGGCGCACAGCGGCACGATCCATGCGCGCAGCGACGGCACCGGCCGCGGGGCGCAGTTCACGGTGTCACTGCCTGCCGCACCGCCCGAACTGCACCAGGGCTGACCAGCGGACCGGACTTCATCGAAACTCCATGATCGCGTGATCAATCGCGCAGGCAGCGGGCGTGAAAGTGGAACCATGCCCAGCACGCCCGGCGCCCCGTTGAGCGACGCCCTCCCCGTCATCACGGTCGTACGATCTCCCGCTTGCCACCTGTGCGACGACGCTCTGCAGATCCTGGCGCGCCTCAGCGAGCACACGCCGCTGACGATCGACGTCCTCGAGGTCCGCTCCGACGAAGGAGCGCGCTTGGTCGCCGAACACCGGCCCCCGATGAGCCCGCTGGTGTTGCTGGACGGGCAGTTCGTCAGCTCGGGTCGGTTGCGCGCGGGGCGCCTGCTCGACCTCCTGCGCCAAAGAGGCGTCGTGGTACCGCTCGTGGCGGTGCAGTGACGTGGGCTCGCAGCTCCTGACCACCGGAAGCGTGCTCGCGGCCTTCTTCGCTGGCGGGGTCGCGCTGTTCGCGCCGTGCTGCATCGTCTTCCTCGCGCCCAGCTATCTCGCCGGAGCGGTCAAGAACCGGCGCTGGCGGCTCCTGCCCCTCACGTTCGTGTTCGCGGCCGGGCTGGCGACCGTGCTCCTCCCGATCACGCTCGGCGTCAGCATGGTCGCCGGGGCAATCGCGCGCTACCACGCCCCGCTGTACTACGCCGGTGGTGCGCTCATGCTGGGTCTGGCGGCGCTCGCCCTGTCAGGACGCATGTGGTCGCTGCCCAGCGCACTGCGTACACCGGACACCCGACGTGGCGACACCGGCAGCTTCTTCGCGCTCGGCGTGTTCTCAGGGATCGCATCGAGCTGCTGCGCGCCCGTCCTGGCTGGAGTGATGACCCTGTCAGCGCTCTCCGGGTCGGCCGCCGGGGGACTGCTGCTCGGGCTCGCGTACGTCTTCGGCATGGTGTTCCCCCTGTTCGTCATGGCGCTGGTCTGGGACAAGGCACGCCTACGTGACCGCACGTGGATGAACCCGCGGCTCGTGCGCCTGCGCGTGGCCGGCCGGACGCTGGTCACCAACACGCTGAACATCGCTGTTGCCATCGGGTTCACGGTCATGGGCATCGCCGTCATCCTCCTGGCCGGGAGCCCCGACATGACCCGCGGGACCGAGGCGCAGGCGGCTATCGGGCGCACCCTTACGCAGATCTTCACCCGCTTCGAGGACTGGACAGCGCCCGTTCCCGAGCCGCTGCTCGGACTCGCCCTGGTGGCGGTGGCAGCACTGTTCGTCTGGGGGACGCTCTCCGAGCGTCGACGCACCCACCGAGCGCGGCCCGACGCAGCAGAGCCCGACGGTGCGCCCGCTAGCGAGGCGAGCTGCCACGAGCACCACAACGAAGGAGCAACGCGATGACGTCCGCCACGGCAGCCCGTAAGCAGCGCGCCGCAGCCCTCGCCAAGGTCCGCCACGACCAGCGTCAGCACGAACGCCGACGCAAGGTCATCATGACCAGCGCTTCCGCGTTCCTGATCGTCCTGGTCGCTGCCGTCGTCACCGTGGCGCTGCTGACCTCACGCGAGGTGACCTCCACGGACGCCGGCCCCGCACCCGACTTCACCCTGCAGACCACCGCCGGGGACACCGTCCGCCTCTCCGACTTCCAGGGCTCGCCGGTCATCCTCTACTTCAACGAAGGCGCCGGGTGCGGGTCCTGCCTGCAGCAGATGGGCGAGATCGAGAAGGACCCGGCGTTCGCCGAGGCCGGCATCACCGTTCTGCCGATCGTCATGAACACCGCCGAGCAGATCACCGCGGACATGAGCACCTACGGCGTGACGACTCCGTTCCTGCTGGACGACGGCACCGTGTCCGAGCAGTACGGAACCCTCGGCACCGGGATGCACGAAGGACTTCCCGGCCACAGCTTCGTGCTCGTCGACGCCGACGGGGTCCGGCGCTGGTCGGGCAACTACCCGTCCATGTGGCTCGCTCCCGACGAGCTCCTCAAGCAGGCGCAGGCCAACCTCCCCGCATAAGACCAACCGAAGGAACACCAACCATGAGCGATCAGTGCTGCCAGTTCACCCTGACCGACGAGGACGAGATGACGGACTGCTGCGGCGGGCAAGAACAGTGCGCCGACCACGACAAGGACGCCACGACCAGCCCGGCCGCCGAGACGAGCGAGAGCGTCGCCTGACGAGAGTCGCGACGATCACAGCCGACCAAAGGAGTTACCCCATGTCCCCGAAGAAGAGCCGCGCGTTCGCTGCCGTGGCGGCGTCGCTCGCTCTGGGAGTCGTGCTCAGCGCCTGCTCGAACGGCGCAGACACAGCTGAGGACCAGCCGACCTCGAGCCAGTCGGAGTCCGCTGCCGCGACCTCGGAGGAGCACAACGACGCTGACGTCGAGTTCGCGCAGATGATGATCCTGCACCACCAGGGCGCCCTGGAGATGGCCGTCCTGGCCGAGGGCCGCGCGCAGAGCGAAGAGGTGCAGCAGCTCGCCAGCGACATCCAGTTCGCGCATCAGCCCGAGATCGACCTGATGACGTCGTGGCTGGAGACCTGGGGCGAGGAGTCGCCCAGCGCCGAGGACGACATGGACGGCATGGACCACTCCGGTGGGCACACCGGCATGGCCGACGACGACCAGATGCAGCAACTGGAGGACGCCGGCTCCGAGTTCGACCGCATGTTCCTCGAGATGATGATCGTGCACCACCAGGGCGCGATCACCATGTCCGAGGAGGAGCAGGCCAACGGCCTCAACCAGGACGCCCTCGAGCTGGCCGGCAAGATCGTCGCCGACCAGACCGCGGAGATCGACACGATGGAGCAGCTGCTCGCCGAGATGTGACACCGCCACGACCGCAACGCCACCGGTGCATCCCCCGTGCCGGTGGCGTTGCCTTGTCCACAGCACGCCAGATCGCTTCATCGACCCTTCACCCGCAAGGAGCGGCTCCCTCCATCGAGCACGTCGAGCATGGGAACGACACCGATCCCACCGAGCAGACGGAGCACCCCGTGATCAGGCACCACCTCAAGCACATGGCCATCGGAGCAGCGGCAGTCCTGGCGTTGCTTCTCGCGTTCGGCGTCGATCTCGCAGCAGCCCTGCGGTGGGCGGCCCTGCTCGCCTGCCCGTTGGGCATGGCCGCGATGATGCTCGTCATGGGCCGCGGGCACAGCCACGGACCCGGAGCGCCCACGCCCGGGACCAACGAACGCGCGCAGCACGGGGCAGATGGCAGCGCTACCGCCACGGGCGACGGCATGGCGCTGTCGGGTGGCAAGTAGCCCGCCGCCGCCGCTCCGGCAGAGGACCGGTCGCCAGGCGTGATCGAAACTTCACCGCTGGCGGCCCCGCAGCGCGTGCAGCGCCAACGGCGCCCTTCTAGCGTCGAAAACGCCGACGAACCGCCGCCGGCGAGAGATGAACGGGGACTGCCATGAAGACGACCGAGATGCTCCGGACCTATCCAGGCACCATCAGCCTCGACACCGAGCTGCTCGCGCGCGTGATCGACACGCTCACGGCGTGCTCCCAAGCGTGCACAGCATGCGCCGACGCCTGCCTCGGCGAGGGATGGTCGCCGAGCTGCGCAGGTGCGTACGCACCAACCTCGACTGCGCGGACAGCTGCGCCACGACCGCACGCATCCTGTCGCGGCACACCGGAGACGACGCTGACATCACCCGAGTCCACCTCGAGGCGTGCCTCGCCGCCTGCACCGCGTGCGCGAACGAGTGCGAGCAGCACGCCGGGATGCACGAGCACTGCCGCATCTGCGCCGAGGCTTGCCGTGACTGCGAGGCTGCGTGCCGCGACCTGCTCACCGCGATCGCCTGACGCCGTGAGGCACTCGCGGGCGATGCCGGTGTGGCAGGAACCCCGCCGGCGCCACGCGAGGCGATCGAGCCAGCTGCGCGGGATCGCTCAGCTGCACAACGTCTTCGGCCGCGTGGGCTGACCTGGACCCCCGAGGGAATACCCCCCGGGGGTATGCGGTTACAGCGCGTCGAGGACAAGCACCACGTGGACCACGTCGACGAGAGGGGCCACTGACATGAGCCGCGACCACCACACCGGGGACCACCCGGTGACACCGGGCGACGGACACGCCGGACACCCCCAGGCAGCCCAGCCGATGCGGGAAGACGTGGCCGCCCTGCCGCACGACGAGCACCACGGGCACGTCATGACCGCGCCCCAGCCGAAGACCTCGCACACCGAGCACGGCGCCGACGCTGGCCACGACGCCCACGCGGGACACGGTGGTCACGCCGGGCACGGCGGCCACGCGGGTCATGTCGAGAAGTTCCGGCGGCTGTTCTGGGTCATGCTCGTGCTCGCGATCCCGGTCGTGGCGACCAGCGGGATGTTCGCGATGCTGCTCGGCTACGAGCTGCCCGACCTCGTGTGGCTGTCATGGGTCTCGCCCGTGCTCGGCACGGTGATGTTCGCCTGGGGCGGCGCGCCCTTCCTCACCGGCGCCGCCGAGGAGCTGAGGTCCCGGCGCCCCGGGATGATGCTGCTCATCGCTTTGGCGATCAGCGTCGCGTTCGTCGCCTCCTGGCTTGCGACCCTCGGGGTCGTCTCGCACGAGCTCGACTTCTGGTGGGAGCTCGCGCTGCTCATCGTGATCATGCTGCTCGGGCACTGGATCGAGATGCGGTCCCTCGCCCAGACCACCTCAGCCCTCGACTCACTGGCAGCGCTCTTGCCTGACGAGGCCGAGCGCATCGAAGGCAACGACGTCGTGCGGGTGGCCCCCGCTGACCTCACCGTCGACGACATCGTCCTCGTGCGGCCCGGGGCTCGCGTCCCCGCCGACGGCGCGATCATCGACGGCGCCGCCGAGATGGACGAGTCCATGGTCACCGGGGAGTCCCGCACCGTGCGCCGTGCCACCGGGGACCGGGTCGTCGCCGGCACAGTCGCGACCGACTCAGCACTGCGGCTCCGCGTGACCGCCGTCGGTGACGACACCGCCCTCGCGGGCATCCAGCGGCTCGTCCTCGAGGCGCAGAGCTCGTCCTCACGCGCCCAGCGCCTGGCCGACAGCGCC
The DNA here is from genome assembly GCF_949769265.1 of Cellulomonas endometrii. Classification (NCBI taxonomy): domain Bacteria; kingdom Bacillati; phylum Actinomycetota; class Actinomycetes; order Micrococcales; family Cellulomonadaceae; genus Cellulomonas; species Cellulomonas endometrii. Next base: position 112,451 of record NZ_CATKPC010000006.1, on the reverse strand, counting down.
GCTGCCCTGCTGTTCTGGTTCGCACTCGGCGCCGCCGCCGTCACCGCGCTCGTCTGGTCCATCGTCGGGATGCCCGACGACGCCGTGGTCCGCACCATCACCGTCCTGGTGATCGCCTGCCCCCACGCTCTCGGCCTGGCCATCCCCCTGGTTGTGTCCATCGCCACCGAGCGCGCCGCGCGCGGCGGCATCCTGGTCAAGGACCGCCTCGCCCTGGAGAGCATGCGAACCGTCGGCACCGTCGTGTTCGACAAGACCGGCACCCTGACCAAGGGCCAGCCCACCGTCACCGAGGTACGCCCCGCCGCCGGCTTCCCGCACGACGATGTCCTGACGATGGCGGCCGCGGCGGAAGCCGACAGCGAGCACCCGCTCGCCCGCGCCATCGTCACCGCCGCAGCCCACCTCTCGGTCCCGACAGCCGCCGACTTCACCTCGTCACCGGCCGTCGGCGTCCGCGCCCGGGTCAGCGGACGCACCGTCGAGGTCGGCGGCCCGAACCTGCTCCACGAGCACGGCGTCACCGAGCTCGACGGCCTCGAGCAGTGGCGCGCCGAGGGCGCGATCATCCTGCACGTCCTGGTCGACGGGCACCTCGCCGGCGCCCTGAAGCTCGCCGACGAGATCCGGGAGGAGTCGCGCGCCGCCGTCCGCGAGCTGCACGACCGCGGCGTCGACGTTGTCATGATCACCGGCGACGCCGAGGCCGTCGCCCGCACAGTCGCCGCCGAGATCGGCATCGACCGGGTCTTCGCCGGTGTGCGCCCCGAGGACAAGTCCGCCAAGGTCACCGAGCTCCAGCGCGAGGGTCGGACCGTCGCGATGGTCGGCGACGGCGTCAACGACGCCCCCGCGCTCGCCCAGGCGGACGTCGGCATTGCGATCGGCGCCGGCACCGACGTCGCCATCGCCTCCGCCGGCGTCATCCTCGCCAGCGACGACCCGCGCTCCGTGGTCTCCGTCATCGACCTGTCGGCCGCCAGCTACCGCAAGATGAAGCAGAACCTGTGGTGGGCCGCGGGCTACAACCTCGTCGCCGTACCACTCGCCGCAGGAGTGCTCGCACCGATCGGCTTCGTCATGCCGATGTCCGTCGGAGCCATCCTGATGTCCGTCTCGACCATCGTCGTCGCCCTCAACGCCCAGCTCCTGCGACGGCTTGATCTCCGACCCCGCTGAGCCGGAGCTACACCACGCCGGAATGCTGGCCGTGCAGAATGACGGGCACCGCTAGGAGTGTCCGCCCAGATGGCTCAGCCGAGGTCGCGCCGCAGCGCGACCTCGGCTGAGCTATGTTCTGCACTTCACGGGACTCGGGGTCAGACCCCGTTCAATCGGAGATCGATTCCCACGTGCCAGCCTCGCTCTTCATTTCGACGGATACTGCCTCCGAAAATACCTCGGTCCGAAGGCAAACGGCCGACCAGCCTGTCTCCGAGTTCAACGATCCGGAATTCCACGGCCCACCACCCGACTGAATTCGCAACTCTGTCGGGTCCGGGTTTCGCGCTACTGCGTAATGCAAACGCGGCCCGCTATCCTCTTCCGGAGCGATCGAGCCCGCTAGTCGAACCCTCGTCTCGTCAGGTGGCAGAAGCTCCACGACTGTCGGAACGTCAGCTCGGTCGCCCACAGCGACGACGACATACCACCCAGACCTGGCGTCTCGGGTCACACTGACTGCGCAGCCACTGCCAGTGCGGTGCGCGATCGCCGTAGTCGGACCGTTCGCCGTCACCGCACGCTTCGCAGCATCGAGATCGATCAGGTCCCACGGCGGTTCGTTGCTCGTCGTCACGGCGTCCTCCCGGTCAGCCGCAGAAGCTCGCCGACTCTCCGTACTTCGTGGTCGTCCCCCAGTTGTGGTGGAGCGCCTCTCGCGTGATGACGCCACGGTAGGCCCAGCAGCCGCTCTTGCGTGCGGCGGAGTCCGAGATGTTAATGTTCGCCGCTGTGGAGGACGTCGACGAGGAGTTGCCGTAGAGCCTCCACTGACCGCCTTCGTAGATCTGCAACTGGATCGTCGTCAGGGCGACGTCCACCGAAGCGTTGCAGCGGACGGTGCCGTTCACGACCACACCCGTTGTTCCGTTCGCCCTGGCACCACCGATGCTGGTCGTGCAAACGATATCGTGCTGGGGCGTCACCACGCCCGCGTGCGCGACACTCCCGGACACTGCCACCAAGACAGCAGCAGTCAGCGACACAATCCCAAAACGCTTCACAGTTCCCCCTGCGAATAACTTCGACACCGCCCCCTGCGGCGTCGATGGGCCGATGCTGGCACATACGATGTGGACCCTACAAGGGGTTGACTGATGGCCGAACTTCCGCTACTCGGTCATTCGTCCCATCAATCGCGCTGAAACGCGATGTAAGTGGCGACAGTGGTTCAGGCGCGTGGCCGTTCCATCCTTACTCGCGGGACTCGGATGACCGTAGAGAGGACGTCCGGGCCCCAACCCCACGGCGGGGCCAGCGCGCACTTCGTCGTGACAGCCTCGGGTCCGTCCGGTCGGCGCAGCGCCGACGACGACTGCTCGAACCAACGAGCCGAGAGGGCACCCTCGACTACCCACGCGTAGCCGCATCCGCCCATGCCCATCCAGACGCCCCGGACGGCCGGTTCATCCGGGAGCGGCGCTCGCGAGGTTGCGGCCGCAGGCGTCGGCATGCGCAACATCGGAAAACGGCGCGACACGCCCGTGATGGTCTGACCGGCGTCGTTGCGGATCGGTCCGACAAGAGCGTTGGCCTCGGCGGAACCCGGGGGGATGTGCGGGTCACCATCGGACACGTACAGGTCGAGATCGGACACCTGTGCCGGCGTGGGAGGAGCTGTGACGATGATCCCCTTCGCGTCGGGCCCGATGCTCTTTCCCGCGCCACGGCCGGATCCAAGACGCGGCAGGAACGCGTCATGCGTGAACCGGAACTTCATGACGTGACGGACACCGTCGGCCCCAGGGACTCTCCGGCCCGGGAAGAACATCGGAAGCTCACCGCCGTCGACGCGCAGGGCCGCCTTGGTGCTCCCCGGGAACGCCGAGAGCCTGAAGCTCGGCGTCAGGCCGGGTCGTGGATCAGGGCCGTGGAGGCTGAACTTGAGCGCTTGGATCGAGGGATCGCGCGCAGCGACGTAGAACGACGTGCCGTGCGCCCAGAGTCGCCACGCGTGACCGAACACAGTGCGGTCCTCGTTCGCACCCACGAAGTAGTGCAGTCCCCGCTGCTTGCTTCCCACGAGGTAAGTATCAACACGGCCTAGGACACGAACGACTCGGCCCCGGCAACCACACAACGTGCGTCATCGTCGTCCAACTAGCCCAGCCAATGAGAGCGCTGCCTTGGCGGGACACACGGGGGCTCGCGCCGGAAGGACCAACCGGTGCCGATGACGGGCGGCACAGCATCGGGCCTCGCATCCGGCGTGATCACCGGTGATGCAGACGTCGACGTCTCGCCTCGCTGAAGGCCACCCGCCGCGCTTCGGGAAGTTCGCCGGCGAGGCAGGACGTCTTGTCCAACGGCGTTCGCGCCACTCAAGGCGGTACCTGCGTACCGGTCGCCTCCCACGGCGCACCCCCCGTACGGCCTCACTCCAGCAGACAGGCACGAGAGCACCCGACAAACGCTCCGACAACACACGCGACGACGACGCGAGTACACCGAGGCTGGCCGAGCAAGAGCACCGAGGTGACACCGGCGCCAGCGACTCCGAGACCGGCGCACACTGCGACGAGAGTCCATCCAGTCAACAACACGACTCGGAACGTATCGGCTGATCGCCCCGGGGTTGACCGTCCTTCACCCGGATGTCCGAGTCCGGTGGCGCGGCGGCGCGCTAGCCGCGGTGATCTCCCGTCGAGCGGCCGCCTCAGGACCCACCAGCGGCCGCCCACTTTCGCATTCCACGCGCACTAGGGCCGTATCGCTGCAGGAGCTTCGCATCGATTCGCATCCGGGACGCCGATTCGCATCTACGCGTTCGCTCAGCACCTGCAGCGACCGGTAGAACGACGCCTCGGCGTCGTCCTGCTCGACGCTCTCGACGGTGCCGCGGATCTCCAGGTAGCGGTACTCGTCGTCGGGGTCGGCCACGGAGAGCGCGACGCGCGGCTCGTGCTGGATGTTGCGGAACTTCTGCCGGGTGCTGGTGTGCGTGAACCGCAGCACCTCCCCGTCCCAGACGAACCACATGACGGACGACTGCGGCGACCCGTCCGGCCGCACGGTCGCGAGGTGGGCGAACAGCGGGCGCTCGAGCAGGTCGGCGTGGCCGGCGGGCAGCGTGGAGGTCGGCATGCCGCGACTCTAGGACGCACGTCGCGCCTGCGCAGGCCGTCCGCCCGCGGGGCGTCGACGCCGACACGACGACGCCCCCGCACGCGGTGGCGTGCGGGGGCGTCGCGAGTGTGGTGCGGGGGTCAGTTCTGCGTGGCCCCGGCCGCCGCGATCTGCGCGCGGACGTCGTCCATGTCCAGCGCCTTCACCGCGTCGACGACCTGCTCCAGCGCCGGGCCCGGCAGGGCACCCGCCTGGTTGAACACGAGGATGCCCTCGCGGAAGGCCATCAGCGTCGGGATCGACGTGATCTGGAGCTCGGCTGCGAGCTGCTGCTCGGCCTCGGTGTCGACCTTCGCGTGCACGATGTCGGGGTGCGCCTCCGAGGACTGCTCGAAGATCGGGCCGAAACGCTTGCACGGACCGCACCAGTCGGCCCAGAAGTCCACCAGCACGATGTCGTTCTCGGTGATCGTCTGCTGGATGCTGTCGGCCGTCAGCTCGGTCGTCGCCATCTGTCGCCTCCTGTTGTCTGGATTGACGCCAGTAGAGCGTCCGGACCTGTTCCAGTATTCCCGTGCCCGAGGCCGCCCGCGCGCCGCAGCCGTCCGACCCGCGAGTCGGGGTGGGCCGCGGGGGCTCGTGCGGGGTACAACTGCCAGGTGACCGACACGGCTGACCTGCCCCGCGAGCCCGAGCGCCCCTCCGGGTGGCTGAGTCCCGAGGGCATCGCGGCGGCGCGCCGCTCCCTGCCCCTGCTCTACGTGGACGCCGTGCCCGTGCGGGTGGACGACTCCGGCGACGTGGTGGCGGTCGGCCTGCTGCTGCGGGTCACCCCCGAGGGCGTGATGTCCCGGGCGCTGGTCTCCGGCCGCGTGATGTACCACGAGCGGGTGCGCGACGCGCTGCTGCGGCACATCGAGAAGGACCTGGGGCCGGTCGCGCTGCCGCAGGTCCCGCCGACCCCGCAGCCGTTCACGGTCGCGGAGTACTTCCCGACCCCGGGCGTCACGCCGTACCACGACCCCCGCCAGCACGCCGTGTCCCTCGCGTACGTCGTGCCGGTCACGGGCGACTGCCGGCCGCAGCAGGACGCCCTCGACCTCGCGTGGCTGACGCCCGAGGAGGCGTGCAGCGAGCAGGTGCAGGTGGAGATGAACGGCGGGCAGGGCGTGCTCCTGCGGCAGGCGATGGCGCACGTCGGCCGGATGCCCTGACCCGTGGCCGCCGCCGCGCCGACGACGCGCTCCCTGACGGTCACCCGAACGCTGCACGCGCTGCTGGCGCTGGCGGCGACCGCGGGGGTGCTGCTGGAGCTCGGGCGCGCGCTGGCGGACGGGCCGGGCGACGCGGGGACCATGGCGGAGCGGCTGACCCGGCTGTTCTCGTACTTCACCATCCAGTCGAACATCCTCGTCGCCGTGGCATCGGGGCTGCTCGCCGCGCAGCCGCTCCGGACGGGGCGGGTGCGGGCGGTCCTGCACCTCGACGCGCTGCTGTGCATCGGGGTGACGGGCGTGGTCTACCACGCGGTCCTCGCCGACTCCGCGGCGGTGCTCACCCCCAGCGGCCGGCTGGCGAACCTCCTGCTGCACACCGTGACCCCCGTCGGGGCGTGGCTGGTGTGGCTGCTCGTCGGGCCGCGGCCGCGGTTCGGCGGCTCCACCGTCGCGTGGGCCGTGGCCTACCCGCTGGCGTGGATCGCGTACACGTTCGTGCGGGGCTCCGTCGCGGGCTGGTACCCGTACCCGTTCCTCGACGCGGGGGCGATCGGCCTGTCCACCGCGGTGCGCAACACCGCGGCCGTCGCGGTCGGCTTCCTCGTGCTCGCGGTGCTCGTGCGGCTGCTGGAGCGGGTGCTGCCGGGGACCCCGGGTGCGGTCGCCGCCGCGCCGGGGCCGGACGCCGTCGACGCCCCGCGCTGAGCGGGATCGCCGCCGTCAGAGCTCGATCGACGGCCAGTCGGACAGGTCCGCGCGCATCGCGCGGTCGTGGGTCGCGACGACGACCGCCGCCGACGTCATCCGCAGCGCCTCGGTGAGCTCGTCGACGAGCGCGATCGACAGGTGGTTCGTGGGCTCGTCGAGCACCAGGACGTGCGGCGCGGCGACGAGGGCCGCCGCCAGCTCGAACCGCCGGCGCTGCCCGACCGAGAGCTCGCCGAGGGGGCGGTCGAGGTCCTCCTCCTCCAGCAGCCCGAGCGCCGCGACCGGCAGCACGTGCGCCGGGTCCAGCGCGCCGGACGCGAGGAGCTCAAGCGCGCGGCGGGCCGCGGCGTCGAACCCCGTCATCCGCAGCCGCGCGGGGCTGTCGTCGTCCTGCACGAGCACGCCGAGGCGGACGCCGTGCGCCACCGAGCGCTGCCCGCGGTCGAGCGGCGCCTGGCCCGTGAGCGCCGCGAGCAGCGTCGACTTGCCCGCACCGTTCGGGCCGGTGACCAGCAGCCGGCCGGCGGGCGGCAGGTCGACGCGCACGCCCGGGAGGTCGAGCCGACCGGCGACGCGCGGCGCCCGGAGCTCGAGCAGCGGCCCGCCCTCGTACCCGACGGGCAGCGACGGCAGGTCCGGGAACGCGAGCGCGGGCGGCGGGACGGGCACCTCGACCGCCTCGGCCTCGAGCTTCTGCACCAGCCGGTCGGCGGCCTTCACGTGGATGCGCGCGCGGGTGGCCCGACGGTGCTTCTGCGAGCCCTTCGGGGGCCGCCACTCGTCCGAGAGGCCCTCGTAGGACTCGTCGAGCCGGCGGGCGAGCTTCTCGGCGCGCTTGCGCTCCTGCGCGTAACGGGCGCGCCACCGCCGCAGCGCCTGGTCCTTGGCGAACCGGTAGGTGGCGTAGCGGGTCGCGCCGTAGAGCACGGGCCGGCCGTCCATCGACGGGTCGAGGTCGAGGATCGCGGTCATCACGTCGTCCAGCAGGCGCCGGTCGTGCGTGACGATGACGACGACCCCCGGCCACTGCTGCAGCTGGGCGGTCAGGTAGTCGATGCCGCCGACGTCGAGGTGGTTCGTGGGCTCGTCGAGCAGCAGGATGTCCGCCCGCTCCGCGACGTGGCAGGCCAGCCGCGCCCGGTAGCCCTCGCCCACGCTGAGCGTGTCGAGCCGGCGCGCGGGGTCGCGGGGGGCGCCGAACCGGGTGAGCGCCTCGTCCACGCGCCGGTCGACGTCCCACGCGGCGAGCCGCTCGACGGCGGCCAGGGCGTCCGTCAGCGCCGCGAGGTCCCCGCCCTCGTGGTCGAAGCCGGCGATGACCTGGTCCAGCCGGGCCGCCGCCGCACGCACGTGCCCCGCGGTGCGGCGGATCAGGTCCCCGACGGTCGAGCCCGGCGGGACGTCGAGCTCCTGCCGGACCACCGAGACGGACCCGGTGCGCCGGACCTCCCCCGCGGTCGGCACGAGGTCGCCCGCCAGCAGCCGGAGCAGGGTGGTCTTGCCGGCCCCGTTCTCCCCGACGACGCCGACGCGGTCGCCGGCGGACGCCGACATGCCGACGGCGTTGAGGACCGGTCGTCCCGGGTAGCCGAAGGTGAGGGCGTCCGCGACGAGGTGGACGTCAGCCACGCGCGCCCTCAGCCGCCCGCGGGCCGGTCGGCGGCGGACCGCTCGCGGAGCGCCGCGACGATCGCCGGCACGAGCGCGCGGAACGCCTGGCCGCGGTGGGAGATGCGGTTCTTCTCCTCCGGGGACAGCTCCGCGCAGGTGCGCGTGTCGCCCTCGGGGACGAGCACCGGGTCGTACCCGAAGCCGTTGTCCCCTCGCGGCGCCCGGGCGAGCGTGCCGGGCAGGTGGCCGATCTCGACGTGCTCGGTGCCGTCCGGCGTGACCAGAGCGGCCGCGCAGGTGAACCGGGCGGCACGGTGCTCGGACGCGATGTCCGCGAGCTGGGCCAGGAGCAGGTCGAGGTTCGCCCGGTCGTCGCCGTGCCGCCCGGACCACCGGGCGGAGAAGATCCCGGGAGCGCCGCCGAGCACGTCGACGGACAGGCCGGAGTCGTCGGCCACGGCGGGCAGGCCGGTGTGCCGGGCGAGGGCGCGGGCCTTGATCAGCGCGTTCTCGGCGAACGTCACGCCGTCCTCGACGGGCTCCGGCGCGCCGACGTCGCGGGCGCCGACCACGGAGGCCGGGTCCAGCCCGGGGAGCGCCGGCACGAGGATCGCGCGGAGCTCGCCGACCTTGTGGGCGTTGTGGGTCGCCAGGACCAGGCGGGCCGGTCCGGTCATGCGCGCACCGCCGAGCCGCCGCGGACCGTGACGGTGCCCTCGGACGCCGGCACCGCCAGCACCTCCGCCTGAACCCGCGCGAGCTCCGTCGTGCCGACCAGCGCGAGGTCGAGCAGGGAGTCCAGCTCCCCGCGGTTGAACGGCGCGTGCTCGGCCGTGCCCTGCACCTCGACGAAGTCGCCCGAGCCGGTGACGACCACGTTCATGTCCGTCTCGGCGCGCACGTCCTCGACGTAGGGCAGGTCCAGCACGGGCAGGCCGTCGACGATGCCGACGCTCACCGCCGACACGGAGTCCCGCAGCACGGTCTTCTTCGGGTTCACCGACCCCTGGGCGATGCCCCACGCCACGGCATCCGCGAGCGCCACGTACGCCCCCGTGACCGACGCGGTACGGGTGCCGCCGTCGGCCTGCAGGACGTCGCAGTCCAGGACGATGGTGTTCTCGCCGAGCGCGGCGACGTCGATGATCGCGCGCAGCGAGCGGCCGATCAGGCGGGAGATCTCGTGCGTGCGGCCACCGATCTTCCCGCGCACGGACTCCCGGTCCGAGCGGGTGGTGGTCGAGCGGGGCAGCATCGCGTACTCGGCGGTCACCCAGCCCTCGCCGGAGCCCTTGCGCCAGCGCGGCACCCCGGCCGTGAAGGACGCGACGCACAGCACCTTGGTGCCGCCGAACTCGACCAGCACGCTGCCCTCACCGGCGTCGAGGTACCGACGGGTGATCGAGACGGGCCGCAGCTCGTCGGCGGCGCGGCCGTCCGCGCGGGGGCCCCCGGTCGAGGGCACGGCGGGGCTGGTGGAGGAGTCCGAGGTCATGCCCACGAGGGTAGCCCGGACCACCCACGAGCCCTGTCGCCCCGGCCGGCACGCGGGGCGTGCGTCAGAGCTCGACGACCATCCCGGGGCGCGCGACGTCGACCGGCCCGTCGTACACGCCCGTCGCCTCCGCGAGGCTGGCGGACGGGTCGTTCCAGGCCACCAGGTGCGTGAGGACCAGCCGCCGCGCACCGCCGCGCTGCGCCGCCCGCCCGGCGCGCAGGCCGGTGAGGTGGACGCCACGCGGGGCGTGCGGGGTCGACTCCAGGTAGGCGGCCTCGGCGAGCAGCAGGTCCGCGCCGCGGGCGAGGTCGTCGAGCCCGGCGCACTCGTCGGTGTCCCCGGTGTACGCGAGGGTCACGGTGCGCCCCGGGTCGGCGGCCGACGGGCCGGTCACCCGGAACCCGAACGCCGGCACCGGGTGCTCGACCGGCACGGGCTCGATGGTGAGCGGCCCGATCCGGACCGGCTCCCCCGCACGCCACGTGCCGAGCGTCAGGTGGTCCGTCGTGTCGGTCGCCGGGTCGTGCCCCGACAGCTGCGCGAGCCGCTCCCGGACGCCCTCGGGCCCGAACAGCGGCAGCGGCTCCGGGCGCAGCCCGCGCGGGTCGTAGCGCAGCATCACGCCGAGCACCACGACGTCGGCGACGTGGTCGGCGTGCAGGTGGCTGATCGCGACCGCGTCGAGCGAGGCGGGCGCGATGTGCCGCTGGAGGGGCCCCAGCGCGCCGTTGCCCAGGTCCAGCAGGACGCTCCACGTGCGGGTCCCGCCCGCCCCGTCCGGGCCCTCGGCCTGGACCAGGTAGCAGGACGCTGCCGCGTCCGGGCCCGGGAACGACCCCGCACTGCCCACGACCACGAGCCTCATCGGCACCACTCCCCGTCGACGGTCGCCAGTCCGACGTCCGGCGGCGGCCCGTGAGCCATGATGCCGTGCGGCGCGGGGTCGCGTCCGGGCAACGGCCGGGCCGGGTCCGTGTCGCTCGTCACGGCGCCGCCCACCGGGCGGTCGGCGCGGGCCGTCAGCGCAGGGCCTGGCGTTCCTCGACGTGCCGGACCTCGGGGCCCAGGAACCGGCGCGCGAGGTGCGCGAAGGGCTCCGGGTCGCCCGTCGCCAGGAACCGGTGCTCCGGGGGGCCGGCGGCGGGGTCGCGCTCGAGGTCGTGGGCCACGAGCGTGCGGTAGACGTCCTTCGCGGTCTCCTCGGCGCTGGACACGAGGGTGACGTCCTCGCCCATGACGTACGAGATGACGCCGGTGAGCAGCGGGTAGTGCGTGCAGCCGAGCACCAGCGTGTCGACCCCGGCGTCCCGGACGGGCCCGAGGTACTCCTCCGCGACGCTCAGCAGCTCCGGCCCGGACGTGACGCCCGCCTCGACGAACTCCACGAACCGCGGGCACGCCTGCGTGGTCAGCCGGACCCCGGGGGCGACGGCGAACGCGTCGTCGTACGCGCGCGACTCCACGGTCGCCTTGGTGCCGATGACGCCGATCCGGCCGGTGCGGGTCGCGGCGACCGCCCGGCGGGCCGCGGGCAGGATCACCTCGACCACGGGGATGCCCTTGCGCAGCGTGTACCGCTCGCGCGCGTCCCGCAGCACGGCGGAGGACGCCGTGTTGCACGCGATGACCAGGATCTTCACGCCCGCGTCGACCAGGTCGTCCATCACCTCGAGGGCGTGCGCGCGCACCGCGGCCAACGGCTTGGGGCCGTACGGGGTGTTGAGGGTGTCGCCGATGTAGAGCACCGACTCGTGCGGCAGCTGGTCGATGATCGACCGCGCGTTGGTGAGGCCACCCACCCCGGAGTCGAAGATCCCGATGGGAGCGTCGTTCACGAGTCCGAGCCTAACGCCGTCCGCGCGCGGACCCGGCCCCGCCGCCCTCAGGCACGTCCGGCAGGTCCGCCAGCAGGCACGCCATCAGGGTCTCCTGCCACCACCCGAGCGCCAGGAACACCGAGCCGAGGTACTGCCGGGCCTGCGCGGCGCGGTCGTCGGTGGCCGGGTCGGCGCGGACCACGTCCCGCTCCAGCCGGTCGCTCTCCTCCTCGTCCGTGACGCCCAGGCGCTCGCCGAGCACCAGGCGGATGTCGGTGAGCGTCGCGGCGAGGGCCGGGGCCTGGTCCTTCGGGACCCGGACGACGGTGGCGGCGGCGTGGCGGCCGCGCGCGCGGTGCCGGCGGCGGGACGAGGCCCGGGCCGGCTCGTCGTCGTCCGCGGCGTCCGGGTCCTCGTCCGCCGTCAGCCGGTCGAACAGATCCGCCAGCCGGTCGATCTTCTGCTGCCGCAGGTCGTCCTCGGTCAGGCGCCGGAACTCCGCGGCGACCTCGGGCTCGTCGCGCGACGCGTCGGGCAGCAGCCGGAGCACCGCGGGGTCGTCGGGTGCGGGCAGCGGGTCCAGCCGCAGCCGCAGCCCGACGGACCCCGCGTCCGGGTGGCCGACCAGCGGGGTGCGCTCCTCGAGCCGCCCGCCGCCCAGCAGCTCCGCGACGTCCGCGACGACGGTCGCCAGCACCTCGCGCTCACCGGGCTCGACCTCCGCGACGAGCGCGTCGCCCTCCCGCCGGAACGCCCGCACCTACGCGTCGCTCCGCTGCAGCGTGGCCCACAGGCCGAAGGAGTGCATGGCCTGCACGTCCACCTCCATCTGCTCCCGGCCGCCCGAGGACACCGCCGAGCGGCCCTGCTCGTGCACCTCGCGCATCAGCTTCTCCGCCTTCGCCTGCGGGTAGCCGAAGTACGACCGGAACACGTAGGTGACGTAGGACATCAGGTTGACCGGGTCGTTCCACACGATCGTCACCCAGGTGTCGGCGAGGGCGCCCTCGACGTGGGCGGTCTCCTCGGGTGCGATCTCCACGGACACCCGTCCACTGTAGGTGCCCTGACCCGGCGCGCTGCCCGCACCGGCGCTTACGGTGTCGTCATGAGCACCGCGCTGCTGACCGACCGCTACGAGCTCACGATGCTCCAGGGAGCCCTCGCCGACGGCACCGCCGGGCGCCGCTGCGTGTTCGAGGTGTTCACCCGCCGCCTCCCGCACGGGCGCCGGTACGGGGTCCTCGCGGGCACCGGCCGGGTGCTCGAGGCGCTGGACGACTTCCGGTTCGGCGCCGAGGAGCTCGACTGGCTGGCCGCCGAGGGGGTCGTCGACGACGCCACGCTGGAGTTCCTCGCCGGGTACCGGTTCACCGGGACGATCCGCGGGTACGCGGAGGGCGAGATGTTCTTCCCGCACTCCCCCGTGCTCACGGTCGAGGGCACGTTCGCCGAGGCGGTGCTGCTCGAGACGCTCGTGCTGTCGATCCTCAACTACGACTCCGCGATCGCCTCGGCGGCGTCCCGCATGACCAGCGCCGCGATCGGCCGCCCGTGCCTGGAGATGGGCGCGCGCCGGGCGCACGAGCAGGCCGCCGTCGCCGCCGCCCGGGCCGCGGCCGTCGCCGGGTTCGCCGGGACGTCCAACCTCGAGGCCGGCCGCCGGTACGGGCTGCCGACGATCGGCACCGCGGCGCACGCGTTCACGCTGCTGCACGACGACGAGGAGGCCGCGTTCGCCGCGCAGGTCGCGTCCGCCGGGCCGGGGACGACGCTGCTCGTGGACACCTACGACGTGCGCCGCGGCGTCGAGCGGGCGGTCAAGGCCGCCGGTCCGGGGCTCGGCGCCGTGCGGCTCGACTCCGGCGACCTCGGGGTGCTCGCCCAGGAGGTGCGGGCCCAGCTCGACGGCCTCGGCGCGCGCGACACGAAGATCGTCGTGACGTCCGACCTGGACGAGTTCGCCATCGCCGCGCTGGCCGTGGCGCCGGTCGACTCCTACGGCGTCGGCACCTCGCTCGTCACCGGCTCCGGCGCCCCCACCTGCGGGATGGTCTACAAGCTCGTGGCCCGCGAGGGCGCCGACGGCCGGCTCGCGCCCGTCGCGAAGGCGTCGTTCGCCAAGGAGTCCGTCGGGGGCCGCAAGACCGCCGCCCGCCGCCTGGACGGCGACGGTCGCGCGGTCGAGGAGGTCGTGGTCGGCGGGGCCGACGAGGCCGTGCGGGACTGGGTGCCGGACAGCGAGGACCTGCGGGGCCTCGTGGTCCCGCTCGTGGTCGACGGCGCCGTGCAGCCCGGCTGGACCGGCCCCGAAGGCGTCGCGGCGGCGACCGCACGCCACGCGGCGTCCCGCGAGGAGCTGCCCCGCGGTGCCCGGCGCCTGTCCGCCGACGAGGCCGCGCTGCCGACGGTCACCCGGACGCTCTGACCCGGACTCCCCCGAGCGCGACAGCGCCCGCGCCCCCTGTCACCAGGGAGCGCGGGCGCTGTCGTGCTCGGTGCGCGTCGTCAGACGCGGGCCTTGCCCCGGCGCAGCAGGCCGAGGATCAGGCTGACGACCAGCACGGCGATACCGATCCAGAGGAGGAACTTCGCCGCCTCCACGGCCACGCCGAGGACCAGCAGCACGACACCGATGATGACGAGGATCAGCCACGTAGGCATTCCAGCGCTCCTTCCGTCCCCCTGCTCCATGGTCCGCCGGGTCTGATTCCCGGCGAACGCCCTGTTCACAGGAATGACACTGGCAGGGATCGGACGGTTCGGCACGTCGAACGCCCCGGTTGCGCCGGCGGCGCTCCCTGGTATGCGCGCCGCGCTGACCTGCGGCGTCGCCGCGGGTGTGACGTGCGTCAGCGCTTGCCGACGAACCACCCGCGGAGCATCGTCACCCGCGCCTCGAGCTGCGCCGGGTCGGCCAGCGCGACCTCCGGCCCCCCGCACCGCCGCCGCAGCTCGGTGTGCACCGCGCCGTGCGGCTGGCCGCTGCGCCGGGCCCACGCGCCGACCAGCTGGGCGAGCTCCTTGCGCAGCTCGGCCTGCTTGCGGTGATCCATCTCGGCGCGGTCCTCGGCGGCCTGCGCGCGGCCCTTCTTCGCGCTCTGCTGGCTCGCCTGGCGCTGCCGGAGCAGGGTCGTCACCTGGTCGGGGTCCAGCAGGCCGGGCAGCCCGAGGAAGTCGAGCTCCTCCTCGGAGCCCACGTCCGCGCCCGTCCCGAACTCGCCGCCGTCGAACAGCACGCGGTCGAACGACGCCTGCGCCTCCAGCGCCTCGAACGTGCCCTGCAGCGCGTCGGAGCCCTTCTCGGACCGGTTCGCCTCGGCGACCAGCGCGTCCTCGGGGTGGTAGTCCTCGCCCTGCTCCTCCGCCGTGAGCGGTCGGTCCAGGGCGTGGTCCCGCTCGACCTCCAGGGCGTTGGCGAGCGCCAGCAGCGGGGCGACGCTCGGCAGGAACACCGACGCCGTCTCCCCGCGCTTGCGGGCGCGCACGAACCGCCCGATGGCCTGCGCGAAGAACAGCGGCGTGGCCGCGCTCGTCGCGTACACGCCGACCGCGAGCCGCGGGACGTCGACGCCCTCGGACACCATGCGCACCGCGACCAGCCACCGGTCGTCGGAGTCCGAGAACTCGTCGATCCGGGCGCTGGCCCCCTCGTCGTCCGACAGGACCACCGTGGGCGACTTCCCGGTGATCCGGGCGAGGTGACCGGCGTACGCGCGGGCGTCCGTCTGGTCCGTCGCGATGACCATCGCCCCGGCGTCGGGCACCGAGCGGCGGACCTCGGTCAGGCGGCGGTCCGCGGCGGCCAGCACCGACGGGATCCACTCGCCGTCCGGGTTGAGCGCCGTGCGCCACGCCTGCGCGGTCATGTCCTTGGTCAGCGGCTCCCCCAGGCGGGCGCTGATCTCGTCGCCCGCCTTCGTGCGCCAGCGCATCGACCCGGAGTACGTGAGGAACAGCACGGGGCGGACCACGTGGTCCCGGAGCGCCTCGGCGTACCCGTACGTGTAGTCGGCCTTGCTGCGCCGGATGCCGTCGACGCCGCGCTCGTACTCGACGAACGGGATCGCCGCGGTGTCCGACCGGAACGGCGTGCCGGTGAGCGCGAGGCGCCGGGTCGCGCCCTCGAACGCCTCACGGACAGCGTCGCCCCAGGACAGCGCGTCGCCGCCGTGGTGCACCTCGTCCAGGATCACCAGCGTGCGGGCGGCCGTGGTGCGGGCCGCGTGCAGCGCCGGCTTCGCCGCGACGCCCGCGTAGGTGAGCGCGACGCCGTCGAACCCGTGGCCGTGCCGGCCCTGCGCGTTCTTGAAGTTCGGGTCGAGCTTGATGCCCACCCGCGCGGCGGCGTCGGCCCACTGGTGCTTGAGGTGCTCGGTGGGCGCGACGACGGTCACCCGGCGCACGATCCCCGCCTGCAGCAGCTCCGTGGCGATCCGCAGGGCGAACGTCGTCTTGCCGGCGCCCGGCGTCGCGACCGCGAGGAAGTCCCGCGGGCCGGTGGCCATGTACTGCTCGAGCGCCTCGGCCTGCCAGGCGCGCAGCTTCCCCGCCGTCCCCCACGGCGCACGCCCCGGGAACGCCGGCGGCAGGTGCGAGGCGGCCGACGTGGACGCGTGCGTGGCGGGTGCGGACGACGGGCGGTCCGCGGCGGTCACTGTCCGCCGGAGGAGTCGCCCGAGCCCTTGCCGCGGCCGAAGCCGCCCCAGCGGCGACCGCCGGACCCCGAGCCGGAGCCGCCGTCACCGCCGTCCTGCGGCTCGCGGAGACCCTCGAAGATCTCCTTGCACACGGGGCACACCGGGAACTTGTTCGGGTCGCGGCCCGGCACCCAGACCTTCCCGCACAGCGCGACCACGGGCTTGCCGGACAGCGCCGACTCCATGATCTTCTCCTTGCGCACGTAGTGCGCGAAGCGCTCGTGGTCCCCCGGCTCGGCGAGCTGCTCCTCCGGGCGCTCCAGCAGCCCGGTGCCGGTGCCGGTGCTGGGGTCCGAGAGTCGGTCCGGCTCGGTGCTCGGCGGCAGGGGCTCACTCATGCCGTCCATCGTACGCGGCCCCTCCGACACCCCCGCTGTGACGACCCGCACCCCGCCCGCTCCCGCCCCGCCGGCCGCGACCCGCCCCGCCCCGCCGTCGCCGCCTCCCCGCCGCGCCCACGAGGTCGTCAGTCCTGCACGAGGTCGTCAGTCCTGCACGAGGTCGTCAGTCCTGCGGGACGACCTCGTGTCGTGGTGACGACCTCGCGGCAGGTCGAGGGCCGTCGCCACCCGGCGGGACAGGGTCGCCGGTGCGCGGAGGTCCGTCCAGGTGACGCGGAGCACGCGCCAGCCGGCCTCCTCGAGCGCGTCCTGACGCCGCTTCTCCTCGAACACCACTGTGGCCGGCGACCGGCCGAACGCGCCGGTGTACTTCACGAAGCCGTCGAACTCGACGAGCACGCCCCGGTCCGGCCAGCCCAGGTCGGCGCGGAACACCCCGAGCCGCGTCGTGACGGCGAGCTGCGGCACGCCCGGCGGCAGTCCGGCCCTCGCGAGGTGCCACCGCGTCAGCGACTCCCCCGGCGACTCCGCCCGCCCGTCGGCGAACGCGAGCACCTCCCGAGCAGCCGCGACACCCCGTCGCCCCGCCCGCTCGGCGACCAGGGCGGCGACGCGCGCAGGGTCCGCGCCCAGGCGGAGAGCCGAGTCGGCGACCACGACGCCGGCCTCGCGCGGCAGCGTACCCGCGCAGTCGACGAGCGTCCGTGCCAGCCCGGTCACCGGGAGACCCTGGACGACGTCCCGGTCCGCGTCCGCCACGTCGCCGTGGTGCCGGGCGACGGCCGGGTCGCCGTGGACGTGGGGCCGGCTGCGCTGCACCACGTGCGTGAGGTCCGGCACCTCGAGCACGTCGCAGCCCCACAGCAGAGCGGCCGTCAGGTGGCTGAACCAGGCGGGCGCGCGCTGGTCGGCGTGCACGGCGCGCACCCGGGCGACGGCGGCGCGTCGGCGCGCGAGGTGCTCCGCCTCCGGGCCCGTGGCAGGCGGGAGGTAGGCGCCACGCCGCAGCCGCCGCCATGCGGCATCCGACCGCACGCGCCGCATGTCCTCCGGGAGCGCGTCCCGGGAGAGCAGCACGCCGTCCCGTACCGCGTCCCACGCCGTTCCCCGGCCTGCTCCCGAGCTCGTCGACATCCCGTCAGGCTGCCCGTCACGACGGCCGCTGACCAGCACGGCGACAACACCTGGGGACGACCGCCGGCGCGTCGCCACGGAGGCGTCGCGCGTCCCGATGCGCGAGGTCGTCACTCCGTCACGAGGTCGTCCCGCAGGACTGACGACCTCGTGACGGAGTGACGACCTCGGCGGACGGGGCGGCCGCCCGGCGGGGCGGCCGCCCGGCCGGCTAGATGCCCTGCCAGGAGGGCTTGGCGTCGAAGGTCTCGCGGTAGTACGCCGCGAGCTGCAGGCGGCTCGCGGCGGCCTCGTCGACCAGGACCGTCGCGTGCGGGTGGTGCTGCAGGACGGTGCCCGGCCACATCGCGCTGACGGGGCCCTCGACGAGCTGGTGCACGGCCTCGGCCTTGTGCTTCCCGGTCGCGAGGAGCAGCACGTGCCGGGCCGACATGATCGTCGCGAGCCCCTGGGTCAGGCAGTGCGTCGGCACGCGGTCGACGTCCCCGTCGAAGAACCGGGCGTTGTCCTCGCGGGTCTGCCGGGTGAGGGTCTTGATCCGGGTGCGGGAGGCGAGCGAGGAGCCGGGCTCGTTGAAGGCGATGTGACCGTCGGTGCCGACGCCGAGGAGCTGGACGTCGACGCCGCCCGCCTCGGTGATCGCCGCCTCGTAGGCCGCGCAGGCGGCCGGGATGTCGGAGGCCAGCCCGTCGGGGCCCTGCACGTCGGCGGGGTCGATGTCGACCCGCGACGCGAACTCCTTCTCGATGACGTTGCGGTACCGCTCGGGGTGGTCGGCGGGCAGCCCGACGTACTCGTCGAGCATGAACGCGCGCACCCCGGCAAAGGACAGGCCCTCCTCGGTGTGCCGCCGCGCGAGCTCGTCGTACACGGCCAGCGGGCTGGACCCCGTCGCGATGCCGAGGACCGCGTGCCGGCCCTCCGCGGCGCGGGCGCGCAGCACCTGCTCGACCGTGTCGGCCGCGAGCCGGGCCAGCTCCGGCCCGGGTGCGATGACGACCTCCATCAGGACTCCTTCCGTCCGACCAGCGCGGCACCCACGGCACCCACCGGCACTCCGCGCGGCGCGAGGCTGACCCGCTCCGCCATGTGCATCGCGGCCAGGAACGGCGAGTCCCGGGCCACACGGTCCAGCTCGGCGCGCACGACGTCGAGCAGCGGGTCACCGAGCTCGCTCACCCCGCCGCCGACGACCACGTGCGCCACGTCGGTGGTCAGCAGCAGCACCCGCACGGCTGCGGCGACGGCGTCCGCGAACCGGTCCCGCACCGCGAGCGCGGCCGGGTCGCCGGTGGCGGCCGCCTCGAACAGCGCGACGGGTGCGGGGCGGTCGTCGGGCCGGCCGTCGGCGAGCCCGGCCCAGGCGGCGCCCAGCGCACTCCCGGAAGCGTACTGCTCCAGGCACCCGCGCTGGCCGCAGGGGCAGGGCAGGCCGCCGGGCACGTGCACGAGGTGGCCGATCTCCCCCGCGACGCCGCTCGCGCCGCGCCGGAGCCGGCCGTCGAGCACCAGCCCGGCGGCGAGGCCCGTGCCGAGCGCCAGGAACGCGAGGTCCGGCGCGGGGTCGGGCAGCAGGTGCGCGGCGCCGAGCGCGGCGACGTTGAGGTCGTTCTCCAGCCGCACGGCGACGCCCCCGAGCGCGGCGGACACCTGGGCGGCGAGCGGCACGCCGGCCTCGATCCCGAGGTTCACGGCGTGCTCGACGCGCCCGGTCGCCGGGTCGACGATGCCGGGCAGCCCGATGCCCACGCCGAGGAGGTCGCCGGGGACGAGCCCCGCCTCCTCGACCAGGCGCCGCACGGCCTCGGCCGCGGTGGTCGCGACGGCGTCGCCGCCCCGGCGCGTCGGCAGCCGCAGCCCGGCGCCGGTCTCCCCGTCGGGCCCGACGAGCACGCCGAGCGTCTTCGTCCCGCCGACGTCGAGGCCCACGGACCAGCCGGTCGGCGCAGCCGTCGCCCGGGGCCCCGCGACGTCCTCGCGGGGCCAGGTGATCACCTCGTCCACGTCAGCCCTTCACCGCTCCGGACACCAGTCCCGACGTCATCCTGCCCTGCACGATGAGGAAGAACACGATCACGGGCACGGCGATGAGCGTCGAGGCGGCCATGACCTCGCCCCAGTCGACGCCGCGGTTGGCGGACGCGGCCAGGAAGGTGCGCAGCCACAGCGGGAGCGTCTGGGCCGACTCGGCGGGCAGGGCGACCAGCGCGACGGTGAACTCGTTCCAGGCCTGCAGGAACGCGTAGACGCCGGACGCGACGAGCCCGGGGGCGAGCAGGGGGAACGTGATCCGCAGGAACGCCTTGGTGCGGCTGAGCCCGTCGACCATGGCGGCCTCCTCGAGCTCGATCGGCACCCCGGCGACGAAGCCCCGCAGCATCCAGATCGTGAACGGGACCACGGCCGCCGTGTAGAGGACCGTGACGCCGACGACGCTGTTGAGCAGGTTCACCGACGACAGCATCTTGTACTGCGCGATGAACAGGCCCTCGGCCGGCAGCATCTGCACGAACAGCACGGCGACGACGAACGCGAGCCGGCCGCGGAACCGGAACCGGCTGATCGCCAGCGCCCCGAAGAACGCGATGACCAGCACCGCGAGCACGGTCAGGCCGGTGATCGCCAGGCTCATCTGCAGGGCCGAGCCGAACGACGAGCCGTCGAGCACCCGGCGGTAGTTGCCGAGCGTGGGGTTGGTCGGCAGGAACGACGGCGTCGCGGAGCGCAGCCGGGCCGCCGGGAGCACCGACGACAGCACCATCCAGTACACCGGGAAGGCCCAGACGAGGGCGACGACGACGGCGAGCAGGCCGAGCAGCGCACGGCGCACGCGGCGGGCGAGACGCCCCCCGGCGCGGCCCTGCGAGGCGTCGGTGCCCGGTGCCGACGGCACGGCCGGCACCCCGGCGCGGGCGGGCTGCGCGGCGAGCGGCCCGGTCGCCGGCGACGGGGAGGTCGTGGCGCTCATCGGTCCTCCTTCAGCAGGTTCTGGACGTAGGGCCAGCTGAGCAGGACCGTGAGGGCGAGCACCATGATCGACACGGCGGCGGCGCCGGCGAAGTCCTGCCGGCCGATGCCGAGCTCGTAGATGAAGTTGCCCAGCAGGTTCGTCTCGCTCACCGGGGCGCCGCCGTCCTGCAGCAGCCGGATCTGCGCGAACACCCGCAGGTCCCAGATGATCTGCAGCAGCAGCACGATGGACAGCACCGGCCGCACCAGCGGCAGGGTGATGTTCCAGAAGATCCGGGAGGGGCCGGCGCCGTCGATGCGGGCGGCCTCGAGCACCTCGTCCGACACCTGCGTGAGCGCGGCGTACACCGACAGCGCCACGAACGGCACGGACATCCACACGATGATGAGCGTGGCGACGAGGAAGAAGGACAGCGGCTGCGCGAGCCACGCGTGCCCGGCGTAGGAGTCGAAGCCGAGCTGGACCAGCAGCCAGTTGACGACGCCGGTGCGCCAGTCGAACAGCCACTTCCAGACGGTGACCGCGGCGACCAGCGGCATCGCCCACGCGAGCAGCAGCGAGACCTGCAGCACGACCCGGACGACGGGGTGCACGGCCTTCATGAGCAGGGCGAGCAGGACGCCGATGCCGACGGTGACGAAGGCGTTCACCAGGCAGAAGGCGATCGAGCGCACGACCACGGCCCACAGCCGGTCGTCGGAGAAGATCCGGGCGTAGTTGTCGAGCCCGACGAACGTCGGCGGCTGGCCGAACTGCTGGGCCAGCCCGAACTCCTGCAGCGAGGTGACGACCTGCCAGTACAGCGGGTAGCCGAGCCCGACCAGGAGGATCCCCACGACGGGGACCAGGAGGACGTACGGGGCGAAGCGGGGGCCGGTGCGCCGGGGGCGGGTGCTCGCAGCGGGAGCCGGCGGGGCGGGCGCGGGACGCGCCGCGGTGGTGGACATGCACCTTCTCCTTCCAGGACGGACGGGCCGGCCGGCCGCGGGGCGCGTGGCGCCCCGCGGCCGGATCGGTGTCAGCCCTCGCCGTTGAGCATCGGCGTGATGGTCTCGTCGTACTGCGCGGCGAGCTCCGTCACGTCACCACCCTCGGCGATCTTCTGGAACAGCTCCTCGTAGACGAACGCGCCCTCCACCGCGGCCCAGCCCGGCGCCGCCGGGGTGAGCTTGGACGCGGCGGCGGTGTCGATCATCGTCTGCGCGAACTCGTCGTCGCCGAGCGAGTCGACGTACTGCGCGTTCGCCGGGCCGAGGCCGTTCTCGCCGAGCATCTGCTGGTACTCCGGCGAGAAGACGATCCGCAGCAGGTTCTCGGACAGCTCCGGGTGCTGGGACTGCGCCGAGATCGCCAGGTTCGACCCACCGGCGAACACCGGCGCGAGGCCGCCGTCGGCACCGGGCAGGGCGAAGATGCCGAACTTCTCGGTGTCCGCCATGCCGTCGCGGACCTCCTCGCCGTCGTCGTTCGTGGTGAGGTCGCCGATCGACCAGCGGGCCCAGCCCGGGGCCATGATCGTCGCCGCGGCCGGGGCCGCGCCCTCGGCGGTGTCGTTCAGGAAGTCCCAGTACGCGACGTCACGCTCGGTGGCCGGCACGTTCGAGGAGCCCTGGTAGACGGCCTGCCACTGCTCCAGGCCCGCGATCGTCTTCGGGTCGGACAGCGTGGAGGTCCACTCGCCGCCGTCCTCGGTGGCGAGCTCGCCGCCGTTGGCGAAGACCCAGGAGATGCCGTTGCGCCAGTCCTGCCCGCCGATCGCGAAGCCCGACTGGGTGTCGGTGCGGAGCGTGGCGACCGACTCGGAGAACTCGGCCAGCGTCGTGGGCGGGGTGAGCCCGGCCGCCGTCCAGATGTCCTTCCGGTAGAACATGTAGCGCGAGCCGAAGTAGTACGGCAGCGCGTAGTTCTTGCCGTCCGCCTCGCCGACCTCGACGAAGGACTGCAGCAGGTCGTCGCCGCCCAGCTCCTCGTACAGCGGGGTGAGGTCGCGGAACGCGCCGACGGTGGTGAACGTCGGCGACTGGGTGTTGCCGACCTCCACGACGTCCGGGGTGTTCTCCTTGTCGGGGAGGGCCGTGGTGAGCTTGGTCACCACGTCGTCCCAGGTCTGCTCCTCGATGACGAGGGTCGAGCCCGGGTTCTCCTCCTCGAAGGTGGTCTTCAGGTAGTCGCGCAGCTCGTCCGGCGTGTCCGCGCCGTTGAGCCAGAGGGTGATCTCCGCGGCCTCGGCGGTGCCGTCGGAGCTGGTCGGGGTGTCGTCGTCGCCCGACGAGCAGGCGGTCAGCGCGAGCGCCGCCGCCACACCGACGGCTGCCATCCGTACGATCTTCACGTTGGTGTTCCTCCCTGATGCGTGGCGAGGCCGAGAGGCGTCGCCGGGGGTGTGAGTACCGGCACTGCAGGCGGTCGGCTCGGGGTCGTCACGTGACCCCGAGCTGACCGGACAGCACGAGAGCCGCGGCGCCCGAGAGCGCCCCGTCCTCGTCCAGCGAGCCCATCCGGAGCACCAGGTCCTGCCCCAGCAGGGGCATGGTCCGGGCCCGGACGGTGGCGAGCGCCTCGACCGTGAGGGCTCCGCCCAGCAGCTCCGGCGGGCCGGAGAGCAGGACCTCGGCGAGGTTGAGCGCACTGACGACGGGAGCGAGGGCGAGCCCCAGCTTCCGCCCGACCGACGCGAGGACCGCGTCGGACTCCTCGGGGCTGCGGCCGGCGGTGGCGCGGCGCAGCGCGGGCAGGGAGAGCAGGGTCTCGAGGCAGCCGGCGCGCCCGCACGCGCACGGCCGCGGCTCGGGGTCGCCGGCGCGGACGTCGCGGTCGTCGACGACGGTGACGTGCCCGATCTCGCCGGCGGCGTTCGCGCGGCCCCGGACGAGCGCGCCGTCCAGCACGATGCCCGCGCCGACGCCCTGGCCGACCGTGACGACCATGAGGCCGGCGCCGCTCGCGCCGCCGTAGGTGTACTCCCCCAGCGCGTGGGTGTTCGCGTCGTTGGCGACCTGCACGGGGACGCCCAGGCTCGCGGTGAGGCGCGCGGCGAGCGGGAGGTCGTACCAGCCGCGGTTGGGTGCGGCGACGACGACGCCGCTGGAGTCGATGACGCCCGGGGAGCCGATGCCCACGCCGACGACCGGCCGGTCCGCCGCGGCGAGCAGCTCCCGGCACAGGTCCTCCAGGACGACCACGGCGGCGTCCCCGGTGCGCCCGTCGAGCGACACGGTGCGCCGGGCGACGATCACGCCGGTCAGCGTCATGACCGCGCCGCGCAGGCTGGCGTCGTCGGCGAGGTCCACGGCGACCACCTGGAGGTCCTCGGTGCGCATGCCGACGAGCGTCGCGGGCTTGCCGACCCGTCCCTCCGGCCGGACGCCGAGCTCCTCCGCCAGGCCCTCGGAGATGAGCACCGACACCAGGTCGGAGACCGTCACGCGGGTCAGGCCGGTGCTGCGCGCCAGGTCGGCGCGGGACGACGGGCCCTGGTGGAACAGGTGCTGCAGGACCATCGCGCGGTTGTGCGCACGGGCGTGCTCGGGGAGCACCTTGGCGGTGGGGCGCAGTGTCCGCCCCACCCCCCTCAGGGAGGGTCCCGCGGACGGCGTCGTCGTCGTCATGTTTGTTAGTAGACCTTCCTTACTAATCGGCGTCAAGGAGTTCGTGTGACCGTGACCACACCGTGACCGGGCGTTCACCGGGCCGACATCGACGCCGCGCAGGGCCCGGCGCGGGCCGGGCGTGCGGGAATGCGCCCCGCTCGCCCGCGCTTGCACCGGCCATGGAGCTCGGTCTGTACACCTTCGGCGACGTCCACCCCGACCCGGTGTCGGGGACCCGCACCTCCCCCGCGCAGCGGCTGCGCGAGATCCTCGAGCGCGTGCGGCTCGCCGAGCAGGTGGGCCTCGACCACGTCGGCGTCGGCGAGCACCACCGCCCCGACTACGCCGTCTCCTCGCCGTCGACGGTCATCGCCGCGGCGCTCGCCCAGACCGAGCGGATCAGCGTCGGCAGCGCGGTGACGGTGCTGTCGACCGAGGACCCGGTGCGCGTCTACCAGCAGTTCGCGACGATGGACCTGCTGTCCGGCGGCCGCGTCGAGCTGCTCGCCGGACGCGGGTCCTTCATCGAGTCCTACCCGCTGTTCGGGGCGTCGCTGGACGACTACGACGCGCTGTTCGACGAGAAGATCCGGCTCCTGCTCCGCATCGACCGGGGCAACCCCGTCACGTGGTCCGGCCGGTTCCGGGCGCCGCTGCACGCCGCCGAGATCCTGCCGCGGCCGACGGACAAGCCGGGCCTCGGCGAGCACCTGCGGATCGCGGTCGCCACCGGGGGCAACCCGGCGTCCTCCGAGCGCGCGGGCCGCCTGGGCCTGCCGGTGTCCTACGCGATCATCGGGGGCCGCCCCGCCGACTTCGCCGGGCTGGTGCGGCTGTACCGCCGCGCGCACGAGGAGGCCGGCCACGACGCGGCCACCCGCCGGGTCGAGGTCGCCGGCATGGGGTTCGTCGCCGAGGACGGCCGGGCCGCGCGGGACTTCTTCTTCCCCTACTGGCGGGACTCGATGCGCCGGATCGCGGCCGAGCGCGGCTTCGCCATCCCGAACCGGATCGCGTTCGAGAGCCAGTCCGCGACGGGCGGCGCGTACTTCGTGGGGGCGCCGGAGGAGGTCGCCGAGCGGATCGTCGCGCTGCACGGGGTGCTGGGGCACGACCGGCAGATCTTCCAGATGGACCTCAGCGGCGTGCCGCAGCGCGAGTCCCTGCGGGCGATCGAGCTGCTGGGCACGCGCGTCGCCCCGCTGGTCCGCGAGGCGCTGGCGGGCTGACCCGGGGCGAGCCAGGCCCGAGGCCCCGCTGGTACCGACGTCCTGCTCGCGGTGCCGCCGGACGTGGATACGGTGGCACCTGTTGGTTCTGCCTCCGAGAGGGACTTCCCGTGACTGCACCCGTCGACGCCACCACCACCGGCGCCTGGACCGCCCTGACCGCGCACCGCGACGCGCTCACCCCCGACCTGCGGGGCTGGTTCGACGCCGACCCGGAGCGCGCGACCCGCCTGACCCGCCAGGTCGGCGACCTGACCGTCGACCTGTCCAAGAACCTCGTCACCGACGAGACCCTGGAGCTGCTCACCCGGCTCGCCACGGAGGTCGACCTCGGGGGCCGCCTCGCCGCGATGTTCGCCGGCGAGCACATCAACGTCACGGAGGACCGCGCCGTGCTGCACACGGCCCTGCGGCGCCCGTCCGACGCGGAGCCCGCCCTCGTGGTCGACGGCCAGGACGTCGACGCCGACGTGCAGGAGGTCCTCGCCAAGGTCGCCGCGTTCGCCGACAAGGTCCGCTCCGGCGAGTGGACCGGCGTGACCGGCGAGCGCGTGCGGACCGTCGTGAACATCGGCATCGGCGGCTCGGACCTCGGCCCGGTCATGGCGTACGAGGCGCTCAAGCCGTACGTGCAGGAGGGCCTCGAGGTCCGGTTCGTGTCGAACATCGACCCGACCGACATCGCCGAGAAGACGAAGGACCTGGACCCGGCGACGACCCTGTTCATCGTCGCCTCCAAGACGTTCGGCACGCTCGAGACGCTCACCAACGCGCGGCTCGCCCGCGACTGGCTGTGGACGGGCCTGGTCGCCGCCGGCGCCATCGAGGACACCGAGGAGGCCCGCACCGGCGCCGTCGCGAAGCACTTCGTCGCCGTGTCGACCGCGCTCGACAAGGTCGCGGAGTTCGGCATCGACCCCGAGAACGCCTTCGGGTTCTGGGACTGGGTCGGCGGCCGCTACTCCGTCGACTCCGCCATCGGCACGTCGCTGGCCGTGGCGATCGGCCCGGACGCGTTCGGCGAGCTGCTCGAGGGCTTCCACGCGGTCGACGAGCACGTCCGCACCACCCCGTTCGACCAGAACGTCCCCGTGCTGATGGGCCTGCTCAACGTCTGGTACGTCAACTTCCTGGACGCGCACACCCACGCGGTGCTGCCCTACGCCCAGTACCTGCACCGGTTCCCGGCGTACCTGCAGCAGCTGACGATGGAGTCGAACGGCAAGTCGGTCCGCTGGGACGGCTCCCCCGTCACCACGCAGACCGGCGAGGTGTTCTGGGGCGAGCCCGGCACGAACGGCCAGCACGCGTTCTACCAGCTGATCCACCAGGGCACGCGGCTGATCCCGGCGGACTTCATCGCGGTGGCCAACCCGGCGCACCCGCTGAAGGACGGCGACACCGACGTGCACGCGCTGTTCCTGGCGAACTTCTTCGCGCAGACCAAGGCGCTCGCGTTCGGCAAGACCGCCGACGAGGTCCGCGCCGAGGGCACCGCGGAGGCGGTCGTCCCGGCCCGCGTGTTCAGCGGCAACCGCCCGACCACGTCGATCCTGGCGCCGGCGCTCACGCCGTCGGTGCTCGGCCAGCTCATCGCGCTGTACGAGCACATCACGTTCGTCGAGGGCGTGGTCTGGGGCATCGACTCGTTCGACCAGTGGGGCGTCGAGCTCGGCAAGAAGCTGGCGCTCGAGATCGCCCCGGCCGTCGAGGGCGACACCGACGCGCTGGCCGGGCAGGACCCGTCAACCCGCGCGCTCATCGCGCGGTACCTGGAGCTGCGCGGCTGACCGAGGCACGGACGGGCCCGCACGACCGCGTGTCGTGCGGGCCCGTCGCGCGTCCACCGACGGGGCGGGCGCTCAGGGCCGCGGCGGCGCCCCGTCCGCGTCGACGAGCACGTCGGACCCGCCGGCGTCGTCGAGCAGCGCGCCGTCCTCTCCGGACGGCTGCCGCGGCACCCCGGCCGACCGGGACGGGCCGGCCGGCCGCCCGGCGACGGCCGGCGCCGCCGCGGGCGTCGGCGTGCTCCCGATCCGCATGCCGTAGAACGACCGGTGCACGAAGAACGCCGACACCAGGAAGAACACCGCCGCGAGCACGTGCACCAGGCTCCCGCGGCCGTCGTCGGTCAGGCTCACGGCGAGCTCCACGGCCAGCAGCCCGAACAGCGTCGTGAACTTGATGACCGGGTTGAGGGCGACCGACGACGTGTCCTTGTACGGGTCCCCGACGGTGTCGCCGACGATCGTCGCGTCGTGCAGGGCCGTGCCCTTGGCGTGCAGGTCGACCTCCACGATCTTCTTCGCGTTGTCCCAGGCGCCGCCCGCGTTCGCCATGAAGATCGCCTGGTAGAGGCCGAACACGGCGATGGAGATCAGGTAGCCGATGAAGAAGAACGGCTCGACGAACGCGAAGGACAGCGTCGCGAAGAACACCGCCAGGAACATCGTCAGCATGCCGCGCTGGGCGTACTGCGTGCAGATCTCCACGACTCGCCGCGAGTCCTCCTCGCTCGCGCGGGTGCTGCCGTCGAGCCGGATGGTGCCCTTGATGAACTCGACCGCCCGGTACGCACCGGTGGTGACCGCCTGGATGGACGCCCCGGTGAACCAGAAGATGATCGCGCCGCCCGTGATGAGCCCGAGCAGGAACGGCGGGTGCAGCAGGGACAGCTTCTCCAGGTCCGTGGTGAGCGTGTCCGTCAGCCCGACGATGATCGAGAAGATCATCGTGGTGGCGCCCACGACGGCGGTGCCGATCAGCACCGGCTTCGCGGTGGCCTTGAACGTGTTGCCGGCCCCGTCGTTCTCCTCCAGCATCCGCTTCGCGGTCTCCCACTGCGGGTCGACCCCGTGCTCGGCGCGCAGCTGCTCGGCCGCGCCGGGGAGCTCCTCGATGAGCGAGAGCTCGTACACGCTCTGCGCGTTGTCGGTCACGGGCCCGTAGGAGTCGACGGCGATGGTCACCGGTCCCATCCCGAGGAACCCGAACGCGACGAGCCCGAAGGCGAACACCGCGGGCGCGACCATCAGCTGGTCCAGCCCCTGCTCGCTGATCAGGAACGCGCCGCCCATGAGGCCGACCACCGTCATGCCGAGCCAGTACGCCGAGAAGTTGCCGGCGACCAGGCCGGACAGGATGTTCAGCGACGGCCCGCCCTCGCGCGAGGAGCTCACGACCTCGCGCACGTGCCGGCTGCTGGTCGAGGTGAACACCTTGACCAGCTCCGGGATGAGCGCCCCGGCGAGGGTGCCGCAGGAGATGATCGTGGCGGCCTTCCACCAGAACCCCGCGCCCGCCCCGTCCAGGTGGCCGAGCACCGCCCAGGTCGTGCCGTAGGTGAACGCGATGCTCACCGCCGACGTGAGCCACACGAGCGACGTGAGGGGCCGCTCGAAGTCGATCCGCTCGGCCTCGGCGTACCGAGCGCGGGTCAGCGCGTCGTTCGCCAGGTACGACACCGCCGAGGCGATGACCATCACCGCGCGGACCACGAACAGCCACACCAGGAGCGTGGCCTGCACCGCGGGGCTGTCGACCGCGAGCAGCACGAACGTCACCAGCGCCACGCCCGTGACCCCGTAGGTCTCGAAGCCGTCGGCGCTCGGGCCGACCGAGTCGCCCGCGTTGTCGCCGGTGCAGTCCGCGATGACCCCGGGGTTGCGGGCGTCGTCCTCCTTGATCTTGAACACGATCTTCATGAGGTCCGAGCCGATGTCGGCGATCTTGGTGAAGATGCCGCCCGCGATCCGCAGGGCCGAGGCGCCGAGGGACTCCCCGACGGCGAAGCCGATGAAGCAGGCGCCCGCGACGTCGGCAGGCAGCAGCAGCAGGATCAGCAGCATCATGAGCAGCTCGAGGCTGATCAGCACCATGCCGATCGACATGCCCGACTTCAGCGGGATGCGGTGCACCGGCAGCGGCCGGCCGTCGAGCGCGGCGAACGCGGTGCGGGAGTTCGCGAAGGTGTTGACCCGGATCCCGAACCAGGCGACGGCGTACGAGCCGGCCATGCCGAGCAGGCTGAACCCGATGATCATCCCGACCCGGCCCCACCCGAAGCCGACGAGCGCCTTGTAGTAGACGACGATCACCGCGGCGATGAACACCCACAGCACCAGCAGGAACCGGCCCTGCTGCGTCAGGTAGGTCCGGCAGGTGGAGTAGATCAGCTCCGAGATCTCCCGCATCGCGGCGTGCACGGGCAGGCGGCGCAGCTGCACGTAGCTGACGACGCCGAACGCCAGGCCGAGCACGCACACCAGCAGCCCGATGCCGAGCAGCAGCCGCCCGGACACCCCGCCGAGCACGGTCACGGCGCCGAGGTCGGGCAGCGCGAGGCTGGCCTCACCGCCGTGCACCGCGCCCGCCGCCGTGTCGCCGCCCGCGGTCGACGACGACGCGCAGCCCCCGAGCACCAGGGCGAGCGCGGCGACCCCGAGCAGCGGACCACGCCGCCGGCGGCCGGGGGGTGCCCCTGCGGGGGGCGCTCCGGCGGCCGGCGCCCCCGTGGGGGGTGCCGATCCGACGGTACGGGTACGGGTACGGGTACGGGTGCGAACCTCGGTGTCCACTGATCGAGTCCCTGGTGAGAGCGCCTTCGCTGCCACTCTCGACGCTAGGACCGCGCCCCGCTCACCACCGGTGACGTACGGCCCAGGACCTCAGGCCCAGCGCCCCAGCCGCTCGGCCAGCAGCGCGAGCGCCACGGGGCCCGCGGTGGAGGTCCGTAGGACGTGGGGCCCAAGCCGCACCGTCACCGCCCCCGCCTCGACCAGGGCGTCGACCTCGCGCGCGGAGATCCCGCCCTCGGGGCCGACGACCACGAGCACCTCGGCCGCCGTGCCGGGCGCGGGCAGCGCCGCCTCGGCGAGCGGGACGGTCGCCTCCTCGTGCAGCACGAGCACCGCGCCGCCCGCCTCGACCACCTCGCGGGCCCGCCGGACCAGCGCGCCCCCGTCCGCCGCGAGAGCCACGTCGGGGACGTACGCCCGCCGCGCCTGCTTGGCCGCGGTCCGGACGGTGCCGAGCCAGCGCGCGCGGCTCTTCGCCGCCCGGTCCCCCCGCCACACGACGATCGACCGCTCGGCCTGCCACGGCAGGATGCCGTCGGCGCCGACCTCGGTGGCCGCCTCGATCGCGAGCTCGTCGCGGTCACCCTTCGCGAGCGCCTGGACCAGCACCAGCCGCGGGGCGGGGACCGGCTCGACCACCACCTCGCGGACGCGCAGGTGCACGCCCTCCGGCCCGACGGTGTCGACCTCGCCGACCAGCCGGGTGCCGGCGCAGTCGACCACGTCGACCCGCTCCCCCGGCGCCCGGCGCTGCACGACGCCGGCGTGCCGACCCTCGGTGCCGTAGAGCAGGTAGGTGCCGCCGGCCGCGAGCGCGCCGAGGCTGCCCGGCTCGGCCAGGAAGACCGGTGCGGTCACGCTCAGCGCCCGGAGAGCTTGTCGCGCAGCTTCGCGAACACGCCGCCGTTCGACGCGGACAGGCGGGCCTCGGGGCGCTCCTCGCCGCGCAGGCCGGCGAGCTGCCGGAGCAGCTCGGCCTGCTGGTCGTCGAGCGCGGTCGGGACCTGGACGTCGACGTGCACGTGCAGGTCCCCGCGGCCGCCGGCGTGCAGGTGCCCCACGCCGAGGCCGCGCAGCGTGACGACCTGCGCGGGCTGGGTGCCCGGGCGCAGGTCGACCTCCTGCGGGCCGTCGAGCGTGTCGAGCGTCAGCACGGTGCCCAGCGCGGCGGCGGTCATGGGGACGTGCAGGGTGCAGTGCAGGTCGTCGCCCTCGCGCAGGAACGTGTCGTGCTTGCGCTCCCGGACCTCCAGGTAGACGTCGCCGGCGGGGCCGCCCGCGGGGCCGACCTCGCCCTGCGCGGTGAGCTTGATCCGGGTGCCCGTGTCGACGCCGGCGGGGACGTCGACCTCCAGGACGCGGCGGGAGCGGACGCGGCCCTCGCCGGCGCACTCGGTGCAGGGCTCGGGGATGACGGTGCCGAACCCGTGGCACGCGGCGCACGGCTGGGACGTCATGACCTGGCCGAGGAACGACCGGGCGACCCGCTGGACGGTGCCGCGGCCGCCGCAGACGTCGCAGGTGCGCGGCGACGTGCCCGGGCGGCAGCAGCTGCCGTCGCAGGTCGGGCAGACGACGGCGGTCTCGACCGGGACCTCGCGGTGCGTGCCGAAGGTCGCCTCCGCCAGGTCGATGTCGAGCCGCACCAGGGCGTCCTGGCCGCGGCGGGCGCGCGGGATCGGGCCCCGCTGCGCGCCCGCGCCCGCGGCGGCGCCGAAGAACGTCTCGAAGATGTCCTGGAAGCCGAAGCCCCCGCCCATGCCGCCGCCGGGGGACGACGGGTCGGCGCCCATGTCGTACATCCGGCGCTTCTCCGGGTTCGACAGGACGTCGTAGGCGCGGGACACGTCCTTGAACCGGTCCTCGGACGCCGCGTCCGCCCCGGCCACGTCGGGGTGCAGCTCCCGGGCCAGCCGGCGGTACGCCTTCTTGATCTGCTCGGGCGAGGCGTCGCGGTCGACGCCCAGCACCTCGTAGTAGTCGCTCACTCGTCACTTCTTCCTGCGGGTCGGTCGCACACGTCGACGCGGGTCGGTGGCACCGGCGCGCGGCCGGGCGGGGGCTGGGTGCCGGTCGGGGGTCACCCGGCGAGGATCCGGGACAGGTAGCGGGCGACGGCGCGGACCGTCGCGATGGTGCCCGGGTAGTCCATGCGCAGCGGCCCGACGGACCCGATCCGGGCGACGGACGAGCCGCCCCCGTCCGGGCCGCCGTAGCCGGTGGTCACGAAGCTGGTCTCCACGAGGCCCTCGTGCTGGGTCTCGCGGCCGATGCGGACCGACACGGCGGCCTCGTCCTCGGCCATCTCGGTGAGCAGCCGCAGCAGGACCACCTGCTCCTCGAGCGCCTCCAGCACCGGGCTGACGTTCCGGGCGAAGTCGGCGCCGCCGCCGCGCACCAGGTTGGCGGTGCCGGCGAGCACGACGCGCTCCTCGCTCTCCCGGGCGAGGGTGTCCTCCACCACGCCGACGACCCCGCGCACCAGCGCGGCGTCCCCCGGCGCGAACGCGTCCGCGAGGCCGGCGAGCACCTGGTCGAGCTCGGCCAGGCGACGGCCGGTGGCCATGACGTTCAGCTGGGCGCGCAGCCGGGCGACGACCATCGCGTCCAGCGGCTCCGCCAGCTCGAGGGTGCGCTGCTCGACCCGCCCGTGGTCGGTGATGATGACGACGAGCAGGTGCCGGTCCCCCACCGGGACGAGCTCCACGTGCCGCAGGGCCGTGCGCCGCAGCGACGGGTACTGCACGACCGCGACCTGGTGGGTGAGCTGCGCGAGCAGCCGCACGGCGCGGTCGACCACGTCGTCCAGGTCGGCGGCGTCCTCCATGAACGTCTCGATGGCGCGGCGCTCCGGGGCGGACAGCGGCTTGACGGTCGCGAGCCGGTCGACGAAGAGCCGGTAGCCCTTGTCGGTCGGCACCCGGCCGGCCGAGGTGTGCGGCTGCACGATGTAGCCGGACTCCTCCAGCGCCGCCATGTCGTTGCGGATGGTCGCCGGCGAGACGCCGAGCGAGTGCCGCTCGACGAGCGCCCGCGAGCCCACCGGCTCACGGGTGGCGACGTAGTCCTCGACGATCGCGCGCAGCACGTCCAGCCTGCGGTCCTCGCTCATCGCACCTCCCGACGGCCCGACCCGGTGCCTCGGACACGGCCCTGAGCGGCCGTCCGGGTAGCACTCACCTGTCCCGAGTGCCAATTCTACTCGGCCGCGGAAGCCCTCGCCGCGTCCCGCCGCCGCGCGACGAGGTCGACGACGCCCACGACGAGCGCGACGGCGACGAGAGCCACCGTGATCAGCAGCGCGCGGCCGGCCGCCACCGACCCCTCGACCCCCGACGCGAGCGCCGAGTAGTAGGTGGACAGCGCCACCGCGACGCCCAGCGCGCTGCCCACGCGCTGGCCGACCTGGAGCATGCTCCCCGCCACCCCCGCGCGGTCCAGCGGCACCCGCGCCAGCGTCAGGGTCTGGTTCGGGGCGATGACCAGGCCGCTGCCGGCGCCGGCGACCATCTGCGTGGCCGCGACCGCGAACGCCACCGCCGGCGGGTCGACGAGCCGGATCATGAGGTCCGTGCCGACCAGCCCCGCCAGCACCAGGACGAGGC
Organism: Cellulomonas endometrii; assembly: GCF_949769265.1. Classification (NCBI taxonomy): domain Bacteria; kingdom Bacillati; phylum Actinomycetota; class Actinomycetes; order Micrococcales; family Cellulomonadaceae; genus Cellulomonas; species Cellulomonas endometrii. Next base: position 79,166 of record NZ_CATKPC010000006.1, on the reverse strand, counting down.
CGACCACCACCAGGCCGCGGCCGCGCTCCGCCACCAGCCGCCCCGACTGCTGCGCCGCGACCGCCGAGGCGATCGCGAACGGCATGCCCACCAGGCCCGCCTGCAGCGGCGTGAACCCGGCGATCTGCTGCAGGTACAGGGTCGTCACCAGGAACACGGCGGTGAACCCCGCGAAGTACGCCATCCCGAGCAGGGCGCCGTTCCGGAACGCCGGCTCCCCGTACACCCGGGGGTCGAGCACCGCCGCGCCCGTGCTCCGCTGGTACCGCCGCTCCCACAGCACCGTCGCCACCGCGAGCACCGCCGCGACGGCGAGCCACCACCAGCGGCCCGGGTCGTCCCCGTCCCCGCCCGTCGTCGTGACGAACGGCACCATCACCGCCGTGGTGGTCAGCGCCACGAGGGCCAGGCCGGGGATGTCGAGCCGGGGCCGGCCGTCGGGCCGCGCGATGCCAGGCGGTGCCCCGGCCGCGCGGCGCGGCAGGAACCGGACCGCCAGCGGCAGCACGACGGCGATCACCGGGACGTTGACGAAGAACACCCACCGCCAGCCGTGCTCGGCGCCCGCCACCTGGATGATGAGGCCGCCGAGCGCGGGGCCGATGGCCGTCGAGACGCCGATCGTCGCGCCGAAGTACCCGAACGCCTTCCCGCGCTCGTAGCCGGTGAACAGCTGCTGGATGGTGCCGACCACCTGCGGGTTGAGCAGGCCGGCGCTGGCGCCCTGGAGCAGGCGCATGACGGCCAGCATCTCGTCCGAGGTCGAGAGCCCGGCGCCCAGGCTGGTCAGCGCGAAGCCGGTCAGCCCGACCAGGAACAGCGCGCGCCGGCCCCGCGCGTCCCCGAGCCGCCCCGCCGGCACCAGCACGAGGCCGAACGCCAGCGTGTACCCCGCGACGATGAGCTGGAGCTGGCTCGCGCCCGCGTCGAGGCTGCGCTCGATGGACGGCAGCGCCACGTTGACGATCGAGACGTCGAGCATCGTGATGAAGCCGATCGCCAGGCAGACGGCGAGCGCGCGCCAGCGGTGCGGGTCGGGCTCGGTGCTCGGCTGCGGCGCGGGCCGCGGCCCGGGGTGCGGCGTGGGTTCCGGGGCGGGCTGCGGCGCGGACGGGCCGTGCGCGGGGGTGGACGTCACCGTCGTGTCGTACCACGGCGGCGCGGGGTCGGCACCTAGGCTGCCGCGGGTGACCGACCGTTACGGACCCGACGTGCTCGCCGCGACCTCCGCCCGCACGCACCGCCGGCCGACCTCGACGCCGCTGCCCGCCGAGCGCGGGCTGGTCGTGGAGGAGGTCACCACCGGGTGGGTCGGTGCCGTCGTCCGGGTCGAGAAGTCCGGCGGCGAGCACGTGGTCGTCCTGGAGGACCGGCACGGCAGGACCCGCACGTTCCGGCTCGGCCCGGGGTTCTGGGTGGACGGCAAGCCGGTCGAGCTGACGGCGCCGAGGCCCGCGCCGGCGGCGACCGGGCCGCGTCGGACCGCGTCGGGGTCCCTCGCGGCCGCCGACCAGCGCGCCCGCGTCGCCATCGGCAGCCGCATCTGGGTCGAGGGCAAGCACGACGCCGAGCTGGTCGAGAAGGTCTGGGGCGACGACCTGCGGGCCGAGGGCGTCGTCGTCGAGCTGCTGGACGGCGTCGACAACCTGGTCGACGCGCTGCGGGACTTCGCGCCGGGTCCGGGTCGCCGCGTCGGCGTGCTCGTGGACCACCTGGTCCCGGGGTCGAAGGAGCGGCGGATCGCCGACGAGGCGATGCGCAGCGTCCCCGCCGGCACCGTCCTGGTGCTCGGCCACCCGTACGTCGACGTCTGGCAGGCCGTCCGCCCGGAGCGCATCGGCCTGCGCGCGTGGCCGACGATCGAGCGCGGCACCGAGTGGAAGCGCGGCATCCTGCGCGAGCTCGGCTGGCCCGCCGACGAGCAGGCCGACGTGGCCCGCGCCTGGCAGCGCATCCTGCGCAGCGTGCGGACCTACGCCGACCTCGAGCCGTCGCTCCTGGGCCGGGTCGAGGAGCTCATCGACTTCGTCACCGCCCCCTGACCCGACGGCTCAGGGCGCGACGGGCTCGTTCTGCACGCGGCGGTACACGTAGGTGGTCGCCAGGACGCCCACCGGGAACGACACGAGCTGCCCGACGCCGCACAGCGCGGAGCCGACCAGGTTCGCCGCGTAGACGCCCAGGAACAGCAGCGCCACCGTGCCCAGGTTCCGGTTGACCAGCGTGAAGCTCGCCTTGATGGCGTCGACCGCGCCGAGGCGCTTGTCGATGACGAAGAACAGGGCGAACTGGGCGAAGAACGCGAACACGAGACCCGGCAGCACGAACAGCAGCGCCCCGATGCCCGTCCCGAGCCCGACCAGCAGCGCCGCGAGCACCACGGTCCCGAGGTTCTCGAACCGGAAGAACGTGCCGAAGTCCACGCGGCGGCCGTTCGCCACCTCCAGCGTCGCCCGGATGACCCCCGCCTGCATGAACGCGGACAGCAGCACGATGATCGCCAGGACGAGCAGGTAGCCGAACGTCAGCGCGAACCCGGCACCGCTGTCGATCTCGCCCGTCACGGGGTCGGCGCTCGCCACCGCACCGCCGACGAGGATCGAGAACGCGACGATCCCGATGAGCGTGATCATCGCGAGGTACGCCAGCACGCCCAGCACCATGGCGCCCCAGTGCTGGGTGAACTTCGTCCAGCCCCAGCCGAACCCGTCGCCGACGACGGAGCCCGCGGTCGGCGGGTAGGGCTGGCCGGGGTAGGGCTGGCCGGCGGCGGGCTGCTGCGCGCCGTACGGCTGGCCGTACCCGGGCGGGCCGGCCGGCGGCTGCTGCCCGTACCCCGGCTGCTGCCCGTACCCCGGCTGCTGCCCGTACCCGGGCTGCCCGTACCCCGGCTGCTGCCCGTACCCGGCGGCGCCCGGCGGCGGGTACCCGCCTGCGGGCGGCCCGTACCCGGGCGGCGGCGGCGCGGCCTGCCCGGACCCCGGCGGCAGTGGCGTGGCCGGCCCGGGCCCCTCCGGCGTCGTCGGCTCGTCGTCGCGCGGCGGCTGCGCGCCGGGGTTCTCGGTCATCGGGGCCTCCTGGTCGGGACGACGATCGTCCGTCGCGCCAGCGAACCGAAGGCGGCCGCCGCGTGTCAAGGAGGTCCGTTCCCGGGATATCGGGACGAATCGGCCGGTCATGCCGCTACGCTTCGACCCGCCGTAGCCACGACACCGTCAAGGAGAGCCATGTCCTACGCCCCGCAGCCGCCCGTCGCCGGCCAGCCCCCGCTGCGCCCCGACGAGGAGCGCACCTGGGCCCTGCTCGCCCACCTCGGCGGCATCCTGTTCGGCTTCATCCCGGCCCTCGTGATCTGGCTCGTGTTCAAGGGACGCGGCCAGTTCCTGGAGGACCAGGCCAAGGAGGCCCTCAACTTCCAGATCACGCTGATCTTCGCCTACATCGCCGCGAGCATCCTCACGGCCATCACGTTCGGCATCGCGTCGCCGCTGCTGTTCCTGGTGTGGATCGCGAGCATCGTGTTCGGCATCCTGGCGGCCGTCGCGGTCAACAAGGGCCAGTGGTACCGCTACCCGGTGACCATCCGCCTGGTCAAGTGACCTCCGTGCGCTGACGCGCACCTCGTCGAGAGGGCAGCAGATGCCGCTCCCGGACCCCGGGAGACGGCGTCTGCTGCCCTCTCGGCGTCTCCGGCGGCCGGACGGGGCGGGGCGGGCGCCGGTTAGTCCGCGAGGGTGCGGACGACCGCGTCGGCCAGGAGGCGGCCGCGGCGGGTGAGGCGGACCCGGGCGCCCGGGACGTCGCCGTGGCCCAGGGCGGCGCGGCCGTCGACCAGGCCGTCCGCCACCAGCGTCCCGACCGCGGTGCGGGCGCGCGGGCTGAGCGCGTCGAGCGGCAGCCCCTCGTCGAGCCGCACGCCGAGCATCACCCGCTCCAGGCGCGCCGAGGAGTCCTCGACGGTCTCCCGTCCCGCCGCGGGGCTCAGGCCCTCCGCGAGCCGCGCGGCGTACGCCCGCGGGTGCTTGACGTTCCACCACCGCACGCCGCCGACGTGGCTGTGCGCGCCGGGGCCGACGCCCCACCAGTCGTCGTTCCGCCAGTACGCGAGGTTGTGGCGGCAGGCGTCCGCGGGGGTGCGGGCCCAGTTGCTCACCTCGTACCAGCGCAGGCCGGCCGCCGTGAGCAGGTCGTCGGCGAGCTCGTACTTCGCGGCCTGGTCGTCCTCGTCCGGCAGGGTCAGCAGGCCCCGCTTCACCTGCACGGCCATCTTGGTGCCCTGCTCGACCACCAGCGCGTAGGCGGACACGTGGTCGACGCCCGTCGCGAGCGCGGTCTCCAGCGACGCCCGCCAGTCCGCGAGCGACTCCCCCGGCGTCCCGTAGATGAGGTCCAGCGACACCGCGAGGCCCGCGTCGCGCGCCCACCGCACGACGTCGGGGATCCGGCGCGGGTCGTGCGTGCGCTCCAGGGTGGCCAGCACGTGCGGGACGGCGGACTGCATGCCGAACGACACCCGCGTGAAGCCGCCGCGCGCCAGCTCCGCGAGCGACTCCGGGGTCACGGAGTCGGGGTTCGCCTCGGTGGTGACCTCCGCGTCGGGCGCGAGCCCCCAGGTGCCGCGCACCCCGTCGAGCATCCGGACCAGGTCCCCGGCGGGCAGCACCGTCGGGGTGCCGCCGCCGACGAACACGGTGGACGCCGCGCGCTCCGGCAGCCCGGCGGCGCGCAGCACGCGGCCGCCCAGGGCGATCTCCGCGAGGGCCGTGTCCGCGTACGCCACCTGGGACGCGCCGCCGCCGAGCTCCGTGGCGGTGTACGTGTTGAAGTCGCAGTACCCGCAGCGCACCGTGCAGAACGGCACGTGCAGGTACACGCCGAAGCCGCGGGCCTCGGCGCCGTCCCGCACCGAGGCCGGGAGGGCGCCGTCCGCCGGAGCGGCGTCGCCGTCCGGGAGAGCGGGGCTCACTTCTTCTTGGCGTCCGTGGCGGCCTTGGAGCCGGCCGCGTCGGAGGTCAGCGCGGCGATGAAGGCCTCCTGCGGCACGTCGACCCGTCCGATGGTCTTCATGCGCTTCTTGCCCTCCTTCTGCTTCTCCAGCAGCTTGCGCTTGCGGGTGATGTCGCCGCCGTAGCACTTGGCGAGGACGTCCTTGCGGATCGCGCGGATGGTCTCGCGGGCGATCACGCGCGAGCCCACGGCCGCCTGGATCGGCACCTCGAACTGCTGGCGCGGGATGAGGTCCTTGAGCTTGGACGCCATCATGACGCCGTACGCGTACGCCTTGTCCTTGTGCACGATCGCGCTGAACGCGTCGACCTGCTCGCCCTGCAGCAGGATGTCCACCTTCACCAGGTCCGCGACCTGGTCGCCGATGGGCTCGTAGTCCAGGCTCGCGTAGCCGCGGGTGCGGGACTTCAGCTGGTCGAAGAAGTCGAACACGATCTCCGCGAGCGGCAGCGTGTAGCGCATCTCGACGCGGTCCTCGGACAGGTAGTCCATGCCCTGCAGGTCGCCGCGCTTGCCCTGGCAGAGCTCCATGATCGCGCCGATGAACTCGCTGGGCGCGAGGATCGTCGACTTCACGACCGGCTCGCGGACCTCGCGGATCTTGCCGCCGGGGAACTCGCTCGGGTTGGTGACCGTGACGACCGTGCGGTCCTCCATCGTCACCTCGTAGACCACGTTCGGGGCCGTCGAGATGAGGTCGAGGTCGAACTCGCGCTCGAGCCGCTCCCGGATGATCTCCAGGTGCAGCAGGCCGAGGAACCCGACGCGGAACCCGAAGCCCAGCGCGACCGAGGTCTCGGGCTCGTAGTTCAGCGCGGCGTCGTTCAGCTTCAGCTTGTCGAGCGCGTCGCGCAGCACCGGGTAGTCCGAGCCGTCGATCGGGTACAGGCCCGAGAACACCATCGGCTTCGGGTCGGAGTACCCGCCGAGGGCCTCGGAGGCCGGCTTCGACATGTTGGTGACGGTGTCGCCGACCTTCGACTGGCGCACGTCCTTCACGCCGGTGATGAGGTAGCCGACCTCGCCCACGCCCAGGCCCTTGGTCGGGACCGGCTCCGGGGAGATGACGCCGATCTCGAGCAGCTCGTGGGCGGCGCGGGTCGACATCATGGCGATGCGCTCGCGCGGGTTGAGGTTGCCGTCCTTGACCCGCACGTAGGTCACGACGCCGCGGTAGGTGTCGTAGACCGAGTCGAAGATCATCGCGCGGGCCGGGGCGTCCGGGTCGCCCGTCGGCGCCGGCACGAGCTCGACGATCCGGTTCAGCAGCGCCTCGACGCCCTCGCCCGTCTTGCCCGACACGCGCAGGCAGTCCTCCGGGTCGCCGCCGATGAGGCCCGCGAGCTCCTCGGCGTACTTCTCGGGCTGGGCGGCCGGCAGGTCGATCTTGTTCAGCACCGGGATGATCTGCAGGTCGTTCTCGAGCGCGAGGTACAGGTTCGCGAGCGTCTGCGCCTCGATGCCCTGCGCGGCGTCGACCAGCAGCACCGCGCCCTCGCACGCCGCGAGCGACCGGGACACCTCGTACGTGAAGTCCACGTGGCCGGGGGTGTCGATCATGTTGAGCGCGTAGGGGGTGTCACCCAGCGCCCAGGGCATCCGCACGGCCTGCGACTTGATGGTGATGCCGCGCTCGCGCTCGATGTCCATCCGGTCGAGGTACTGCGCCCGCATCGCGCGCGCGTCGACCACGCCGGTGAGCTGCAGCATCCGGTCGGCGAGCGTCGACTTGCCGTGGTCGATGTGCGCGATGATGCAGAAGTTGCGCAGGAGCTCCGGCGGCGTCGCCGCGGGGGCGATGCGCTGGAACTGGGCGGCGCTCGGGATCGGGGACACGTGCTCCCTCGGTTTCGTGGGACGGGGCTGCCCCCATGGTCCCACGCCCGCGGTGCAAGCCCGAAGCCGGGGCTCACGCCTCCCGCGTGATCCGGACCTCCACGTCGAGGGACTGGGTCCCGGCACCGGCGAAGATGCCGCGCAGCGGCGGGACGTCGTCGTAGCAGCGCCCCCGGCCGAGCGCCACGTGCTGCTCCCCGACCGCCACCCGGTTGGTCGGGTCGTACGCCACCCACTCGCCGGCCCACCACTCGACCCAGGCGTGGGACTCCCCGACCACGGTCCGGCCGATCTCGCCGTCCCGCTGCGGGTGCAGGTAGCCCGACACGTACCGGGCGGGGATGCCGACGCTGCGCAGCGCCCCGGCCGCCAGGTGCGCCATGTCCTGGCAGACCCCCTTGCGCGCCGACCACGCCTCGCCCGCGGGCGTGTGCACCGCGGTGACCCCCGGCACGTACTCGATCTCGTCGCGCACCGCGTGGCAGATCGCGAGCGCGGCGTCGGTCGGCCCGAGCCCGGCGGCGGCGTCGGCCGCGAGCGCCGCGACCTCGTCGGGCGCCTGGGTGGTCGCGGTGTCGGACAGGAACTCGGCCAGGGTGTCCCGCAGGCCGGGGCTGCGCAGGGTCGCCCAGTCCCCCGCGGTGCGCGGGCCGGGCCGCTCGCTCACCTCGACGCGGCTCTCGGCCGTGACGACCAGCGACTCGTGCGGGGCCAGCACCTCGAAGGCCGTGACGGCGGAGCCCCAGTAGTCGCGGTACTCGTACGCCCAGGTGTGCGGCTGCACGTCCAGCCGCGTGTCCAGCACGGTCTGCCCCGGCTGCGGCAGGGGGGTCATCCGGGCCTCGTTGTAGGACGCGGTGACCGGCCGCGTGTACCGGAAGCTCGTGGTGTGCACCACGTGCAGGCGACTGGTGCCCATCAGACGGCCTCTCCCACCCAGGTCGTGACGCCGCCGGACGGGAAGTACCGGCGGCGGATCGCGTCGCTCGCGGCGGCGCACGCCCGCTGCACCCGCTCCATCTCCGCGGGCAGGGCGTCCAGCACCTCCGGCAGCGGCCGGTACTCCAGGCTCGTGCGGGCGTGCCCGAGGTGCCGGATGGCCTCCTCCACGCCCGACACCCGGGCCGGCTCCAGCGACGTCAGGCACTCCTCCGCCTGGCCGAGCGCGTAGACGATCGACCGCGGGAAGGACCGGTCGAGCAGCAGGAACCCGGCCGCGCGCTCGTCGGAGTCCATCCCGCGATACGTCCGCAGGTAGGCCTCGTGCGCGCCGCAGGACCGCAGCAGCGTCGTCCACCCGGGCCCGCCGGCGCCCGCGAGCGCCCGCGTGGTGATGAGCCGGGCGGTCATGTCGGCGCGCTCGATGGACCGGCCCAGCACCATGAACCGCCAGGTGTCGTCCCTCGACGTCGCGGAGTCCGTCAGCCCGGCGACGATGGCCGCCCGCTCCCGCACCCACGTGAAGTAGTCGTGCGGCCGGGTCGGGCGCATCTGGGCGGGCAGCTGGTTCCAGGCCGTGTTGAGGCACTCCCACAGCTCGGTCGACACGATCTCCCGCGCCCGCCGGGCGTTCTCCCGGGCCGCGGCCAGCGACCCGGCGATCGACGACGGCGAGACCCGGTCGTACCCGAGCATCTCCAGCACCTGCTGCCGGCCGACCTGCACGTCCGGCGCCGGTGCGGGGCGGTCCATGACGGACAGCAGCGAGCGGCAGGCCAGGTCCTCCTCCGCCCACGGGTCCTCGAGCAGGATCTGCACGTGCACGTCGAGCAGCCGCGCGGTGTCGTCGGCGCGCTCCACGTACCGGCCGATCCAGAACAGCGACTCCGCGATCCGGCTCAGCACGGCGCACCCCCCGCCGGCACCGCGAGCGCCTGCTGCTGCTGCTCGGCCTGCGACGCCGTGTCGCTCGGGTGCGCGTCGATCGGCACGGCGGAGTCGACGGCGACCGCGCGGGCCTGGGCGGCGGTCGTGCCGGTGTGCCGGCCGCGGTGCGGGACGGCCGCGCCCAGCACCCACGTGTCCTTCGACCCGCCGCCCTGCGAGGAGTTCACGACCAGCTCCCCCTCCGGCAGCGCGACGCGGGTCAGCCCGCCGGGCAGCACCCACACCTGGTCGCCGTCGTTCACCGCGAACGGCCGCAGGTCCACGTGCCGCGGGCGCAGGCCGTCCTCGACGAGCGTCGGCACCGTGGAGAGCTGGACGACGGGCTGCGCGATCCAGCCCCGCGGGTCCTCCCGGAGCCGGTCGCGCAGCGCGCCCAGCTCCGCGCGGGACGCCGCCGGGCCGACCACGAGGCCCTTGCCGCCCGAGCCGTCGACCGGCTTCACGACCAGCTCGTCCAGGCGGTCCAGGACCTCCGCGAGCGCCTCCGGCTCCTCCAGGCGCCACGTGTCGACGTTCGGGATCACGGGCTCCTCGCCGAGGTAGTACCGGATGAGGTCGGGCACGTAGGTGTAGACGAGCTTGTCGTCCGCCACCCCGTTGCCGACCGCGTTGGCGATCGTTACGTTCCCGGCCCGCGCGCACGTCATGATCCCCGGGCTGCCGAGCGCCGAGTCCGACCGGAACGCCACCGGGTCCAGGTAGTCGTCGTCCACCCGGCGGTAGATCACGTCCACCCGTCGGCGGCCCTGCGTCGTCCGCATCCACACCCGCCCGCCGGCGCAGAACAGGTCCCGGCCCTCGACCAGCTCGACGCCCATCGTCCGCGCCAGCAGGGAGTGCTCGAAGTACGCCGAGTTGTACACGCCGGGGGTCAGGACGACGACCGTCGGGTCGTCCACCCCCGTCGGGGCGGCGGCCGTCAGCGCGGCGAGCAGCCGGCGGGGGTAGTCCTGCACGGGGCGGATCCGCAGCGTCGCGAACAGCTCCGGGAACGTCTGGGCCATCGCCCGGCGGTTGGACAGCACGTACGACACCCCGCTGGGCACCCGGACGTTGTCCTCCAGCACCCGGAACGTGCCGGTCTCGTCCCGCACCAGGTCGATGCCCGAGACGTGCACCCGCACCCCGTTCGGCGGCTGGATGCCCCGCGCCGCGCGGTGGAAGTGCGTCGAGGACACGATGAGCCCGCGCGGCACCACCCCGTCGGCCACGGCCTTCTGCGGGCCGTACACGTCCGCCAGGAACGCCTCCAGCGCCCGCACGCGCTGCGCGACCCCCGGCGCGACGTGGTCCCACTCGTGACCGGCGAGCACCCGCGGCACCACGTCCAGCGGGAACGGCCGCTCCTCGCCCGCGAAGTCGAACGTCACGCCCTGCGCGAGGTACGACCGGGCGAGCGCGTCGGCCCGGGCGCGCAGGTCCGTCGTCGACTGCTGCGCCAGCGCGGCGTGCACGTGCTGGTACGTCGGGCGCGGTCCCGTGGTCGCGTCCAGCATCTCGTCCCAGGCCGCTCCCGGGGGGTACGCGTCGAACAGGTCCGCCATCCGGTGATCCTCGCCCTCCCGTGTCACGGCCGTGTGTCCGGCCGGGAACGGCGAGGTCACGCCGCGATCCTCCCGCACCCCGCCCTCCGGCACCGCACTGCCGACCTCGCCCGCGGAGTGCCGACGTCGCGGGGCGGCCTGGCGTCGGTAGCGTGCTCCGCATGGTGCGGACGGGGGCGTGGCGGCGTGGGATCGGCGCGGTCGCGCGGGTGCTGACGGGGCGCGCGGGCCGGCCGAGGCCCCAGGCCGTCGCGGGCGGCTCCGGCGGGGGCCTGGTCAAAGGGGCGCTCCCCGGGGACCACGCCGGGCCCTGGACGGCGTCCTACTCCCCCGACCTCGACGGCGCCCCGGACCCGGGCGAGGTCGTGTGGACGTGGGTGCCGTACGAGGACGACCCCCGACGCGGCAAGGACCGTCCCGTGCTGCTCGTCGGCCGGGACGGGCGCCTGCTCCTCGGGCTGATGCTGACCAGCAAGGACCACGACCGCGACGCCGCCGACGAGGCCCGGCACGGCCGCCGGTGGCTCGACGTGGGCACCGGCGCCTGGGACGCGCAGCGCCGGCCGAGCGAGGTCCGGCTGGACCGGGTGCTGCGCGTCGACCCGGCCCGGGTGCGGCGCGAGGGCGCCGTCGTCGACCGCGCGCTGTTCGACCGGGTGGTGGCTGCGGCGCAGGCCGCGTCGACCTGGTAATCTTGCGAGCTGCGTGTCCGCCCGGGTCGGCGGGCACAAGTCCGGTTCCTCTCCGCGGGTGTCCCCACGCCCCAGTCCCGGCGCCGGACGCGCCCTCTACGACCTGTTCCTTTCGCTCCGGCGAACACACGAGAGAGTCCACACCGTGGCCAACATCAAGTCCCAGATCAAGCGCATCCGCACCAACGAGAAGGCGCGCCTGCGCAACAAGGCCGTCAAGTCCGAGCTGCGGACGTTCGTGCGCCGCGTGCGCGAGACCGTCGCGAGCGGCGACAAGGAGGCGGCGACCACCGCGCTGACCGCCGCGTCGAAGAAGCTCGACAAGGCCGTGTCGAAGGGCGTCATCCACGCCAACCAGGCGGCCAACAAGAAGTCGGCGCTGGCGAAGTCGGTCAACTCGATCTGACGCGTCCCCGCGGATCTGCACGAAGGGCGCCACCTGCGGGTGGCGCCCTTCGTCGTTCCCGGGACGTGGTCGCGGCGGCCGGAGCGGTGCGCCGTTCCCGCGGCCTCCCGCGGCTTCCCCCACCGCAGACGCCCGGAGACGCCCGAGGGCGTCACCCCCCCTGCGGGGTGACGCCCTCTGAGCGGGGGCGGTCGTGGACCGCCCCGTGGGGAACGTCGGTGGTCAGTCCTGCGCCACCGCGCTCCACGCCTCCCACAGCACCGCGGGGACCGCGGGCCGGAATCCTGCTTCGCGCAGCGCCCGGTCGAACGCCTGCGCCGCGCCGGTGACGTCGCCGTGGCCGAGGAACCGGTCGCCGAGCTCGCGCCAGACGGCGGCCGACTGCCGGGACGCCGACATCATGCCGAGCATGTCCGCCGCCCACCGGTACGCCCGCGACGCCGCCGGCACCTCGCCGCGCGCGTGCAGCGCGTCACCGAGGGCGAGCTGCGCGGCGCTGCTCTCCAGCCGCGGCTGGTCGCCGAGCCGGTCGAGCGCCGCCCGGGCGTAGCCCTCGGCCGCGATCGGGTCGCCCTGCATGAGGTGCCCGCGCGACCGCTCGACGTCGAGGCGCGCCATCTCCACCTCGGAGCCCGACACCGCCAGCTCCGGGGCGGCCCGGTCCAGCTGCTCCAGCGCCATGGCGGGCTCCGCCGGGTCGCTCCGCAGCAGCAGCCACGCGTAGTTCAGGCGCAGACGCGGGATGTCGCGGCTGACCTCGCCCTCGCCGAGCAGCGCGAGCGCCCGCTCGGTGTAGCGCTTGGCGAGCGCGTAGTCGTGGCGCTGCTCCGCGACGAGCGCGGCGTTCCAGTACACCGAGCCGCGGCCGCGCGGCGTGCCGAGCTGCTCGGCCTGCCGGATCAGCTCCGACGCGCGGTGGGTCGCGTACAGCAGGTCGCCCCGCTCGACGTAGGCCCACAGCGTGGTGGAGCCGAGACGCAGGTGCTCGTCCGTGCCGGTGAGGCCGGCCTCCTCGAGCTCGAGCAGCTGACGGTCCCCGACCTCGATCGCGCGGCCGAGGTCACCGGACTCCACGTAGGAGGCGACGAGCGCGGTCGCGGTCGCGGCGGCGTCGAGGTGGTGCGCGTCCGCACGGGACTGGGTCAGCAGCGGCTCGAGCACGCCGACGGCGGACTCGAGGTCGCCGAGCATCTCGTACGCCTGGGCGAGCGCGAGCCGGGAGTCGACGCGGACCTGGCGGGTCACGGACTCGAGGTCGAGCGCCAGGATGCGGTCGCGGGCGGAGGACGCCTCGCCGGACACGAGGTCCAGGCGGGCGTAGTCCAGCGCGAGCTTGGCCCGCGCCTCGGCCGGGCCCTCGTCGCCGTGCTTGAGGTACTCGACCGTCGACCCCAGCCGCTCGGCCAGGACGGCGAGCGCGGCGTCGGTCGGTTCCCGTCGGCCCGACTCGATCAGCGAGATGTAGCTCGGCGAGAGCGCGTCACCGGCGAGGGCCGTCTGGGAGAGCCCAGCGGCCAACCGCGCCTGGCGGACGCGGTCAGCAATGGAGGTCATGGGTGTCACTGTACCTATGACGAGCCGTGACGGCGAGCATGTCACCCGTCCGCCACGGCTCGCACGGCGATCCCCCGGCCCGCCCCGTCCACCGAGAGCCAGCAGGGCGAGCCGGGAGGCGCCGAAGGCGTTCAGACCGCGATCCGGCAGCAGCCGGTCGCACCGCTCTGGATCGTGACGAGGCCGGCGGCGTTGGCGGCGCCCGAGGCGCCGAGGGTCAGGGTCAGGGCGAGGGCGGTGGTCGCGAGGGCCTTCAGCGCAGTACGCATGGGATGTCTCCTGTCACAGAACGTTGACTCTCTGTCACAAGAAGCATGACTTACGCGAAGCGCTTCGCACCACCGCCTGAGGGTTTTCGCACCATGTCCGCCCATACGGGTGAATCAGCAGGTGATCCGGCCCACGATCGCGGGACATCACCCCCGGTCAGGGAACTTCCCCCGTGTCATGCGGCTCGTCCTGTGGTGTCATAGACGACATGACGAGGGGACACGGCGAAGCGGAGCGGCGCCTGGCCGACGCGGTCGACGCGGCGATCCCGGACGCCCTGCGGCGGGAGTGGGACCGGCACGTCGCCCAGGAGCAGGTGGTCGTGGGGCGGCAGGGCATCTTCTCCCCGCGCCTGCACCCCTTCGGCTACGAGCTGGCCTTCCGCGTCCCCGGCACCACGTGCGCGGACGCCGCGGCGTGGTCGGACCTGCAGCACGAGCGCGCGACGAGCGCGGTGCTCCGCGCGACCTTCGGGCGCGCCGACGTGGACGAGGTCGGGCACGGCCGCTGGTTGTTCGTCCGGTGCCCGCGCGCGTACCTGGTCGGCGACCTGCAGCTGCCGTCCCGGCCGGACCGCCTCGTCATCGAGATCGCGGGGAGCACCCGGATCGACGGCGACATCCTGCGCGGCGTGCGACGGCTGCGCGAGCAGGGCTTCCGCATCGCCATGGCCGGCTTCGTCTCCCGGCCGGACCAGCGGTCGCTGCTCCCCCAGGCCGACTTCGTCAAGATCGACGCGCGGGACCTCGACGTCGAGGGCGAGCCGGTGGTCGACCTGGCGCGGTCGCACGGGGCGCTGCTGGTCGCGGAGTTCGTCGAGTCCAGCACCGAGCTGAAGGCCGGGCGCCGGCTCGGGTTCGACCTCTACCAGGGCAACCTGCTGGAGCGCAGCCTGCTGCTCGACCGGTCGTCGGCCCCGCTGATCGGCCCCGACCACGACTCGATCGGCCGCTACCTCTGACGTCGAGGCCCCGGCGCCTCAGCGGCGCACGGACCCCGCGATGCGGAGCACGGCCCGCTCGACGGCGAACTTCGGGTCCCGGCCTGCGCCCTTGACCTCCGCGTCGGCCTGCGCCACGGCGGTGATCGCGTGCGCGAGCCCCTCGGGCGTCCACCGCGCGAGCTCCTTGCGGGACCGGTCCAGCTGCCACGGGGCCAGGCCGAGCTCCCGCTCCGCGCCCGCACCCCGGCCGCGCACCGCCGAGACCTTGGCGAGGATGCGCAGGCGCGCCGCCAGCGCCGCGACGAGGGGCACGGGGTCGACCCCGGTGGCGAACGCGTGCCGCAGCAGCGCGACGGCCTCGCCGGCGGAGCCCTCGACCGCGGCGTCCGCGACCCGGAAGCCGGTGGCCTCGATGCGACCGGCGTAGTACCGCTCGACGACCTCGACCCCGATGACCCCGGTGGTGTCCGCGACCAGCTGGCTGCACGCCGCGGCGAGCTCCCGCAGGTCGCTGCCGACCGCGTCGACCAGCGCCCGGACGGCGCGCGGCTCCATGCGGCGCCCCGCCCGGCGGAGCTCCTGGGTCACGAACGCCACCTTGTCCGCGTCGCGCTTGATGGTCTCGCAGCTGGCGACGGGGTGGCCGGCCGCCCGGACCGCGTCGAGCAGCCGCTTGCCGCGCTGACCGCCTCCGTGCCGCAGCACGAGCACGACGTCCGCCTCCGGGTGCGCGACGTAGGCGGTGGCCTCGAGGACCAGGTCGTCCGTCGCCTTCTCGACGCCCTCCACCACGACCACCCGGTCCTCGGCGAACAGCGACGGGCTGGTCGCGAGCGCGAGCTGGCCGGAGCCGTACGCCGCGGCGTCGAGCCGGGTGACCTCGACCTGGGGGTCCCGCTCCCGGGCGAGTCCGATCACCCGCTCGACGGCGCGCTCCGCGAGCAGCTCCTCCGGCCCGGTGACGAGCACGACGGGGGCGATCCCGACCTCGTCCCAGGCGAGCCCAGCGGGTGCGGCGGACGCGCGGCCGCCGCTCCGTGCGGGTCGGCGCGAGGCGGAGGCGGGGGACGGCGGCACGCCCCTAGGGTGCCATGCGGCGCCGACACGCCAGCACCAGGACCAGCGCGGCACCGCAGGCGCACGCGAGCAGCACCCGCCCGGCCGCCCCGCCCACCCACGCCACCTGCGCGCCCCGCAGCCCGGGGGCCGTGCGGGCCACCCCGGCGCTCCACCAGCAGGCCGCCCCGGCCCGCAGGGCGCACGCCGCGGGCCCCGCCGGCCACCACGGGGACAGCAGCGCGGCCACCAGCCCGCCGACGGTCGCCACCGGGACCGCCGGTGCGGCGGCGACGTTGGCCAGCACCGCGTACACCGGCACCGTCGGGGACAGGAGCAGGACCACCGGGGCGCAGACCGCCTGGGCGGCGACCGGCACCGCCAGCGCGGTGGCGACGGGCCCCGGCCGGCCCGCCCCCGCCGTCGAGCGCCCCGCCCGACGCCCGGCGGACCTCGGGCCGGTGAGCTGTGCCGCGAACCGTGCGGCCAGCGGTGCGGCGAGCAGCGCGATCCCCGCGGTGGCCACCACGGACAGCACGAAGCCGAGGTCGCGGGCCAGCCACGGGTCGACCACCAGCAGCACGACCACCGCACCCGCCAGTGCCGGGACGGACCGCGCCGGCCGGCCCGCGAGCAGCCCCAGCAGCCCGACCGCGCCCATGACGGCCGCGCGCACGACGCTGGCACCCGGCTGGACCAGGACGACGAACCCCGCCATCACGGTCGCCACGGGCAGCACCCGCCACCGGCGCGGCACCCGCGCCCAGGCGGCGAGCACGTGCACCACCGCGCCGAGGAGCGAGAAGTGCGCGCCCGACACCGCGGTCAGGTGCGCCAGCCCCGAGTCGCGCATCGCCTGCTCCAGGTCGCCCACCGCGCGCGTGTCACCGACCGCCATCGCGGGCAGGAGCCGCCCCGCGTCCCCGGGGACCGCCGACGCCGCCGAGACCAGCCCCGCTCGGAGCCGCTCCGCCCCGCGGAGCAGGGCGGACGGCGGTGCCCGGACCGTCGGGTCGGTGGTGGTGCGGGCGCGGACGACCGGCCTCCGGGCGCGGTCCGGGGCCGGCGACAGCCGGGCCAGGACCTGCACCTCGGTCCCGTAGGCCAGCGCGCCGGCGGACGCGGGCGCGATCACCTCGACCGCCGCGCCGGTGGCCGCGGGTCCGCCTCTCCCGCCCGGGTCGACCGACGACGCCGCGAGCAGGAGGCGCACGGGTGCCGCGCTCCGTCCGGGGTCGGGGTCGGAGGACGCGGCCCTGCCCCACGGCGCGGGTGTCGACCGCACGACGCCGACGACCCGGACGCGTGCGCCCTCGTCCGCCAGCTCCCGCAGCGCCCCGGACTCCCGCACGCGCACCTGGACGGCGAGCGCGAGCAGCAGCACGGACACCGCCCCGAGGACGAGCAGCGCCTGCCCGGCCGCCGGCACCGGCGCTGCCTGCGCGTGCGCGGCCCTCGGAGCCCGCGCCGACCCCCGCGCCCGCGCGGACCCCGCGCCCGCGCCCGCTCCGACCCCCGCGCCCGCGCGGACCCCGCGGGCGCCCGTCCCACGCGGGCGCCCGTCCCCCCTCCGCTGCCCCGTCCCCCGCCGCTGCCGCGTCCCCGGCCGCCGGCGCCCGTCCGCGACCGCCGCAGCGACGGCGGCCGCGATCCCGGCGGCGACCCCGCCCGCCCACGCCGCGGGCTCCGGGATCAGCACTCCGCCGGCCGCCACCGCCCACACCGCCAGCGCGGCGGGCACCAGGCGGAGGTCGACCGACTCGCCGTCGGCCACGGTCAGACCCGGGCCTGGTCGCGGATCCGGCTCAGCACCGCCGGGCCGATCCCCGGGACGTCCTGCAGGTCCTCGACCGCGGCGAAGGCGCCGTGCTCGGTCCGCCAGGCGACGATCCGCTCGGCGAGCACCGGGCCGATCCCCGGGAGGGCCTGGAGCTCGGTGGCGTCGGCCTGGTTGACGTCGACGGCGCCGCCCTCGTCGCCACCCGGGGCCGCCGCGGCGGGGCCGGCGCCCGGCGCAGGGCCGGTGCCCGTGGCGGGGGCGACCGCCTCCCCCGGGGCGGGCACGCGGACCTGGGCGCCGTCCTGCACGACGGCCGCGAGGTTGAGACCGCCGAGGTCCGCGTCGGGCAGCGCGCCGCCCGCGGCCGCGACCGCCTCGGCGACCCGCGCTCCCTCCGGGAGGCTCACGAGCCCCGGCGCGGAGACCTGCCCGACGACGTGCACCCACACCGTCCCCGGAGTCGCCGTGGGCGCGGCCGGACCCGCGCTCGTGGGGGACGCGGAGACGGCCGGCTCCTCGACGGTGACCGCGGGGGCCCCGGACCCGGCCGTCCCGCTCGCGGCGCGCAGCGCGACCGCACCGCCGACGAGCGCGAGCGCCAGCACCGCGACGGCAGCCGCCCGTGGGCTCACCCGCCACCGGACCCCGAGCGTGCGCGACGAGCGGGTGGCCGCCCGGCGCGACCGCCCCGCCGCCCGCGGCAGCGGTCCCGCCTCGAGGGGCGTCGGCTCCGCCGCCGCGCGCAGCCGCGCACGGGCGGACGGCTCCCCCGGGGCCCCGGCCACGGCGCGCGGGGTCCGGGTGGTGGGGTCCGGCACGTCACCGCCGTCGTACCAGGTCATGCCTGCGACCGTAGGGACGGCGCGGCTCGCCCGGGTCACGCCGGTGGCCCTGGTGGGGACGACGCAACCGCCGCGGGCCTGGGGACGGTTCGGCGCCGCGGAATCGCGCCGCGCCGTGCCCCTCAGCGGTCGGTGACCGTCACCGCCAGCACCCCGACACCGAGGTGACCCCCGAGCACCGCGCCGACCTCCCGCACGAGCACGTCGTCGATCGCCAGGGTCGACCGGATGCGCTCCGCGAGCTCGGCCGCGACCTCCGGGCGCCCGAGGTGCTGGACCGCGACGCGGACGGCCGGCCCGCGCCCCTCCGCCTCCTGGACGGCGAGCTGGTGCAGCCGGTCGCGGGCGGCCCGGCGGGTCCGGACGCGCTCGGCGACCTCGATCCGGCCGTCCCGCAGCGTCAGCACCGGCCGCAGCCCGAGCACCGTCCCGAACGCGGCGGCCGCGCCGGACAGCCGCCCGCCGCGGCGCAGGTGGTCGAGGGAGTCCACGACGAACCAGGCGGCGGTCGACCGGCCGACCTGCTCCGCCACACCGGCGACCTCGGCACCGTCCGGGACGTCGCCCCAGACGGTGCCGCGCGCGGCCTCGGCGGCGGCGAGCGCGGCGGACCCCAGCCCCATGCCGGCGCTGCGCGAGTCGACGACGTGCACCGGCAGCGGTGCGAGCTGCGCCGCCATCCCGGCGGCGCGCACGGTGCCGGAGAGCTCGCCGGACAGGTGGACGGACACCACCTCGGCAGCACCGCGCGCCGCGGCGGCCTCGTAGGCGGCGGCGAACGCGGCGGGCGGGGGCTGCGACGTCGTGACGCGCCGGCCCTGCTCGAGCAGCGCGGCCAGCCCCGTGGGCGTGAGGTCGACCCCGTCCCGGTACCGGGTGCCGTCGGCGGCCACGTCGAGCGGCACGACGTCGATGCCCCACGCGGCGGCGTCCTCGGGCGTCAGGCACGACGTCGAGTCGGTCACGACCACGACCCGCGGGGCCGGCGGCGGGAGCGGCGCGGGGCCCGCCGCCGCCCCGGACCGGCCGCGGTGGACGAGGCGGCCGCCCCACCCGGACAGAGCGGCGCGCCAGCGGGACACCGTCGCGGGCTCCGCCGCGGGCCCGTCCGGCACCGTCAGGCCGGCACCACGTTGACCAGCTTCGGCGCGCGCACGATCACGGTGCGCACGTCGCGACCCGCCAGCGCCCGCTGCACGCCGGCGTCGGCCAGGGCGAGCTCCCGCAGGGTGTCGTCGTCGACGTCGGGGCTGACCTCGGCGCGCCCGCGGACCTTGCCCTGCACCTGGAACACGCAGGTCGCCGTGTCCTCGACCAGGTACTGCGGGTCGACCACCGGGAACGGCTCGTGCGCCAGGGACCGCTCGTGGCCCAGCCGGGACCAGAGCTCCTCGGCCAGGTGCGGGGCGACGGGCGCGGTCATGAGCACGAGCTGCTCGACGACGGTCCGCGGCACGGCGGGCAGCGAGGTCAGGTGGTTGTTCAGGACGATGAGCTTGGCGATCGCGGTGTTGATCCGCATGCCCGCCATGTCCTCGCCGACCTCGGCGATGGTGCGGTGCAGGACCCGCAGCGTGTCGACGGTGGGCTCGACGTCGGCGACGGTGACCTCGCCGGTCTCCTCCGACACGACGTTGCGCCAGACGCGCTGCAGGAACCGCTGGGCGCCGACCACGGCCCGGGTCTCCCACGGGCGCGAGAGGTCCAGCGGGCCCATCGACATCTCGTAGACGCGCAGGGTGTCCGCGCCGTACTCGGCGTACATCTCGTCCGGGGAGACGGCGTTCTTGAGCGACTTGCCGATCTTGCCGTACTCGCGGAACACCTCCTCGCCGTTCCAGGTGAACCCGGACTCGACGGAGTCGTCCTCGACGACCTCCGCGGCGGGCACGTAGACCCCGCGGACGTCCGTGTAGGCGTACGCCTGGATGTAGCCCTGGTTGAACAGCTTGTAGAACGGCTCCCGGCTGCTGACGTGGCCCAGGTCGTACAGCACCTTGTGCCAGAACCGGGCGTACAGCAGGTGCAGCACGGCGTGCTCGACGCCGCCGACGTACAGGTCGACGCCGCCGGCGCCGTGCGTGTCCGTCGGGTTGTGGCCCGGGCCCATCCAGTACTGCTCGAGCGCGGGGTCGACGACCTGCCCGGTGGCGTGCGACGGGTCCAGGTAGTGCAGGTAGTACCAGCACGACCCGGCCCAGTTCGGCATGGTGTTCGTGTCGCGGCGGTAGGTCTTCGGGCCGTCGCCGAGGTCCAGGGTGACGTTGACCCAGTCGTCGTTGCGGCTCAGCGGCGCCTCGGGCGAGGAGTCGGCGTCCTCGGGGTCGAAGGTGCGCGGCGCGTAGTCCGGGACGTCCGGCAGGTCGACGGGCAGCAGCTGCTCGGGGATCGCGATCGGCAGGTCGTCCTCGTCGTAGACGACCGGGAACGGCTCGCCCCAGTACCGCTGGCGGCTGAACAGCCAGTCACGCAGGCGGTAGGTGACCGTGCGCGTGCCGGCGCCGCGCTCCTCCAGCCAGTCGAGGATGCGGGCCTTCGCCTCGGCGACGGACAGGCCGTCGAGCGTGACCTCGTCGTTCGCGGAGCTGATGATTGCGCCGTCACCGGTCCACGCGCCGCCCTCGAAGCCCTCCGGCGGCTGGACGGTGTGCACGACCGGGAGCCCGAACGCCTCGGCGAACGCGAAGTCGCGGCTGTCACCGCCGGGCACGGCCATGATCGCGCCGGTGCCGTAGCCCATCAGGACGTAGTCGGCGACGAACACGGGCAGCGAGGCGCCGTTCACGGGGTTGAGGGCGTACCCGCCGGTGAACACGCCGGTCTTGCGCCCGGCGTCGGCCTGCCGCTCGACGGCGGTCTTGGCCGCGGCCTCCCGCCGGTACGCCGCGACGGCCGCCGCCGGGGTCGCCGCGCCGCCGCGCCAGTCCTGCGGCACGTCGTCGGCCCAGGCGGGCTCGCCGTTCGCGAGGATCTGGTCGACCAGCGGGTGCTCGGGCGCCAGCACCACGTAGGTGGCGCCGAACAGGGTGTCCGGGCGGGTGGTGAACACCGTCAGCGGCTCGTCCGCGTCGGTGACCTCGAAGTGCACGTGCGCGCCCTCGGACCGGCCGATCCAGTTCCGCTGCATGGCGGTGACCTTCTCGGGCCAGTCGATGAGCGCGAGGTCGTCGGCCAGCCGGTCGGCGTACGCGGTGATCCGCATGTTCCACTGCCGCAGCGTCCGCTGGAACACCGGGAAGTTGCCCCGCTCGGAGCGGCCGTCGGAGGTGACCTCCTCGTTGGCCAGCACGGTGCCCAGGCCGGGGCACCAGTTCACGGGGGTCTCGGAGACGTAGGCCAGGCGCTGGGCGTCGACGACGCGCCGGCGCTGCACCGCGTCCAGCTCCGCCCAGTCCGCGCCGTCGGGCACGCCGTCGATCCCGTCGGGGACGGCCCGCGCGCCGGACTCGTAGGCCTCCACCAGCGTCGCCACCGGGCGGGCCGCGCCGCGACCGCCGTCGGGCCGCACCGCGTCCTCGTCGTACCAGGACTCGAAGATCTGCAGGAAGATCCACTGCGTCCAGCGCACGTAGTCCGGGTCGATCGTCGCGAACGTGCGCCGCGGGTCGTGCGCGACGCCCAGGCGGCGCAGCTGGCGCGCCATGATCTCGATGTTGGCCTCGGTGGTCGTGCGCGGGTGCTGGCCCGTCTGCACGGCGTACTGCTCGGCCGGCAGCCCGAACGCGTCGTAGCCCAGGGCGTGCAGCACGTTGTCGCCCTGCATGCGGCGGAACCGCGCGACGACGTCGGTCGCGATGTAGCCGAGCGGGTGGCCGACGTGCAGGCCGGCGCCCGAGGGGTACGGGAACATGTCCATGACGAAGAACGGCCGCGCGCCCTCGCGGGCGGGGGCGCCGTCGCCGTCGGTCAGCGCGCCGGAGGGGTTCGCGGCGAAGAACGTCCCGCGCTCGACCCACTCGTCCTGCCACTTGAGCTCGATGTCCCGCGCGAGCGCGGCGGTGTACCGGAACGGCACGTCCTGGCCGGAGGGCGCAGCGGGCGCGGTGGCGGGATCGGGCTGGGTGGAGGCGGGCGACGTCACCCGGGAAGTCTATCGACGCCCGCACCTGCTGCAGGACGCCCTGGGGACCGCCCCGCACCGCCTGGGGACCGGCCCCGGCGCGTCAGCCCGCTGCCGTGGGCACCGGCGCCCGGCCCCGCGCGCCCAGCAGCGTGACGGCGGCGATGACCAGGCCGACGGCGGTGAGCCCCGCCCCGACCCACGCGGGCGCGAGGTAGCCGAGGCCGCCGGCGATGACGAGCCCGCCGGCCCAGGCCCCCGCCGCGTTGCCGGCGTTCAGCGCC
Source organism: Cellulomonas endometrii (assembly GCF_949769265.1). NCBI lineage: Bacteria > Bacillati > Actinomycetota > Actinomycetes > Micrococcales > Cellulomonadaceae > Cellulomonas > Cellulomonas endometrii. The sequence goes on along the minus strand of NZ_CATKPC010000006.1, from coordinate 57,005 downwards.
GAGTGGCACAGGGCGGCGCCGAGCGAGGGCGCCGACGGCGACAGGTCCATCAGCCAGGACTGCAGCGCGAGCCCCAGCACCTGCGACGTCACCCCGAGCAGCATGATCGCCAGCACCCCGGCCACCACCCACTGCGCGAGCACCGCGATGAGCACCAGCGCGACGATCGTCGACGCGAACCCCACCAGCACCGTGCGGGCCACCGACCGGTCCGCGAGCCGGCCGCCGAGCAGCGTGCCGATCGTCATGCCGACACCGAACAGGGCCAGCACGACCGGCACCGTCGCCTCGGCGATGCCCGTGACCTCGGTGAGCAGCGGCGACACGTACGAGTAGACGGCGAACATGCCGCCGAACCCGATCGACCCCGCGGCGCACGCCACCCAGAGCCGGCCGTTGCGCAGCGCCCCGAGCTCACCGCGCACGCTCGCGCCGTCCCGGACCGCCAGCCCGGGGATCCAGCGCAGCAGCGCGGCCAGCGTGACCAGCCCGAGCACGCCCACGGCGACGAACGCGACCCGCCACCCGAAGACCTGCCCCAGCACGGTGGACAGCGGGACGCCGACGACGTTCGCGATGGTCAGCCCGGCCATCATCGTGGCGACCGCCTGGCCGCGCCGGCCCGGACCGGCGACGTGCGCGCCCATCACCGCGCCGACGCCGAAGAACGCGCCGTGCGGGAGGCCCGCCACGAACCGCGCGAGGACCAGCCAGCCGAGCGACGGCGCGAGGGCCGACAGCACGTTGCCGACGGTGAACGCCGCCATGAGCAGGAGCAGGAGCCGGCGCCGGTCCATCCGGGCCGCGAGGGTCGTGAGCAGCGGGGCGCCGACGACCACGCCGAGCGCGTAGGCCGTGATCGCGTGGCCGGTCTCGGGGATCGTCGCGTGCAGGTCGTCCGCGATCAGCGGCAGCAGGCCCATCGTCGCGAACTCGGTGGTGCCGATGCTGAACCCGCCGAGCGCCAGCGCGAGCAGCGGCAGCCGCGCGCGACGGCGGACCAGGTGGGGGTCGAGCAGGACGTCCGTGGCGGCCTCGGGCGTGCCGTCCTGCGTGCTGATCCCCACGATGTGCTCCCGCGTCGTCGTCCTGCGGCGGCGCGCACCCGGGTGCGCCGGGGCGCGGCCCGACGGGTGCGGCAGCCCGTCCCGGTCGCAGCGACGGCGCAACTCCGGAACGGCCAGCCTACCGGGCGGTCAGCGGGCGTCGAGCAGCACCCAGATGGCGCGCGCGGCGAGCTCGCCGAGCTCGACGGACCGGGGCTCCGCGTCGCCGTCGGGCGGCAGCACGCGCACCGCCGTCATCCCGGCGAAGTCGCGGCGCTCCACGACCTCCACGCGGGCGTCCAGGACCACCCCGACGGACGCGAGGTACCGCAGCAGGCCCGGGTCGGCGTCGGAGATGCGGGCGACGCGGCCCGCGCCCTGGGCCAGCTCCCACAGCATGTCGGCCGCCGGCGCGGGGACGGTGCCGTCCGGCGCCGGGATGGGGTCGCCGTGAGGGTCCCGGGTCGGGTGGCCCAGGCGGGCGTCGATGCGCTCGACCATGAGGTCCGAGACCGCGTGCTCCAGGACCTCGGCCTCGTCGTGCACCTCGTCCCACGCGTAGCCGAGCTCGCTGACCAGGAAGGTCTCGATCAACCGGTGCCGGCGCACGACCTGCACGGCGTGCCGGACGCCCTCGTCGGTGAGCGTGATCGCCGCGTAGGGCGCGTGCTCGACCAGCCCCTGGTCGGCCAGCCGGCGGACCGTCTCGGACACGGTGGAGGCACCGACGCCGAGCCGCTCGGCGAGCATCTTGGTGGTCACCGGGGCGGTCGACCACTCGCGGGCCGTCCAGATCACCTTGAGGTAGTCCTGGGCGACGGCCGTCAGGTCACTGGTCTCGCTCACGCCCCCAGGGTAGGCGCGCGGGGGGTCGCGGCGGCCCGAGGTCGTCACTCCCGCACGAGGTCGTCCCGCGGGACCGACGACCTCATGCGCAGGTGACGACCTCGGCGGGCGGAGGCCGGGGCTGTGGTACGAATCGCTGGCGGCCGTCGCGCGGACGGCCCGACAGCCGACGGAGGACGCCCGTGGACGCCGACCGCCCCGCGCCCTCGCCGAGCCCCGCGCCGACCCGGACGTCCGCGCCGAGCGCCACGCCCCCGCCGCGGCCCGCGCCCGAGCCGAGCCCCGCGGGCCGCGTCGCCGCCGTCGCCCGCCGCGCCGGCGCCCCGGTCGGGCACTGGTTCGCCCGCCGGGAGCTGTCCTGGCCGGGCATGCTCGGCGCGCTCGTCGGGCTCGCGGCGGCGATGACGCCCTCGCTCCTCCCCCGGCCGACGCTGTACCTCGGCCTGATCGCCGGCGTGGGCGCGGTCGTCGGGTACGGGGTCGGCGTGCTGGTCGCATGGGTGGTCCGCCGCACGGGGCTGCCCCTGCCGCCGCCGCGGGTCCGCCGCGTCGCCTGGCGGGTGCTCGCCTGGGCGGGGCCGGTGCTGGCGGTGGTGGTCGTGGCGGTCGGGGCGCAGTGGCAGGACGACGTCCGGGTGCTGGTCGGCGAGCCGCGGCGGACGTCGGCGGCGGTGCTCGTCGGGCTCATCGCCCTGGCCGTCGGGCTGGCGCTGCTGGCGCTGGCCCGCTCCCTGCGCCGGGTGTCGCAGCGGGTCGCGCGCCTGCTGGGCCGCTGGGTCCCCGCGCCGGTGGCGTCGCTCGCGGGCGTGGTCCTCACCGCCCTGCTCGTGTACTGGCTCGCGGCGGGCGTGCTGTTCCGGGTCGTGGTGGACGTCGCCGACTCGGTGTACGCGGGGACCAACTCCGAGACCGCCGCGGGCGTCGAGCCCGTCACGTCACCGCTGCGCTCGGGGTCGCCGGACTCGGCGGTGCCGTGGGACTCCCTCGGGCTGCACGGCCGCTCGTTCGTGGCCGGCGGGCCGACGCCGGACGAGATCACCGAGGCCACCGGCGACCCCGCGGTCGAGCCCGTCCGCGTCTACGTCGGCCTGGACTCCGCGGACGACGCCAGCGAGCGGGCCGCCCTGGTGGTCGAGGAGCTGGAGCGCACCGGGGCGTTCGACCGGTCGGTGCTCGTGGTCGCGGGCGCCACCGGCACCGGGTGGACGGAACCGCAGCAGATGGCCGCGCTGGAGTACCTGTGGGGCGGGGACACCGCGATCGCGACCATGCAGTACTCCTACCTGCCGAGCTGGATCTCGTTCCTGGTCGACGCCGACCGGGCGTCGGAGGCGGGGCGCGAGCTGTTCGACGCGGTGCACGCCCGGTGGTCGGAGCTGCCCGAGGACGACCGCCCGCAGCTGGTGTCCTACGGGCTCAGCCTGGGGTCGTTCGCGGCGCAGGCCGCCTTCGGCTCGGTCGGCGACCTCACGAGCCGGGTCGACGGTGCGCTCTACGTCGGCACCCCGAGCTTCACGCCGCTGTGGCGGACGATCACCGACGGCCGCGATCCCGGCAGCCCGGAGTGGCAGCCCGTCGTCGACGACGGCGAGACGGTCCGGTTCGGCGCGGACGCCGCCGACCTCGCGGCCCCCGGCGCGGACTGGGACCCGCCCCGGGTCGCGTACCTCCAGCACGCCAGCGACCCGGTGGTCTGGTGGTCGTGGGACCTCATCACGCGGCAGCCGGACTGGCTCGCGGAGCCGCGCGGTCCGGACGTCTCCGGCCGGGTGCGGTGGTTCCCCGTCATCACGTGGGTGCAGGTGACGGTCGACCAGTTCTTCGGGGTGAGCGTGCCCGACGGCCACGGCCACAACTACGCCAGCCAGGTGGTCGGTGCCTGGGCGGACGTCACGGAGCCGCCCGGCTGGACCGCGCCGGAGCTCGCGGCCCTCCAGTCCCACATCGACGAGTCCCTGACGCTCCCGACCCTCCCCGGCTCGACGGTCGGCTGACCGCGTCGTCTCGCCGAGGTCGGCAGCCGCGGGTCGAGATCGGCACCTCGAGGTGCCGACCTGGGCCGCGGAGTGCCGACCTCGGCGGGGGGTCAGCTCTGCGCGTCGCGCCAGCGGACCCACTGCTCGACCAGCGAGAGGTCGTAGTCCGGGCCGCTGACACCGACCGTGAACAGCGTCACGCCCGCGGCCACCAGCGGGGCGGCGACCTCGTCCGGGGGCGCCGAGACGCCGACGCTGCGCTCGACCAGCGTCGCGGTGTCGCGGCCGACGGCGGCACCGTGCTCGTCGAGGATCGCGCTCTTGCGCGTGAGGGTGTCCAGGTCGCCGAACGAGTGCCACGCGTCGGCGTGCTCGGCCACCACCCGCAGCGTCTTCTTCTCCCCGCCGCCGCCGATCAGCACCGGGATGTCCCGCGTGGGCGCGGGGTTGCCCGCGGCCAACCGTGCCTTGATCCGCGGGAGCGCCTCGGCCAGCTCGGCGATGCGGGACCCCGCGGTGCCGAACTCGTAGCCGAACCGGTCGTAGTCCTTCTCGAACCAGCCGGCCCCGATGCCGAGGATCAGCCGTCCCCCGCTGATGTGGTCGACGGTGCGGGCCATGTCCGCCAGCAGCTCGGGGTTCCGGTAGGAGTTGCACGTCACCAGCGCGCCGATCTCCACGCGGCTGGTCTGCTCCGCCCAGGCGCCCAGCATGGTCCAGCACTCGAAGTGCTTGCCGTCGGGGTCGCCGCTCAGCGGGAAGAAGTGGTCCCAGTTGAAGATGACGTCGACGCCCAGGTCCTCCGCGCGCCGGACGGCGTCGCGGATCTGCGGGTAGTCGGCGTGCTGGGGCTGGATCTGGACTCCGATGCGGAGGGGGCGCGTCATGCGGCACACGGTACGTCCGGCCGTGGCCGTGCGCAGGCAGGACGTCCGCCGGTCGGACGGTCCCGGTCGGCGGCGTCTACGCTGACGGCTGCGCCGACCCGGCGCCCCCACGCCTGCCGACCCCCGGAGGTCCCCATGTCCGCCGCCGCCGACGCGTCCGCGCCCGTCCCCCTGCGCTGGGTCGGCCCCGTGCGGCTGAGCGGCAACGTGATGACGGGCGAGACGGAGGTGCCGCTCGCCACGTACGAGTCGCCGCTGTGGCCGTCGGTCCGGCGGGGGGCGCGGCTGTCGACGATGGTCGAGGGCGGCATCCGGGCGACGCTGGTGGACGAGCGGATGTCCCGGTCCGTGCTGCTGGAGGCCGACGACGCCGGCGTCGCGCTGGCAGCGGTGCAGTACCTGACCGCGCACCGGGCCGACCTCGAGGCGGTCGTGTCGACCACCAGCCGGTTCGCGCGGCTGATCGACCTGCACTTCCAGATCGCCGGCAACCTGCTGTTCGTGCGGTTCGAGCTGAGCACCGGCGACGCGTCCGGCCACAACATGGTGACGAACGCCGCCGAGAAGCTGATGGACCACGTCCTCGCGACGGTCCCCGGGCTGCGGTACGGGTCGATCTCCGGGAACTACTGCTCGGACAAGAAGGCCACGGCGGTGAACGGCATCCTCGGCCGCGGCAAGAACGTCGTCACCGAGATCGTCATCCCCCGCCGACTGGTCGAGCGGTTCCTGCACACGACGCCCGAGGCGATCGTGCAGCTGAACATCCGCAAGAACCTCATCGGCACGATGCTCGCGGGCGGGCTGCGCTCGGCGAACGCGCACTACGCGAACATGCTGCTGGCGTTCTACCTCGCGACCGGCCAGGACGCGGCGAACATCGTCGAGGGCTCGCAGGGCCTCACCCACGCCGAGGTCCGCGACGGCGACCTCTACTTCTCGTGCACCCTGCCGAACCTCGTGGTCGGCACGGTCGGCAACGGCAAGGGCCTCGACTTCGTCGAGGAGAACCTCACGCGGCTCGGTTGCCGCGAGGACCGGGAGCCCGGCGCCAACGCCCGGCGGCTCGCGGTGCTGTGCGCGGCGACGGTCCTGTGCGGGGAGCTGTCGCTGATGGCGGCGCAGACCAACCCCGGCGAGCTCATGGCGGCGCACCTGAAGCTGGAGCGCGGGAGCGCCGCGCAGGGCTGACCGCACGCGCGCGGTGCACGTGATCCCGTTCACGAACGGGAAGAACCCGGGCACCGGAGGCGTTCCGTGAGAGGCGCGTGAAGAGTCGTCGACCGCCGTTGGTCGGCGCTCACGCGCGGGGCTACAGTCGTCCGGGCCTCGCGTGGCCGCCGACGTCGGCGGGCCGCCTCCCGGGGCCCGTCGGCCCGGGTCACCGCCTGCGGACGACGCCCAGCCGGAGAGGATCCCACCCCGACATGCAGCTCGGCATCGACGACCTGGCCTTCGCGACCGCGGACCGGTACCTCGACCTGGCGAACCTCGCCCCGGTGCACGGCGTCGAGGTCGCCAAGTACACGGTCGGCCTCGGCCAGGACCGGATGAGCGTGTGCGCCCCCGACGAGGACGTCGTGACCCTCGCCGCCGCCGCCGCGCTGCCCCTCGTGGAGGACCTCGACGAGGACGGGATCGCGTCGATCCGGACCGTGCTGCTCGCCACCGAGTCCGGCATCGACCAGTCGAAGTCGGCCGGCGTCTACGTGCACCGGCTGCTCGGCCTGTCCCCCGCCGCGCGCGTCGTCGAGCTGAAGCAGGCCTGCTACGCCGGCACGTCCGCGCTGCAGATGGCGCTGGCGCTCGTCGCGCGGAACCCCGAGCAGAAGGTGCTCGTCATCTGCTCCGACGTCGCGCGGTACGACGTCGGGTCCTCGGGCGAGCCGACCCAGGGCTGCGGCGCCGTCGCGATGCTCGTCACCGCGGACCCCCGCCTGGTCGCGATCGAGCCGCTGTCCGGGCTGCACACCTCCGACGTCATGGACTTCTGGCGGCCGAACTACCGGACCACCGCCGTGGTCGACGGCCGGCTGTCGATCCGCGCGTACACCGACTCCCTCACCGGCGCGTGGCAGGACCTGCAGGCGCAGGGCGGCCCGGCGTTCGGCGACATCGACGCGTTCGTCTACCACCAGCCGTTCACCAAGATGGCGACGAAGGCCCACGCGCACCTCACCCGCATCGCCGGGGCGCCGCGGGACGCCGAGGTGATGGAGGCCCAGGTCGCCGACACCCTGCGGTACAACCGCGAGATCGGGAACTCCTACACCGCGTCGATGTACATCGGGCTCGCGTCGCTGCTCGACCACGCGACCGAGGACCTCGCGGGCTCGCGCATCGGGTTCTTCAGCTACGGCTCCGGCGCCGTCGGCGAGATGTTCACCGGCGTCGTGCAGCCCGGCTACCGCGCGCACCTGCGCGCCGCCGCGCACCGCCGCCTGCTCGACGAGCGGGTCGAGGTGACGCACCCGGAGTACCTGGAGATCGTCGCGCCGGTGAACCCGGTCGACGGCGGGGACCACACGATCGCGCCGGTGACCCGGAACCCGTTCCGGATGAGCGCGATCACCGGGCACCAGCGGGTGTACGAGCGCACCGCCGCCGCGGACGCCGCCGTCGCCTGACGCCGGGCGGCGCACCCGGACCTACTGGTACGTCACCAGGTCTGGCACCGGCTGCACGGAGTACGTCTGCACGGGGTCCAGCATCGGCAGGTCCTCGTCGTAGAAGTTCTTCCAGCCCCAGTGCACGTCGGGCGCGCCCTGGCGCAGCGTCGCCCAGGTCCCGGCCTTCGCCGGCTGCGAGCCCTGCCCGTCGGCGTGGATGATCGTCGCGAGCTCGTCGTGGCTCGTGTCGAGGCGCTCGCGCTCGGTGATCATCCGCAGCGAGAACTGGTGCAGCAGGAACATCTTCTGCGGCAGCTGCCGCTCCCGCGTGAACTGCGCGAGCCACGCGGCGGTGGCGTTGACCTCGTCCACCCCGACCGAGCCGATCTGCCGCAGGTGCACCTGGTCGGGCTTCAGCCGCCACTCCGGGTCGAGCGCCAGGCCGACGTGCGGGTACGCGAGCAGGTCGGCGTACCGCTGCGCCTGCGTGACGAAGTCCGTGCGGCCGGGCTGCAGGTCGATGACGACCGCCATGCCGGCCTCGCCCGCCGCCTCGACCAGCGGGCGGAGCTCCTCGACTGAGCGTCCGCGCGAGTAGGAGCCGTCCGGCTCCGGGGCGGCCGACGCCACGGTCGCGATGATCTCCAGCGTCGGCACCACCGTGTCCGTGGTGAGCGGGACGTACGGGGCGGCGGTCTGCTGCGCCCGGGCGATGGTCGACGGCACGTCCTGCTCGCCCAGCACGCCGAGCGCCGGGGTGCCCGGCGTCCCGTACAGCGCGACGTACCGCTTGCCCGTCAGGCCGGTCGACGTGTCGGGGAACACGAGCTGCCCGCCGCCCGGCAGCTGCGTGCCGGTGGCCGCCGACGCGAGGCGGGGCGCGAGCACCTCGGCCGCCCCGAACGACGCGCCCACCGCGACGACGCTCCGCACGCCGGTGAGGGCCTGCACGGACGCCGCCGTGGCGCGGGGGTCGCCCGTGGGCACGTCGACGACCGGCAGCCCCGCCGCCCGGGCGGTGGCGGCGGCGACCGAGGCGGCGACCGGGTCGGTGGCGGCGACGTCGAGGAGCAGCGCGGCGCCGTCCGGGGCGTCCGCGGGCTCGACGCCCACGCCGTCGCCGAGCCCGGGCGCACCGTCCCCGTCGCCGGGGGCGGCGGAGGGGTCGCCGGTCGCGCGCCCGGTCGACCGGTCCCCCGGGGTCGCGCTCGGCGCGGGCGTGGCGGCGGCCTCCGGGGCGACGGACAGCAGCGCGGGCTCCGGGCGGGCGAGCGCGACGACCGCGGCGACGAGGCCGGCACCCGCCGCGTCCTGCGCCGGGCCGAGCTCCACGCCGAGGTCCGCGAGCCCCGCCCCCGGGTCCTCGCCGTCGACGGGGTAGGCCCGCACGCCGTCCGGGAGGTCCGCACCGGGCCCGCCGAGCACCACCACGTGCTCGGTGCCGAGCCGCTCCAGCTCGTCGTCGAGCCCCTGCGCGCCCGCGACCAGCAGCGGCGACCCGAGGGCCACGGCGGCGGAGGCGGCCGGCGCCACGAGCGCCAGCTCGGCGTCCTCGACGAGCACGGCGACCGGCGCCTCGGCGAACAGCGCCCCGCTGACCGCGAGCGCGGTGTCGGCCGCGGGCGCGCCCGGCACCACCGTGACGGGCGCGTCCGGCAGGGCGACCGCGGGACGCACGACCACCGGCGTGGGCGTCGGGTCCGGGCTGGGCGTCTCGGTGCCCCCGCCGGTGCAGGCCGCGAGCAGGCCGAGGGTCACCGCGGCGGCCAGGGCGGCGGTGCGGCGGGCCCGGACGCCCGTGCCACACGGACGGGCGCGAGGGGCGGGACGGGGCGGCGGGCGCAGCAGGCACGGGTCTCCGGGGTCGAGGTCGGGGTCCGGGCCACTCTAGGCAGGGCGGGGACACGCCGCGAGGCGCCCCGTCCCGGCACGCGGGATGATCGGGGCATGACACCGGGCACCACCGACCAGGACCTCAGCACCGCCGGCGCGTACGTGACGGCCGGCACCGAGTTCGTCCGGGACCAGAACTACATCACCACCCGGATCACCGCGGACGGCCGGGACGGCTACCCCGTCGAGCCCGGCCGGTACCGGCTCGTGGTCTCGCGCGCGTGCCCCTGGGCGAGCCGGGTCGTCATCGTCAGGCGGCTGCTCGGGCTGGAGGACGCGCTCAGCATGGGCGTGTGCGGGCCGACGCACGACAAGCGGTCGTGGACCTTCGACCTGGACCCGGGCGGCGTCGACCCCGTGCTGGGCATCCCCCGGATCCAGGACGCCTACTTCGCGCGGTTCCCGGGCTACGAGCGCGGCATCACGGTCCCGGCGATCGTCGACGTGCCGACCGGCCAGGTGGTGACGAACGACTACGCGCAGATGACGCTCGACCTCGAGACCGAGTGGACCGCGCACCACCGCGACGGCGCCCCCGACCTGTACCCGGAGCACCTGCGCGACGAGATCGACCAGGTCGCGCGCGCCGTGTTCACCGACGTCAACAACGGCGTCTACCGGTGCGGGTTCGCGGGCTCGCAGGAGGCCTACGACCGGGCGTACCGGCGGCTGTTCTCCCGCCTCGACCAGCTGAGCGAGCGGCTGGCCGGGCAGCGCTACCTGGTCGGGGACACGATCACCGAGGCGGACGTCCGGCTGTTCACCACGCTGGTCCGGTTCGACGCGGTCTACCACGGGCACTTCAAGTGCAACCGGTCGAAGCTGACCGAGATGCCGGTGCTGTGGGCGTACGCGCGGGACCTGTTCCAGACGCCGGGCTTCGGGGACACCGTCGACTTCGACCACATCAAGCGGCACTACTACGTGGTGCAGCAGGACATCAACCCGACGCAGATCGTGCCCGGCGGGCCGGACCTGCGCGGCTGGCTGACCGCGCACGGGCGCGAGGCGCTCGGCGGCCGCCCGTTCGGCGACGGCACCCCGCCGCCGCCGGTGGCGCCCGCCGAGCGCGTCGACCCGGCCCACACCGCGGAGGCGATGGCGGGCTGACGCGCCCGGGCGACCGCGCTCGAGGTCGTCAGTCCGGCACGAGGTCGTCCCGCAGGACTGACGACCTCGCTCGGTTGTGACGACCTCGCCGGCCCCGCCCCGGCCGCAGCGGCGCCGTCAGGCCGCCGGGCGGACGCGGACCACGTTGCGCCACGGGTCGTCGAACGTGACCGTGGCCCCGTCGTCCCGCACGGCGACGCCGTGGTGCGTCAGCCGCTCGCGCAGCGCGCCGACGTCGTCCGACCCCGGCACGACGAGCGTGACCTCGCCCAGACCGAGGGAGCTCGCCCGGGGCCCGGCGCCGGCGGAGTTCCACGTGTTCATCGCCATGTGGTGGTGGTAGCCGCCGGCCGACACGAACAGCGCGCCGTGCCAGTCGGCCATGACGTCGAAGCCGAGCGCGTCGACGTAGAACGCCCGCGCCCCGGCGACGTCGCCGACCTGCAGGTGCACGTGCCCGACGACGGGGCGCCCGGCGGGGGCCGCGAGCGCCGCGTCGGTGACGTGCGCGCGCAGGAAGTCGTTCGGGTCCAGCCGCAGGGAGTCCATCACCACCCGGCCCTGCGCGTCGTACTGCCACAGGTCGCGCGCGCGGTCCCAGTAGAGCTCGACGCCGTTGCCCTCGGGGTCGGTGAGGTAGAACGCCTCGGACACCAGGTGGTCCGCGCTCCCGACGTAGGTGTGCGGGGCGCGCGCGGCGACGGACGCCAGGGTCGCGGCCAGCGCCTCGCGGGTGTCGAACAGGATCGCGGTGTGGAACAGGCCCGCCTGCCCGCGGCTGGTCGGCGGGAGGTCCGGGGTGTGGCGCAGGACCAGCAGCCCGGTGCTGCCGCGGCCGAGCACGACGACGTCCGGGCGCCCGACGCCCTCGATGCGCTCGTCGGGGCGCTCGACGACCTCGAGGCCCAGGACGTCGCGGTAGTACCGCAGCTGCAGGTCCAGGTCGCCGACGAGCAGCGTGACGGGGCCCATCGCGGTGTCGGCGGCGAGGCGCTCGAGGGGGCCGAGAGGGCTGGCGTCGGTGGTCATGTCCCTACAATAGTTGAGCCTTCAACCTTTGACCAGACGTGCGGGGATGCCGTCGGTCACGCGAGGGTCGGGCAGCGGGCCGAGCAGGCGGGTCAGCCGCGCCGCTGCACGTCGTTCCGCCCGAAGTCGGTGAGGAACCGCGGCCCGGACGCCGCGAGCTCGCGCCCGTACTCCGCCGCCCAGCCGCGGTACGGCGCGCGGGCCAGGCCGTCGTTCGAGAACCGGGCGTCGTCGGTCACCTCGGTGACGCAGAACGCGGGGATCTGGAGGTCCGTCACCGGGCCGGAGCGCTCGCACTCCGCGATGACCAGCGGGCTGTTCGCCCCGCCGAACACGTCGATCACCCACCCGTCGGCGCCGAGCCACACCGAGTACCGGTTCTTCACGATGCGGTGGCCGCCGCGCCGGATCATCTCCATGCCGACGGTCACGTCGATCTCGCGCTCGGCCTCGTAGCGGGTGCCGACGTTCATCGGGCCCTTGAGGGTCACGGCGCAGAACTCGAACCGGTGCCCCACCTCGTCCAGCACCGCGAGCGGGTCGGCGTCGGGACCGAGCCGCACCCGGAGGCCGGAGGCCTGCACCCGCAGCCGCAGCGCGTAGCCGTCCTGCGCCAGGTAGTACGACTGCACGATGAGCACCGGGTCGGGCTCGTCGAGCAGCTCGGCGGGCGGCTGCTCGACGAAGAACCGGCGCTCGAACTCGAAGTCGCCGTAGCCGGTGTCGCTCACGCGGCCACCTCCAGGTCCATGCCGAGCGTGCGTCCCCAGGTGTGCGCCGCCACCGTGCGGAACCCCACCCGGTCGTAGAACGCGATCGCCCCGGCGTTCTGCTCCGACACCCCCAGGTGCAGCCCCGGGACGCCCCGCTCCCGGAGCGCGTCCACCAGGGTCGTGATGAGGGTCCGGCCGAGCCCCCGGCCCTGGGCGCGCGGCAGCAGGTCGATGTGCAGGTGCGCGGGGTACGGGTCGGTCACGTCGCTGTCGTACCTGGCGCCGTGGTGCACGGTGTGCAGCAGCTCGTGGTCCTTCGTCCCGTCGTCCGCGGCGGCGGGCAGCGGCAGCCGCTCGCGCAGCGCCGGCCACCACGACTCCTCCTGCCAGCGGGCGAACGCCTGCGAGTCGGCCGTCCCGACGACGTAGCCGCACAGGCCCTCGTCGTCCGTGACCACCCACGTCAGCGACGGGTCGGCGACGGGGTACGGCGCGGCGTAGACGTGGCCGAGCAGGTCCGGGTCCCGGTACACGGGCGTGGCGTCAGTCCCCGCGTCGCCCGTCAGCAGGCACACGCGGTACATCCCCGGCAGGTCGCACATCGCGAACGGTCTCACCTGCATGCTCCCGGACCCTACCGGGCCCGGCCGCGCCCGGGGCGGCGGCGCTCCGGTCCCGCACGAGCAGCACGCCGCCCAGCACCAGCACGCCGCCGACCAGCTGCGCCGCCCCGAGCGCGTACCCGGTGACGGCGCTGATGAGCACGGTGAACACGGTGATGAGGTTGAGGTAGGAGCCCGCCTCCGCCGGCGGGACGCGGCGCAGGGCGAGGTTCCACAGCAGGTACGACCCGACCGACGGCAGCAGCGCGATGACCACCAGCGCGACGACGGCGTCCCGGCCGCGCGGCCAGTGCACCTGCCCGGCCGCGGCGAACGGTGCCATCAGCAGCGCCGCGATCCCCGCCTGGAACGCGGTCGAGGCGATCGGCGGCACCCCCGCGAGGCCGCGCCCGCCCAGCGTGTACAGGCTCCACACGACGATCGCCCCGACCATGAGCAGGTCCCCGACGTTGAGCTCCAGCGACGCGAGGTCGCCGACGCGGCCGCCGGTGATGACGACGAGCACGCCCAGGAGGCCGACGGACATGCCCGCCACCGCCCGCCCCGTCAGCCCGCGGCGCGCGACGGCCGCCCCGAGCAGGGCGATCAACGCGGGGTTGAGCGCGTTCACCAGGGAGGCGTTCACCGAGGACGTGTGCTGCAGGGCGGTGTAGACGAACAGCGCGTACCCGACCATCCCGAGCAGGGCCAGCACGACCTGCCGCCGCCAGGTCCGCAGCACCGCCCGCCAGTCCGGCCGCTCCACCACCTGCGCGATGACGGCCAGCGGCACGACGGCGAGCGACCACCGCAGCGCGGTCAGGGCGACCGGGCTCATCTCGCGGACGGCGACCGCGCCCAGCACGTAGTTGCCCGCCCAGAACAGGGTCGCCCCGACGAGCGCGGCGATCGGTCCGGTGCGGGGCGGCAGGGGCACCCGCAGGAGGGTACGCGTCCCGCGGGGCCTCCCGACGCGTCCACGGGTGTCCGGCACCCCGCACGCGCCGCATACTCGGCTGCGGAGGCAACGCGGCCCCCGCCCACGGACATCGAGGCGGACGGAGCCCGAGAGATGGCAGGACGCACCACGCCGGCGGTCTCGGTCGTGCTGTGCACCCGGGACGGCGCCGAGCGGCTCGGGCCCACGCTCGATCACCTGCGGGTCGCCCTCGACCACGCGGAGCGCGCCGACCTGCCCGCGGAGGTCGTCGTCGTCGACAACGCCTCGACCGACCGGACGCCCGTCGTGCTGGCCGCCGCGGCCCGGCGGGACCCGCGGGTGCGCGTGGTCGAGGAGCGCCGCCCGGGGATCGCGCGGGCCCGGAACCGCGGCGTGGCGGCCGCCGCGGCTCCGGTGCTGCTCTTCACCGACGACGACGTGCGCGTGCCGCCGGACTGGGTCGAGCGGATGGCCACCCCGCTGCGGCGCGGCGACGCGGACGTGGTCAACGGGTCCGTCGCGCTCGCCCCGCACCTGCACCGGCCGTGGCTCAGCCCCGCGCTGGCGTCCGCGTACTTCGCGGTCGTGCCGGACCCGCCGGTGGTGGGCCGCGAGTTCGCCGCCGCGAGCCTCGGCACGACGCGGGAGGTGCTGGACACGGTGCCGTTCGACGAGTCGCTCGGCACCGCCCGCTACCCCGGCGCCGAGGACACGGTGTTCCGGCTGGACGCGCTGCAGGCCGGGTTCCGGCAGGCCGGCGTCGGCGGCGCGACCGTCGAGCACCACCCCGACGCGGACCGCCTGGACGCCCGCCGGCTCGCGCGGCAGGCCACGGGTCGCGGGCGGGGCGAGGCCTACCTGGCGCACCACCTGCACGGCCGGAACCCGCCCGCGGCGACGTCCGTGGCCAAGCTGGTGGCCCTCCGCGTGCTGCTCGGGGTCCGCGCCGTCACCGCGCCCGGTGGCGTGGACGAGGAGGCGCTGCGGCTGCGGCGCCGGGTGGCGTTCCACCGGGAGCTGCTGGCGCTGCGACGGCAGGGCCGGCAGCACGGGGACCCGCGGCGCACGGCCTGACGAACCGGTCCGCCGGGGGACGGGTCAGACCGCGAACCGCGCGTCCCCCGCGGGCTGCAGCGCGTGCGCGACCCGGGCGTGCATCTCCGCCGACATCTCCGGCAGCGCGTCCAGGCGGAACCAGCGCGCCTCGGAGTTCTCGCCGTCGCCCGGCCCCGGCTCGCCCGACACCCACCGGAAGCGGAACGTCAGGTCCAGGTACTGCGACCGGTCGCCGTTGGCGTACGTCATCGGCGGCAGCGCGTGCACCCACGCCAGGCGCTCGGCGACGGCGACCACCTCGGTCTCCTCCAGCACCTCGCGGGCGCCGGCGATCGCGGGCTCCTCCCCCGGGTCGATGATCCCCGTCACCGGCGTCCACGCGCCGTTGTCGGCGCGCCGGACCAGCAGCACCTCCTCGCCGCCGCCCGCGGCGGGCCGCAGCACCACCGCGCTCACGCCGGAGAGCCACAGCAGGTCGTGGCCGATCTTCTCGCGCAGGTCCAGGACGAAGTCAGGGGTGGGCACGCGACGATGCTAGGGGGTCAGCCCCGCGCGACCTCGTCCCGCCACGAGTGCTGCGGCTCGAACCCCAGCAGCTCCCGCGCCGCGTCGATCGCCAGCAGCGTCTCGTAGGTGCCGAGCTCGCGGCGCACCTCGACACCCGGGAACTCGGCGGCCAGGAGCTCGGCCGACGGGGTGTCCATGATCGTGTCGGCGGCCGCGATGATGACGTTCTGCGAGCCCGTCGTCTCGACCTCCAGCGCCAGCCGGAACGCCGTCGCCGCGTCGCGCACGTCGATGTAGCCCCACAGGTTCCACCGCCGCAGCGCCGGGTCCGCCCAGTACGACGGCACCTGCGCGTACGCCTCGCGCGGGAACACGTTCGACAGCCGCAGCCCGACGAACGGGATGCCGGACCACTGCGACACCTGCGCGGCGACGTCCTCGCTCAGCACCTTGGACAGCGCGTAGGTGCTGGTCGGGTAGGGGAAGTGCGCCTCGTCGACCGGCGCGTACAGCGGCGGGACGTCGAACGGCAGGCCGAGCGTCGTCTCGCTGGACGCCCACACCACCTTGCGCAGACCCAGGCGCTGCGCGGCGAGGAACACGTTGTTGTTCGCGGCGAGGTTCCGGTTGAGGGTGTCGGGCGGGCTCTCCATGCCGGGCTGCGGGATGTTCGCGAGGTGCACGACCGCGGAGCAGCCCGCGAGCGCCTCCACCGCCTGCCCGTAGTCCGCGAGCTCGGCGCGCATCACGTCCACGCCCAGCCCGGCGCGCTCCCCGAAGGGGCCCTGCACGTCCGTGGCGTGCACGGCGTACCCGTGGTCCAGCAGGTCCTGCACCACCGCGCGGCCCACCTTGCCCAGCGCGCCGGTCACGGCGACGGTCTCAGTCATGCGGGCCATCCTGTCCCGCCCGGGCGCGGCGAGCCACCTCGGCGCGAGGCGGTGCGTCCGCCTCCCGTCGCCGGCGCACCCGCACGCCCACCAGGAACCCGGCGAGCAGCACCGCCGCCAGGACGACCAGGTACCAGGAGTCCGCGAACCCGTCGGTGACGGCCAGCAGGACGACGACCCCGGCGAGCACCACCGCCGCGAGCGACACCGCGACCACGTCCAGCGCCCGGCGCCCGCGCTCCGTCAGCCGGTCCGTCCCCAGGGTGTGACCTTCGCCGATAGATGGCGGGGTTCTGCCGTTGTTGGATGGCGGCGCGAGGTCAGGTGACGCCGATGACGAGGGTGCTCTGGGCAGCCTCGATGACGTCGTTGGTGATCGTGTGCAGCTCGTTGATCTTCAGGACGCGTTCGATCTGGGGGAAGAGTCGCTCGAGGAGACGGAAGTTCCCGCGGGTAATGCGCGTGATCGCGGCGATGGCTTGGGCGTCTGTGAAGTCGTCTGGGTCGAGGGTCTTGCCGAGGGTCCGCCAGTGCCGTTGCAGGACGAAGAGCATCTCGTCGTTGCCCAGGGGGCGGTACTGGTGGGCGAATCCGACGCGGCTGTAGAACTGGGGGTAGTGGCTGAATTGCTTCTCCAGGCCGGGCATCCCGATGAGGATCAGGGCGATGCTGTCGCGGTCGTACCGGTCGCGGAGCAGTTCGAGTGCGGTGGCGCTGAGGCGTTCGGACTCATCGACGATGATGAGCTCGACGTAGTTCTTGCTGCGCCGGTAGCCCCATCTGTCCAACGGGATGTGTCCGGGGCCCTCGAGGTGCTGGGCGATGCAGATGCTGGTCCGGGAGACAGCCTGGTCGAGGTCGTCCCTGAGCAGGCGGGGCGTGGTCAGCACGCCCGGGGTGTACAGGACGGTGCGGCTCTTGGCCAGGGCGGCGTAGATCTTGGCGTCGCTGTCGGCGCGGGGGCCCCAGTCGGTGAGCAGGTCGTGGGCCTTGTCCCAGTGGGCGTAGCGGCGGGCGGAGACGGTCTTGCCGACACCGGCGGATCCGAAGCACAGACCGATGGTGTGGCCGCGTCGCACCGAGTCGGCGAACTCGGTGAAGCGGCGGTGCTCCTTGGTGACGATGAAGCGTTCGCTCACGAGAGGTCCTCCTTGTAGACCTTCAGCTTCGGCGCCCGGGATGTCTTCGGTGGTTGCGGTCGCGGTGCGGCGTCGGTGGTGTGGGTCGCGACGACGGCGATCCGCTCGTTGATGCCTTGGCGTAGAGCGCGCCGGCGGGCGTTGCGGGCGGCCTGGATCTCCTTGAGGCTGACCTGCTCACCGTGGTGGTCGGGGTCGACGGCCTTGCAGATGAACTGGTCGTGGTCGAAGACGCGGACCTCGGTGATGTCCCGGGGGTCGTACCGGATGACGACGGGCCGGCCCACGAACCCGGCGAGCGTCGGCGAGACGTAGCGCAGTCCCTGGAAGTGGATGCCGTCACGCTGGACGGTCCTGGGGCGGGCGACGGTGAGCAGAAGCGCATCGAGGTCCTGGAGGCTGTCGGGCATGCGCGGTAACCACCCCTCGCCGATCCACGCCGTGCGGGGCGAGGCGCCCAGCTCGCTATGCGGCCGGTCGTTGTAGTCCGCAACGAACGACCTCATGGAGGCGTCGAGCTCGGCCAGCGACAGTGTGGGCGTGGGCCACGGGGCCCCGCCGGTCAGATGCCCGGGCAGGGCGGCGAGGAGCTCGGTGTTGACGGTGCCGAAGAACCGCTCGATCTTGCCGCGGCCCTGCGGCCGGGCGACGGCGGAGTGGATCAGGCGGATGTGCAGGTCGATCGCGGTGCGCGTCAGGTGGTCGCTGGTGAAGTCCGACCCGTGGTCGACGTACAGCACATCGGGAATCCCGCACATCGGCCAGCCGGGGTCCGCCTTGTGCCAGATCGCCTGCCGCAGGGCCAGCGCGGTCTGCAACGCTGACGGCGCCTCCACGAAGACGGTGTAGCCGCAGACCGCGCGCGAGCAGTCGTCGATGACGACCGTCAGCCACGGCCTGACCGGCTTGCCGTCCGTGCCCACGACGAGGATGTCCAACAGCGTGTGGTCGGCCTGCCACATCGCGTTGGGCCGGTCGGCGGTCCGGCGCAGGGCAAGCTCGTACTTGTCCCGGTAGGACGCCGGACCCTCGAGAGCGAGAGTGACCATGCCCGGGTCCAGGGCACGGATGATCGACCAGACCACCGCATAGGAGGGGACCTTCCACGCGCGGGTGGTGCAGATGGTGGCGATGGTGCGGTGGATCGTCGCGATCGAGGCTCGCGGCTTGGCCAGGCCGAAGCCTTCGACCAGCGCGGCGAGTTCGGCGGGCAGGTGGTGCGTGCCGGCGTCGGCGCGCGGCGCCGGATCCAGGGCCGTCAGTCCGCCGGCGCGGTAGCGGGCGTGCCAGCGCTCGAGCGTGCGAAGGCCCACCTTGTGATGACGCGCGAGGACGGCGAGCGGGATCTGGTCCTCGACGTGAAGTCGCAGGATCTGCCAGCGCCCGTCCGCGTCCATGACCTACCTACCCGGCGCTTCTGGCTCGCCGGCTCGTAGCTGCGGGTGAGGCTGGTTGGCGGTTCAGCGCGCGGTAGATCGTGGTGCGGCTGACCCCCAGCACGGCGCCGATCTGCGTGACCGTCATGTCCTTCTGCTCGTACATCCGCCGGGCCGCCTTGACCTGGTCGGCGGACAGCGACGAGGGTCGTCCGCCGGTGCGCCCGCGTGCCCGCGCAGCCGCGAGGCCGGCGTTGGTGCGTTCCCGGATGAGATCGCGCTCGAACTCAGCCAGGGCGGCGAAGACGTGGAAGACCAGCCGGCCACCAGGGGAGGTCGTATCGATCGTCTCCTGCAGGGACCGGAACCCCACCTGCCGATCCGCCAGGACCTGCAGCTGGTCGATCAGATGCCGGATCGAGCGGCCCAGGCGGTCCAGGCGCCACACGACCAGGGTGTCGCCAGGACGGATCTGGTCCAACAGCTTGTCCAGCTCGGGCCGGTACGCCAGCGACCCCGAGCCGGTATCGACGAACACGCGAAAGCACCCCGCCTGGTTCAGGGCGTCGGTCTGCAACGCCGCGTCCTGGTCCGTGGTGGACACGCGCGCGTACCCGAGGAGATGTCCCACCCATCGACCGTACCGAAACCCGTCTTCGCGGTGAAGTATCGCGCCGTAGTTTTCGGCACTGAGTTCCGCTACGCAGACCGCCGTCTCCGGACTGGCGCACTCAGCCCCCGTGCTGGGTTGTAGCGGAAACGTTCGTTTCCGGCGGTGGCGTGAGACGGTCGGCGCCAGCGCCTGGTTCGGCTCAGCGCGGAGCGGCGGGCGGCCCAGAGCGCCCAGCCGCCGCCAGGTGTAGAGCCGGGCGTGTGGTTGAGCTCGGCGGCATGGGGCCGAAGCTGGCCACAGCATCCGGGTCGCGGGCGACAGTGCCGGGTTTGGTGCGGTCAGCACATAGCGCGGCCGGAATGACAGCGGTGGCGTCGAGGGCGCTGGACCGGTCAGGCGCAGCAGGACGTCGGCAAATGGTTGCGGAACAGCCCTGCGGCGATCCGCAGGCTCTCGGCCATGGTCAGGTAGGGCGCCCAGGTGTCTGCGAGGTCGTCGACCGTCATGCCGGTTCTGATGGCGTAGGTCGCGGCGAGCATGATCTCGCCGGCACCGTCGGCGAGGGCGTGCACCCCCAGGACCTTGCCTGTTGTGGCGTCGGCGACGATCTTCACGGCCCCTCGGGTGTCGCGGTTGACCAGGGCACGCGGGACCTCTGAGAGGTTCAGCACTCGGGACCTGCAGTCGTGGCCGCGCTCGAGGGTCTCCTTCTCGCTCAGCCCGGCCGAGGCGAGCTGGGGGTTGGTGAAGACCACGGTGGGCAGGCCGGTGTAGTCGACCCGCGCCCCAGGACCGTCCGGCCCGGTCAGTGCGTTGGTGGCGGCGGCGCGGCCTGCGGCGGCGGCGACGTAGACGTACTGCGGGGCACCGGACACGTCGCCTGCGGCGTAGACGCGCGGGTTGGTCGTGCGCTGGAACTCATCGGTGACGACGAAACCCCGCTCGTCGACGTCGACGCCGGCTGCGGCGAGCCCCAGCCCGTCGGTGCGGGCCGCGCGACCGGTGGCGATCAGCAGCCGTTCTGCGCGGACCGCAGCACCCGAGGCGGCCCGTACGACGACCTCGCCTCCGTCGACCGAGACGGCGACGGCGTGCTCCTCGAGGACACCGATGCCGTCCTCGGCAAAGACCGCACGCAGGGGTTCGGCCAGCTCCGGCTCGGCCCGGGGGGCCACGCGCCCGACCAGGGACACCCTCGCACCGAGACGGGCCAAGAGCTGTGCCTGCTCGAGCCCGACGTAGCCGCCACCGATCACCACCAGGGACCTCGGCACCTGCTCGAGTTCCATGGCCGTCGTCGACGTCAACCAGTCCACGCTGTCCAGACCCGCCAGCTCGGGCACCGCCGGCGCGGCCCCGGTGGCCACCACGTACGCCTGGGCGCGCAGCGGCTTGCCGTCGACCGCGAGCGTGTCGCGATCGAGGAACCTGGCGTGCCCAGGCACGACCTCGAACCCATGGGCGGCGGCGACGTCGGCGTACTTCGCACTGCGCATGCGCTCGACCAGCTCGTCCTTCTGGTGAACCAGCGCTCGTAGGTCCACGCCACCTGCGGACGTGGGAGCGCCGTCGAAGGGATTGGTCAGGGCGGAGTGTCGGGCGCCGGCGGCCGCCAGGAGCGTCTTGGACGGCACGCAGCCGATGTTCACGCAGGTCCCACCGAGAACGCCGCGCTCGATCAGGACCACGGTGTGCCCAGCCTGCCGAGCGGTGATCGCAGCCGCCATCGCCGCACCACCGGAGCCGACCACCGCCAGGTCCACGTCATAGCCCGCGCTCATGCCACATCCTTCGTCGTCGGTCCCGGTCCAGGTGCCAGCCTGGACCTTCTAGCGCACTGGAAGGTCAAGACCGGCAGGGTGGCGGGAGGATAAGACGTGCGCATCGGAGAGCTGGCCCAGGCGAGCGGCACCACGACCAAGACGCTGCGCTACTACGAACAGGCAGGGCTCCTCCCGGCGCCCGAGCGCACCACCACCGGCTACCGCGACTACGACCCCGCGACCCTCCAGCGACTGAACTTCATCCGCCGTGGTCAGGCCGCCGGCCTGACCCTGGCCCAGATCCGAGAGGTGCTGCACGTACGAGACGCCGGTGCGGCGCCCTGCCACCACGTCCGCGAGCTGATCGACAGCCGCGTCCACCAGCTCGACCGCCAGATCGCGGACCTTCAGGCGCTCCGCGAGAACGTCACCGAGCTGCGAGACGCCGCCGCACCTGACCCGGGGGCCTGCGACCCGACCGACGTCTGTCGGTACCTCTGAGCCGCGACCGCCATCTGCGCGCATCGGCAGCAGGCCAGGGGGCGGCCGAGAACCGTGACCGGCAATCGCCCGCCGACGATGACCTTCTCCGCCGCCACCGGCAACGGCCAACGGCTCTACAGCCCGAAGGCGCCGCCCTCGAGGAGGATGACGATGCCCAGTCCGATCAGGACGAGGGGAAACAGGACGTGTTCCCAGCGTTCGAGGACTTCGGCGATGGGTCGTCGGGTGGCGACGTACCTGGCGGCCAGGACGAGCACGGCGACCAGGGCGAGGAACACGACGGCGTACGCGGCGGTCGCGGCGGGGCCGACGGTGAGGAAGACCGGGACGTAGACGCCGATGTTGTCGCCGCCGTTGGCGAAGGTGACCGCTGCGACGGTCCAGACGGCGACGGCCTTGCCCGGGTCGTCATCGTCGGCGTCGCGGCCACGCCAGGCCCGCCAGGCGGCGTAGAGGCCCAGGAGCAGGGGGATGAGTCCGAAGTAGGCGATGGCGTCTTCAGGCAGGAAGGCGTTGGCGCCGAGTGCGACCAGGACGGAGGCGATGAGGATGGCGCCGAAGCCGAGGTACTGCCCGGCGATGATCTTGGCGGTGGCGCCTGGGGCGCCGGCGCCGCGGGCGAAGAACAGTGAGAGCACGATGATGTCGTCGATGTTGGTCACCAGGAACAGACCGACGGCCTGCAGGGCGGCTACGGCCAGTTCCATCGAGGGGCCTTTCGGTTGGTTGCGGTGCGAGGCCCGGCGCGCTACTCGCGGCTGTGGCCGGAGTGGCCGATAGATCGGACACAGCAGCCTCCGGAGCCCGGCCGAGTCGAATCCACACCCGATAGGCGCTAGCATCGACCCATGCCGATGATCGCCGCAAGTCCTGATGTAAGTGGCCGGGCCGAGCTCGCGCCCGCAGGGGCGTTGTTCCGAGGCCTGGGCGACCCGACGCGCCTGGCGCTGGTGCGCCGCCTGGCGAGGGGCGAGGCGCGGGTCGTGGACCTGTGCACCGAGCTGGGCCTGAGCCAGTCCACCGTGTCCTCACACCTGGCCTGCCTGCGGGACTGCGGGTTGGTCGACTACCGCGCGCAGGGACGCGCGTCGGTCTACCACCTGAGCCGCCCTGAACTGCTGGACCTGCTGGCTGTGGCCGAGGGCCTGCTGGCCGCGACCGGCAACGCTGTGGCCTTGTGCCCCACCTACGCAAACCCCACCACCTCTGACCCGATCACCAAGGAGAGCGCACGATGAGCGACGCCTGCGGCTGCAGCGACGACGAGACCACCCCCGGCGGCGAGGAAGCCGAGGAGCACGAGGCCGAGCGGCTGTGGGAGGTCAGCGAGCTCCGCTTCGCCGCCGTCGCCGGCGTGCTGCTCCTGGCGGGCCTGGTCGCAGGGTCCAGGGATCAGTCCGCCGTTGCGACGGTGCTGAACTGGGTGGCGCTGCTGGTCGGTGCGTGGACGTTCGTCCCCAGCACGATCCGGCGACTGGTCAAGGGCAAGATCGGCGTCGGGACCCTGATGACGATCGCCGCGATCGGCGCGGTGCTGCTCGGTGAGGTCGCCGAGGCGGCCGCACTGGCGTTCTTGTTCTCCATCAGCGAGGGCCTGGAGGAGTACTCCCTGGCCCGCACCCGCCGCGGCCTGCGGGCGCTGCTGAACCTCGTGCCCGCTACCGCGACGGTGCTGCGCGACGGCGCAGAGACCACGGTAGCTCCCGGTGAGCTGGGCATCGGGGACCTGATGGTGGTCAGGCCCGGGGAGCGGGTCGCCACCGACGGGATCATCCGCACCGGTCGCACCGCCCTGGACGTCTCAGCCATCACCGGTGAGTCGGTGCCCGTGGAGGCCGGACCCGGACAAAACGTCTACGCGGGGTCGATCAACGGATCCGGCGTCCTCGAGGTGGAGGTGACCACCACCGCGCAGGACAACTCCCTGGCGCGGATCGTGCGGATCGTCGAGGCCGAGCAGTCCCGCAAGGGCGAAGCCCAACGCCTGGCGGACCGCATCGCCAAGCCGCTAGTGCCCGGTGTGATGATCGCCGCCGCGCTCATCGCCGTCGTCGGCAGCCTGCTGGGCGACCCGGGCACGTGGATCGAGCGGGCCCTGGTCGTGCTCGTCGCAGCGTCACCGTGCGCCCTGGCGATCTCCGTGCCGGTCTCCGTGGTCGCCGCCGTCGGGGCCGCCTCCAAGCAGGGTGTGCTCATCAAGGGCGGCGCGGCCGTGGAGGCCCTCGGTGCCATCCGCGGGGTCGCCCTGGACAAGACCGGGACGCTGACCCGCAACGCCCCCGCCGTCGTGGCCGTCGTCGCCGCCCCCGGCCGCAGCGAGGACCGCGTCCTGGAGGTCGCGGCCGCCCTCGAAGCACGCAGCGAGCACCCCCTGGCACGGGCCATCCTGGCCGCGGTACCCGCAGTCACGCCGGCAAGCGACGTGGAGGCCGTCCCTGGTGCGGGCCTGACTGGGACGTTCGAGGGTCGGCCGGTCCGGCTCGGCAGGCCTGGCTGGGTCCAGGCCGGGTCGCTGGCCGGTGACGTGGAGCGGATGCAGCAGGCGGGGGCGACCGCCGTCCTGATCGAGGAGAACGGCTCGCTGCTCGGCGCGGTCGCCGTGCGCGACGAGCTCCGGCCAGAGGCCGCGCAGGTCGTAGCCCAGCTGCGCCGCGACGGCTACCACGTCACCATGCTCACCGGCGACAACACCCTGACCGCGACCGCCCTGGCCCGCGAGGTCGGCATCGACGAGGTCCACGCGAACCTGCGCCCGGAGGACAAGGCCGCACTGGTCGCCCAGCTGCGCACCCAGCGCCGCACCGCGATGGTCGGCGACGGCGTCAACGACGCCCCCGCCCTGGCGACCGCCGACCTCGGCATCGCGATGGGAGCGATGGGCACCGACGTCGCGATCGAGACCGCCGACGTCGCCCTCATGGGTGAAGACCTGCGCCACCTGCCCCAGGCGTTCACCCACGCCCGCAAGGCCCGGCGCATCATGCTCCAGAACGTCGGCCTGTCCCTCGCGATCATCATCGTGCTCATGCCCCTGGCCCTCTTCGGTGTCCTCGGCTTGGCCGCCGTGGTCCTCGTTCACGAGGTGGCCGAGGTCGTAGTGATCGCCAACGGCGTCCGCGCAGGCCGCACTCGCCCACTGCCGCAGGCCATCACGGGAACTGCTGCGGCCGTCGAGCGTCCGGCGCTGGTCACGCGGTGACCGCTGGCACCGCAAGGGAGGAGAAACGGGGCTTGGCCAGCCCGACGCGGCGGCGCCTGGCGGCAGGGCTGGGCGCTGCTGCATTGGCCGCTGTCGACCTGGGCGTCAAGGCCTGGGCAGTGGGTTCGCTGCAGGAGCGGGTCATCCCTTTGGGTCCGGTCGAGCTGAGGTTGGCCTACAACCCTGGGGTGGCCTTCTCCGTCGGCGACGGCGCGCCGACCTGGCTCGTGCTCACTGTCACCGCCCTGGTCACCGCTGCAGTCGCCGTGGTCGCCTGGCGGACCGCCGCCACCCCCTCGCCAGGGCGGTTGCCCGCCCTCGCCCTGGTATTAAGTGGGGCGATCGCGAACGTCGTGGACCGGGCCGGGGACGGGGTGGTCACCGACTACCTGCACAGCGGGTGGTTCCCGACCTTCAACCTCGCCGACACCGCGATCGTCACCGGCGTCGCCCTGCTGGTGCTGACCACCCTGCGCCACCCGACACCCGCAACACCGAGCGGGGACGGCACGAGCGGGATCGGGTGAGTGGAACTCACGCGGGCCTCGCGTCGGTATTGGCCACCAGCACAATCGGCGGCCGATGCTCACATCAACGCTCGCTACCATGACCGCATGACGGCCGAGGCGTGCGACCTGCTGTGCCTGGACGTGGCGCGCGCCGAGTCGGTCCGTGCAGCACTGCCGAAGGCGCACCGCTCCCAGGCGATGGCGCTTACTGCCAAGGCACTGGCGGACCCGGTGCGCCTTCGCACGGCAACGGCCCTGGCCCTCGGGGCCGAGCTGTGCGTCTGCGATCTGGCGTGGGTCGTCGGCGCCGCGCCGAACCTGGTCTCGCACCACCTGCGCGTTCTGCGCCGCGCCGGCCTGGTGACCTCCCGCCGGCACGGCAAGCTGGTCATGTGCCGGCTGACCTCCCAGGGCGCGGCGCTACTGGACGCCCTGGGCGTCGCCGCACCGGGTGAGAGTCTGTGGGCGGAGCCGTCCGAGCTGATCACCGCTCGTGGATGAGCCGACCGCGGCCGGCGGACCTCCGGTCCAGGGATCGCCCGCACGGGCACGGCCGCGCCGGCCACTGACCGGCCCGCGGGTGATCCTCCTGGTCCTGGTCCTCGTCACTGCAGGCGTGGTGGCGGTCCAGCTCACCGGCTTCCTGTCGGCGGGCCAAGGCGCGGCGCTCGAGGGGTCCTCGGCGGCGGCGGGCAGCACGACGGTGACGGAGTACGCACCTGAGGACCGGGCTGGACCGGTGGCACTGTCGGGAACCGGGCTGACTGGTGAGGCGATCGACATCGCCGCATGGCGCGGCGACGTCGTGGTGATCAACGTGTGGGGTTCGTGGTGTGCGCCGTGCCGGGAGGAGGCGCCGATCCTTGCCGCCACGTCGGCTGCATACGCGAACCAGGGAGTGCGGTTCGTCGGGGTCAACGTGCGCGACAATCCGGCCGCGGCGATCGCGTTCGAGGACAGCTACGGGATCACCTACCCGAGCATCGACGACAGGAATGGCAAGGCCCTGCTGAGCCTGGCCGATCACCTCCCCGGAGCCGGGGTCCCGGTGACCCTGCTCCTGGACCGTGACGGGAGGCCGGCGGCGCGCGTCCTCGGCGCGGTGCAGGAGTCGACCCTGACCGCCCTGCTGGACACGGTCCTGGCCGAGCCCGCCACGTCGTCGTGAGCATGCTCCAAGACCTGGTCGCGACCGGCCCGATGCTGGCCGCCGTGGCCGTCGCAGCCCTGGCGGGGCTGATCTCCTTCGTGTCCCCGTGCGTGCTGCCCGTGGTGCCCGGGTACGTGTCCTACGTCGCTGGCGGCCCCTTGCTCGATGAGGGTGTCGCGACGCGGCGACGTCCGGTGGTGGTGGGTACTGCCTTGTTCATCCTGGGGTTCGCCTCGGTCTTCGTCGCCTACGGCGCCCTCTTCGGCGGTCTTGGCGCGACGCTGCAGTCCTCGCAAGCGGTGCTCACCCGTGTCCTCGGCGTCGTGGTCGTGGTGATGGGTCTGGTCTTCGCCGGCTGGCTGCCCCGGTCCCAGCGCCAGCTGCTGCCGCGGCTGCGTCCCAAGTCGGGCCTGGTCGGCGCCCCGCTGATGGGGGTCACCTTCGGACTGGGCTGGACACCGTGCCTGGGCCCGACCCTCGCCACGGTGCAGACCTTGGCGTTCACCGAGGCCAGCGCCGGGCGCGGGGCGACGCTGGCCGCGGTCTACGCCGCCGGGCTCGGTCTCCCGTTCATCGCGGTCGGTCTGGGCATGCGGCGGGCACTCACGGCGACCCAGTGGGCACGTGGGCACACCGTGGGGATCAAACGCGCTGGTGCGGTCATGCTCATCACCACCGGTCTGCTGCTGGCCACCGGGGTGTGGGACCACCTGATGCGGAGCCTGCAGTCCACGATCTCGGGCTACACCACCGTCCTGTGAACGACGTCGAAGAGCGAAAGGCCTCCACTGATGGCAACCCGTAAGCACGAAGCGGCCGAACGCGCTGCCCGGTTGGCCGAGATCCGCGAGCAGCAGCGGCGCGCCGAACGCCGCCGCACGGCGGTCATCACCGGCACGAGCGTGCTCGTGGCCGGGGTCCTCATCGGAGCGACGGCTGTCGTGCTCGTCGGCGAGCAGCGGCGCGCCGCCGAAGTCACTGAGGCAGCATCGGGCGACATCGAAGGGGTTGCGACCTTCAGTGACCTGTCGGCCAGCCATGTCCAGCAGCCGGTGCGGTACGAGCAGACGCCGCCCGTCGGTGGTGACCACGCGGGCGTGTGGGCCAACTGCGGGACGTACACCGAGCCGATCGCCAACGAGCTGGGGGTGCACTCTTTGGAGCACGGTGCCGTGTGGATCACCTACAGCTCGGACCTGCCGGCCGAGCAGGTGCAGCGGCTGGCCGACCTGGCCGAGGGCAACGCGTACGTCCTGCTCAGTCCGTTCGATGGCATGCCCGAGGAGCCGGTGGTGGCCAGCGCCTGGGGGACCCAGCTGGCGCTGGGAACCGCGGATGACCCGCGCCTGGAGCAGTTCCTGGTCAAGTACCAGCAGGGTGAGCAGACACCGGAGCCGGGTGCGCCGTGCACGGGTGGGGTGGACGCGTGATGAGCGAGAGCGCTGGCGCACGCAGGTTCCCGACCGTTGCGGTGGTGATCCTGGTGGCCGCCGTGGTGGGCGTCGCCGGCCTGGTCGCCGGTTCGGCCCTCACCAGTGGAGGCGAGCGGGTCTCGCCGGCCGAGGGGTCAGCCGAGGCTGGGTTCGCCCGCGACATGCAGGCGCACCACGCCCAGGCGGTGGAGATGTCCACGATGGTGCGTGACGCCACGGAGGATCCCGAGGTCCGGTCGCTGGCGCTGGACATCATGCTGACCCAGCAGCAGCAGGCTGGGCAGATGTACGGCTGGCTGGAGCAGTGGGACCTTCCGCAGGCCAGCCTGGCCGCTCCGATGCAGTGGATGAGCGAGACCGGCTCCGGCATGGGGTCCATGGGCGACGGTGCTGACGCGACCGGGGGGCCGGGATCCGACGCGGTGATGCCCGGGATGGCGAGTGATGAGGACCTGGGCAGGCTCGCCCAGGCGGGAGGGGTCGATGCTGAGGTTCTGTACCTGCGGCTCATGGTGGCGCACCACGAAGGCGGCGTGGCGATGGCTCAGGCGGCCCTCGACCTGGTCGGGGACCAGGACGTGCGTCGTCTGGCCCAGGCGATCGTCAGCTCCCAGACCGCCGAGCTCGCGGTACTCAATGACATGCTCGACACGCGGGAAGCCGGGTCTGCGGGCCGGTGACCGAATCAACCGGCGCCTGGCCCGGTAACGCCGTCGCCGAGGCCACGGCATCCCGGCCAGCCGAGGACGCGCTCGAGGACACTGCGGTCAGCGACCGTCTTGAGGAGGCGGCTCGCCCTGGGGTGATGGCGGTGCCACCGCGCCCGACGGGGCCGGGGCTGCTGGCATGGGCCCGGTGGGCGTGGCGGACGCTGACGTCCATGCGGACCGCAGTGCTGCTGTTGCTGGCGCTGGCCCTGGCTGCCGTGCCCGGGTCGTTGCTTCCCCAGCGCGGGGTCGCGTTCGACCCCGGCGCCGTGACCCGGTTCCTCGCTGACAACCCGGTGGTGGGCCCGTGGTTGGACCGGCTTGGGTTCTTTGAGGTGTACTCCTCGCCCTGGTTCGCCGCGATCTATCTGCTGCTCATGGTCTCCATGACTGGATGCGTCCTGCCGCGCGCGGGGCGCCTGTGGCAGTCGGCGCGCGCCGAACCCCCACGGGCACCGACGAACCTCGCGCGCCTGGACGGCCACCGTCGTGCGACCGTGGCCGCGGAGCGGGCGCAGATCCTGCAGGCCGCCGCCTCTCATCTGCGGGCCCGGAGGTTTCGCGTCGTCGTCGATGACGATTCCGTGCGGGCGGAGAAGGGGTACTTGCGCGAGGCCGGCAACCTGGTGTTCCACCTGTCGCTACTGGTGCTGCTCTTCGGCGTCGCGATCGGGTCGCTCTTCGGCTTCGAGGGGCGGGTGATCGTCGTGGAGGGTGCTTCCTTCACGAACACGCGGCTGCAGTACGACGAGTTCACTCCGGGGCCTTTGACTGACTCCGAGGGCCTGAGTCCGTTCTCGGTCACGCTGGATGACTTCACTGCCAGGTTCGAGACGGCTGGCCCCCAACGCGGTAGCGCCCGGGACTTCCGGGCCGACCTGACTGTGCTGCGCACCCCCGGCGGCCCTGCGGAGAAGGTCACCGTCGAGGTGAACCACCCGTTGCAGGTGGAGGGGACCAAGATGTTCCTCACCGGCCACGGTTACGCCCCGGTGGTCAGCGTCACTGATGGCCGGGGTCAGACGGTGTTCTCCGGGCCGGTGGTGTTCGTGCCCTTCGACGGCAACCTGTCCTCCGAGGGCGTGATCAAGGTCCCCGACGGGCAGCCGACGCAGCTGGGGTTCGAAGGGTTCTTCCTGCCCACCGCCTCCGTCGACCCCGCGGCCGGGCCTCGATCGGTGTACCCGGACCTGGTCGATCCCCAGCTGCTGCTGACCGCCTACACCGGTGACCTCGGCCTGGGTGACGGCGCACCGCAGTCGGTCTTCCGCCTGGACAAGACCGATCTGAGCCAGGTCATGGACGGGGACGAGCCGTTCGCGCGCGCTCTGCGACCCGGTGAGTCGATGACGTTGCCCGACGGGCAGGGCACCTTGACGTTCGAGTCGGTCTCGCGGTTCGCGAACTTCCAGATCGCCCACGACCCCGGCAAGGAGCTCTCCTTGGTCGCCGCGGTCGCCCTCCTGCTGGGCCTGACGGTCTCACTGGCGGTCCGCCGACGCCGGGTCTGGGTCCGTGTGACCGCAGCGGCACCAGGCGGCGCCGCGACCGTCGAGGCAGCCAGCTACGCGCTGACCCGCCGTCAGCCGCTCCCCGGCGAGCTCTCGTCGCTGCTCGCCGCCCTGCCAGGCGCCGAACCGGGCGGCGCAGACGCTTCCCCGCACGACCGAGAGGACTGAACATGCCCACCCCCAACCTCCTGGCCGAGCTGAGCGACCGGCTCATCTACAGCGCCATCGCGGTCTATGCGTTGGCGATGCTCGCCTACGCCTACCAGGCGGCCCGCCGGTCGCACCCGGTGCCTGAGGACGCGCCTCGCCTCGAGCCGGTCCCCGCCGGCGCACATGCCGCCGATCACGACCGGCAGCCGCCGACCGCTGGGGGCCGGCCCGCGATCCGCGATGCAGCCGCGCGTCGCACGGAGCGGATCGCGGCCGCCTTGACCACGCTCGCGTTCGTGCTGCACCTGGCCGGGGTCGTCGCCCGGGGCCTCGCCGCGGGCCGCGCGCCATGGGGCAACATGTATGAGTTCACGACCGCCGCCACACTGGCCGCCACGGCCGCCTACCTGGTGTTCCTGCGCCGCGGCCAGCCGGTTCGGGACCTGGGTGTGTGGGTCCTCGCTCTGGTCACCTTGTGCCTGGGCCTGGCCGTGACGGTGCTCTACACCCCCGCGGGGGACCTGGTCCCGGCGCTGAACTCGTACTGGTTGGTCATCCACGTCGCGGCGGCGATCATCGCCGGTGGCGTCTTCACCGTCGGGGCAGCCGCTACCGGCCTGTACCTGACGCGCCGACGCGCCGACGCGCGCGACGCCGGCGGGCAGGCGACCCGCGGCTACGCCGGCCGGCTGCCGGCTGCCGCCACCCTGGAGCGCGTCGCCCACACCGCCCACCTGTTCGCCTTCCCGGTGTGGACGTTCGCCGTGCTGGCCGGCGCGATCTGGGCCGAGGACTCCTGGGGCCGGTACTGGGGCTGGGACCCCAAGGAGACCTGGGCCTTCATCACCTGGGTGCTGTACGCCGCCTACCTGCACGCCCAGTCCACCGCCGGGTGGCGCGGCAGGAAGGCCGGGTGGCTCGCCTTGGCCGGATACGCCGCGTTCTGGTTCAACTTCGTCGGCGTCAACCTGTTCATCACGGGCCTGCACTCCTATGCCGGCGTCTGAGGACCGGCCGACGCCGATGTGCGCCCAGCAGGTGCGTGACGACCCACCGGGAGGCGCTGAGTGAGCACGGCTCCGGACCGCCCTTCCTTGTCGGCCGCGCGGCCCGGTCCAGCTCGTACGGCCGGCGGGGATCCTCGCGTCGACGTCGGGTCGCCCCGGCAGGAGGTCGAGCGCGTGAATGCGCGACACCGCAACGGTGGCACCTCATTACCTGGCCTCATGGCGCCGGGGCTGGCGCTGGTCGGAGCAGGCGTGGGTGGCTGGGCGACGAGTCTCGCGTTTCCTGACCGGGGATGGTGGCCGCTGGCCTACGCCGGCATGGCGTGCCTGCTGCTCGCGATGCGCGGCGCGTCACCGGTCCGCGCCGCAGGCATCGGCCTGGTCTGGGGGCTGACGTTCTTCTTGCCGCTGGTCCACTGGGCAGTGCAGGCCACCGGATCGGCGCTCCCGTGGGTCGCGCTCAGCGTGTTCCAAGCGCTGTACGTCGCCGGCTTTGGTGCGCTGTGGGCGTACGCGCGCAGGGCCGTCTGGCTCACCGGTCGCCCGCTGGCCCAGGCGGTCACCGCAGCCGTGCTGTGGGTCGCCATCGAGCAGGTCCGCGGCTCCTGGCCCTTCGGGGGCTTCTCGTGGGGCTTCCTGGCGTTCTCCCAGACCGAGGCGCCCCTGCTGCGTCTCGCGCCCTACGGAGGGGAGGTCCTGGTCTCCGCGTTCGTCGCCGTGACGGGGGCGCTGATCGCGCTGGCGCTGCAGTACCTGCGCCGCACCGCGGTTATCCCCGCGGCTCGGGCGCTGCTCGCCGCGGTGCTCCTGGCGGGTGTCCCGGGCCTGCTTCCCCTGACCGCGGGCCCGGAGAACGGCTCACTGCTGGTCGGCGCCGTCCAGGGCAATGTCCCGCAGCAGGGCGCCGACTGGGCCGAGCAGGCCCGCGACGTCACGGCCAACCACGCCGAAGGCACCGAGCGGCTCGCGGCGACCGCCGGAGGGCGCCAGCTGGACCTGGTGGTGTGGCCGGAGAGTGCCGCCGACATCGACCCCCGCACCGACCTGGCGCAGGCTTCGGCCGTGGAGCGCGCCGCCGCAGCGGTTGGCGCTCCCCTGCTGCTGGGGACCCAGCGGTTTCCCGACGGGCAGGACATCCGCTACAACGAGATCATCACCTGGACCGCCGGTGCGGGGAGTGGCGACGCCTACGCCAAGCAGCACCCGGTGCCCTTCGGGGAGTACGTCCCCTTCCGCGCGTTCTTCCGCCAGCTCACTCCGCTCGTCGACCGGGTCGCCACGGACATGGCAGCCGGCGGCGACCCCGCCGTCATGGACGTGTGGATCGACGCGCTTGGACGTGACGTGCGCCTGGCCACCGGGATCTGCTTCGAGGTCGCCTACGCAGACCTCATCCGCGAAGGGGTCCTCGACGGGGCAGAGCTGATCGTCATCCCGACCAACAACGCCTCGTTCGGGCGCACTCCGGAGTCGACCCAGCAGCTGGCGATGTCCCGCTTCCGCGCGGTGGAGCACGGCAGGTCGACCGTCCAGGTCTCCACCGTCGGCGTCAGCGCGATGATCATGCCGGACGGGGCGGTCGTGGCGCGGACCGGTCTGTTCACCGATGAGGAGCTCATCGCCTCGCTGCCGCTGCGCAGCACGCTCACCCCGGCGGCGCGACTGGGCACCACGCCGCAGACCGCCGTCTACGTCCTGGCGGCGGCCGCTGTCGTCAGCGGTGCGCTGGCAGGCAGTCGACGACCCGGCCGTGACCGCAGCCGCCGCCCCTTCCCGCGGCGGCTCCCCGCGGCCGACGACCACGCCCCGACGCTGCGGGTGCGGGCCCAGCGGGTGCGAGCCCTGCGGGTGCCGGGCCGGGTGTGGGTCACCCGCGTGTGGCCCTCGTGGCTGGAGTGGCGCCTGATCGTCGGGTTCCTCGTGCTGATGGCCGTCGCGGCCTACACCGGGATCCGGCTCGGGCAGGACATCGTCGAGAAGACCACCACCGCGGTGTCGACAACGTCCGATGCCACGGTCCCGTGAATCTCGACCATCACAGTTGTGCAGGTGGCGCCCCCGAGGGCCCCGAGCCGTTCAAGCGCGCGAGGTAGGCGTTGTACTCCTCGAGCTCGGCGTCGGCGCCGCCGTCACGGTCGATCTGCCGGTCCCGCGCCCGGGACCGCTGGGTGTCGTTGCGCTGCCACCTGCTGGCGATCAGCAGGAGCATCAGCAGTCCCGGCGCCTCCCCGTAGGACCAGGCCAGCCCACCGGCCAGCTGCTGGTCGCGCAGGGGATCGATCCCCCAGCCGGCCGGCGGCGCAGCGAACAAGGGGACCATCGGCGCGGTGGCCATCATCACGATCACCCCGAAGAACGCGTGCAGGGGCATCTCCAGCACCAGGTCCAGTGCCCGGCCATGATGGGTCTGCCGGATCGGCAACGGGTCGGTGGACAGCACCGGCACGGTGAACAGCAGACCGGCCACCAGGAACCCCACCTCCAGGGCGAGGTGCCCGGTCCAGGTGCGCAGCAGCGGGTCGGCGAGCTCGGCCAGGTACAGCCCGTAGAACGCCAGCAGGAACAACGGCACCATCACCGCCGGGTGCAGCACCACCCGACTGACCCGGCTGCGCAGGGCCCGCCGCGCCGTGACCAGCACCACCGTGCCCACCCCCCGGTGCGGGGTCGCGCGCAGCAGCAACGTGCCGGGCCGCCCCAGCACCAGCAGCGGTGGGACGAGCATCATCAACGTCAGCTGCTGGAACATGAACGCCGAGAACAGCCGCAACCCGTACCCCTCGATGCCCGCACCGGTCACCAGCGCCAGCACCACACAGCCCACCGTGAACGAGATGGTCGCACCGATCGACCAGCGCCGCCCTCGCAGCCACAGCCGGCACGCGCCCGCCAGGTACAGCACCAGCAGCACCGCGGCCAGCGCCGGAAGGACCGGCACGGGCTGCAGCGTCGGGGCCAGCATCGTCTCCAGGGACGGTGGTGCGGTCGGCAGCCACACCGGCCCCGTGACGCCCGGGTCGTCCTGCATCCGCTCCTCCTCCGCCTTCGCCCCCTCACAGCGACATGGGTGTGAAGGCGATCGACCAGATTGCGACTCACGGCGAGCGCAGCGCTAGGGTGACGTTATCTGAAGATCCGCGCAGATGAGGAGATGCCCATGGGTCGGGTCCTGCCGTTGGACGGCTGCGTCGGTGGTGATCCGCAGTCCCAACGTGTGGCACTGATTCGTGCCAGCGTCCCGGACGACGCCGAGGCAGGTGCGCTGGCCGAGCTGTTCCGGTTGCTCGGTGATGTGCGGCGCACCAGGATCCTGTACGCGCTGCTGGAGGCCGGTGAGCTGTGCGTGTGCGACATCTCCGCGGCGGTGCAGGTCCCTGAGGCGTCGGTGTCCCAGACGATGCGTCTGCTGCGGGCCTCGGGGGTGGTGGACAACCGGCGTGAGGGCCGCCGGGTGTACTACCGGCTGGCCGATGCCCACGTGCGGATGCTGCTGGACGTGTGCCGCGAGCACACCGGACACGAGGGGAGCCGCTGATGGGCGCCGGGCACGGTCACGGCCCCGTCGCTGGGCACGCTGGTGGGCGTTACCGCCGTCGCCTGGCCGGAGCGTTCTTCCTGACCGCGACGTTCTTCGCCGTCGAGCTGGCGGCGGGGCTGGTCTCCGGCTCGCTCGCGCTGATCTCCGACGCCGGGCACATGGCCGCCGACGTCGTGGCACTGGGGGCGGCCCTGCTCGCCACCCGGATCGCCACGCGCCCCGACCCCACCGGAAGAAGAACCTACGGCTCCTATCGCGCGGAGGTCTTCGCTTCCGGCCTGACGGTGCTGATCATGCTCGGTGTCGGGGTGTACGTGGTCGTCGAGGCAATCAGTCGGATCGGCGAGGACCCGTCCCTGCCCTCGGGCGTGATGCTCGCGGTCGGTTTCGTGGGCTTGGTGATCAACCTTGTCTCCATGCTGCTGCTGCGCAGCGGGTCCAAGGACAGCCTCAACGTCCGGGGCGCCTACTTCGAGGTGGTGGCCGACGCTGCGGGGTCCGTCGGTGTCATGGTCGCCGGTGTTCTGATCATCGCCACGGGGCGGCCGGTCTGGGACCTGGTCGTCGCCCTGGCGATCGCCGTCTTCGTCATCGTGCGTGCCGTCACCCTGGGGCGGCAGGTCCTCGCGGTACTCGGCCAGCACGCACCCGCCGGCATCGACCCGGAGGCCGTCAGCCAAGAGCTGAGCGCCGTGCCCGGCGTGAGCGCCATCCACGACCTTCACCTGTGGGTGCTGACCTCCGGGATGAACGTCGCCACCGCTCACCTCGTCGCGAGCAGCGGATCGGATCACGACGCGGTCCTGGCCGCCGCGCGGGACGTCCTCCGCGATCGCTTCGGCATCGCCCACGCCACGCTCCAGGTGGAAACGGCCCAGCAGCAGCACGAGTGCTCAGGCCTGACCTGGTAGCCGCTCAATCGTCCAGCGCCTCCGCCAAGCTCTTGTGGGACCCCGGTTGCTGGGTGCGCCCCGGGGCGGTGGCATCGGCGCGCCGGGCCAGGCGTGCGAGCATCGCGTTGTAGGCGGCCAGGTCGGTGTCGCCCCTTCGTCGGCACGCTCGGCGACGGCTCAGATGTGCTCGCGCTTTCAGGCGCCGCCTCAACGGTGAAGCGGAAGGTCCCGTCGACAGGGTGGCCGTCACCGGACACGGAGCGCCAGCGACCTGAAAGTCCCCGGCCGGGAGGCCATCGCCAAGGCGCTGGGTAACAGTGGCGCCGGACACCGTGGCACCGTCGCCCCACTCCTGCCCGTCAGGTCCGTTCACCTCGACGACGGCACCCACGGCCAGCTGGTCAGCGGATCGAACGCCCGGCCAGGCCACCGCCACTTAGTCCCAGCATGAGCCCGCCAACTTCCGCCGGAAGTCACACCAGGGCCGCGAGCGCCACGCCGCTCGCGGTGACGCACACGAGGGCCCAGCCGGACTCCGCCGTGACCGCGGACAGGGCCACCCCCGTCACGCCGAGTGCGATCACCCCCACGACGTAGACCGTGAGCGGGCGCCGGCTCCGGCGGGCGGGCGTCGTCACGCGCGGGCCTCCACCCGCTCGATCGTGAGCGTCGCCCGCGGCGCGGTGACCATCCGCCAGATCATCGAGAACGGCAGCCCGGTCCGGACCTCGACCCGCTCACCCGGGGCGAGGTCGAGCTCCAGCGCCGGCGAGGTCGTCCAGTCCATCGACGCCCGCACCCGGTGCCGGCCCGGCGGCACCTCGACCTCCAGGGCCGTGAGCGGCTTGAGCCGGGCGACCTCGGCCCCGTCGACCGTCACGCGGATGTGGCGCAGCATCCCGGCGGAGTCGTCCCCGCGGGACAGCAGCAGCCGTGCGGGTGGGCCGGCACCTTCCGCCGGTGCCTGGACCTCGCGGTCGAGGGCACGGTCATCGTCCATCCCCCGCCGACCCCGGGCGATGACGGCGGTCCAGCCGACGACGAGCACCACGCCCGCACCCGCGGCCGACGGCCAGGAGAACCCGCCGCCCGCGACCACGCCGATCACCACAGCGACCACGCCGAAGGCGCTCGCCACGCTGATCAGCCAGAACGGCAGGTCGCTCCTCACGCCCCCGCCCCCGTGCCCGTCATGACGTCAGCGACCGGACGGCGACGTACCCGAGCGCGGCGAACCCGAGCACGACGGCGGTCGTGCGGACGTGCCTGCTGCGCCGCGGGTCGTCCCGGAACCGGAACAGCAGCCACGCCGTCAGCAGGACGAAAGCGACGGCGACCGCCGCCTCGGCAGCCGAGATGCTGCCCCCGCCGGCACCCGTCACGCCGCCTCCCCCACGCGGGTCTCGGTCATCGTGGCCACCTCTTCCTGTCGGGTCACCGATGCCCGCACTCTGCCCGGTCCGCCGTCACCCGGCAGGACGAACCGGACATTTCACTCGGACGGGCGACCGGGCAGGCGGAGACTGGGCACGGAGGTACCGCCATGACGCAGGAGCCCTACACCGGCCGGGCGACCACGTTCGACACGGCCGCCGAGCTGTACGAGCAGGCCCGCCCGGGCTACCCGCCCGCGGTGTTCGCCGACCTGGCCGCCGCGCTGGACCGGGGCGCGGAGCCCGTCCGCGTGCTGGAGATCGGTGCCGGCACCGGCCAGGCGACGCGCGGCCTGCTCGACCGGGGCTGGCACGTCGTCGCGCTCGAACCGGGCGCCCGGCTGGCCGCGGTGGCGCGCCGCGTCCTGGCGGGGCGGGGCGACGTCGAGGTGGTCGAGCAGCCGTTCGAGCGCTGGCTGCCGCGCGACGACCGGCGGTTCGACCTGGTGCTGGCGGCGACCTCGTGGCACTGGGTCGACCCGCAGGTCGGGTACCGCCGGGCCGCGGAGCTCCTGCGCCCCGAGGGCCACCTCGCGGTCGTCGCCACCGAGCACGTGCTCCCGCCCGACGGTGACGACTTCTTCCGCCAGGTCGAGGCCGCGTACGACGAGGTCGGGCTCGGCGACGGACAGGGCGGGCCGGCGCACCCCGACACGATCGAGCCGCCGGACGTCGCCGCCCTGCGCGCCAGCGGGTACTTCGGGGAGCCCGCGGTGCGCCGGTACCTCTGGGCCCTGGACTACACGGCGGACGCGTACGTGGCGCTGCTGTCGACGTACTCGAACCACATCGCCGCGACGCCCGAGCAGCGCGAGACCCTGTTCGCCGCGGTCCGCGACCTCATCGGCCGGCGCCCGTCCGGGACCGTGCGCAAGCACTACCTGACCCTGGTGCAGGACGCCCGCGTCGCGGGCTGAGGCTCAGGCCCCCGCCGACGCAGCGGCACCGCGGCCGACGAGCGCCGCCGCGTCCCACGCCGCCGGGACGTCCCCGTGGCCGGCGTGCCGGAACGCCAGCACCGACGCGCCGATCCGGCCGCCGTGCGCCCCGAGCTCCGCGACCCGCACCGGGGGCGCCGCGCGCCACGCGAGCCCGGCGTCGAGCGCCGCCCGCACCGGGGCGAGCAGCCGGTCCCCGGAGGCGAGGAACCCGCCGCCGAGCACGATGACCGCCGGGTCGAGCAGCAGCGTGACGGTGACCAGCCCCTGCGCGAGGGCGCGCACGGCGTCCGCCCAGACGGCGTCCGCGTCGGGGTCCGCGCCCACGAGGTCGACGACCTGCTCCGCGCGCAGCGCCCGCCCGGTGCGGGCCGCGTACCGGCGCGCGAGCCCGGCGCCCGAGACGTACACCTCGAGGCAGCCGCGCTGCCCGCACGTGCACGGCTCGCCATCGGCGACCACGGGGATGTGCCCGAGCTCGCCGGACCCGCCGGTGGCGCCGGCCACGGCGGCACCGGCGGAGGTCAGCGACGCGGCGATGCCGGTGCCGATCGGGACCAGCACCACGTCGGCGTACCCGCGCGCGGCGCCGAACAGCTGCTCGGCGAGCCCCGCGGCCCGCACGTCGTGGCCCGTCGCGACGGGGATGCCGAGGGCGTCGGTCAGCCGGTCGCGCAGCGGCACTTCACGCCAGTCGAGGTTGGAGGCGTAGGCGACCACCCCGGTGCGCTCGTCCAGCAGCCCCGGCGTCACCACGCCCGCGGCCACCACCCGCCGGCCGAGGTCGTCCGCCGCCTCCGTGAGCCCCCGCACGGCGTCGGCCACAGCGGTCACGGCGGCGTCGCCCGAGCCGGTGACGGTCGTCGCGGTGAGCACCGCGCGCCCGTCGGCGCCGACCAGCGCGGCCTTCGTGGTGGTGCCGCCGACGTCGACCGCGACCACGGACCGGGGGTCCGGCAGGTCGTCGCGATCGGCCGAGCGGCGCAGGCGGTCCTCGACCCTCACGCCGCGGACCCGCCCCGGGCCGCGACCCAGCCCTCGACGGCCGCGCCGGGGGCGATCTCCCCGACCGGGAGCCCGCCGCCCAGCACGGGCACCGACGCGAACGCCGCAGCACCCGACACGTCGACGCCCAGCGCGCCGAGCACGCGCAGCGCCACGACGGTCGTCGCCCGCGGGGAGCCGTCGACGACCTTCATCGCCACCGCCTGCCCGGTGCGCGCGGCGACGCCGATGACGCCCTCGGCCCCGCCCTTGGCGACGGCGCCCGGGACCCCGCGCATCACCTCGGTGTTCTGGTGGCCGCTGCCCCCGACGTAGAACGGGTGCTCCCGCATGGCGTCGGCGACGAGCCCGGCGGGCGTGCCCGGCTCGGCGGTCGCGACGGCACGGAAGGCCGTCGCCAGGCCCAGCACCGTGGTGCCGAACAGCGGCGCGCCGCAGCCGTCCACCGCGTCGTGCCGGACGTCGGCTCCCGTGATCTCGGCCGTGGTGCGCCGCACGTGCTGCTGCAGCGGGTGGTCGACCGCGAGGTAGTCGTCGGTGCTCCAGCCGTTGACCGCGCAGGCGAGCAGCATCGCGGCGTGCTTGCCGGAGCAGTTCATCCGGACCCGGCTGCGCTCCTCCCCCGCGCGGATCAGCCGCAGCCGGGTGCCCTCGTCCTCCGGCCAGTCGACCGGGCAGCGCAGGGCGTCGTCGTCCAGCCCCGCGCGCTCCAGCAGCGACCGGACGACGCGGACGTGCTCGTCCTCGCCGGTGTGGCTCCCCGCCGCGATCGCCAGCTCCGGCCCGGTCAGCGGGGCGCCGGCGGTCAGGCACGCGAGCGCCTGCACGGGCTTGGTGGTCGAGCGCGGGAGCACCGTGCCGTCGAGGTCGCCGACGGCCAGCGCGACCGACCCGTCGGCGTCGAGGGCCACGAGGGTCCCGAGGTGGCGGCTCTCCACGAGGCCGGAGCGGGTGACGACGGCCAGCTCGGCCAGGACGGGTGCGGAGGTGTCAGGCACGGAGGGTCTCCAGGTCGGGGGTGGGTGCGGCGCCGGGCGTCGCGGCGGGCGCGGGCGTGCGGCGGCGCATGCGGTCCTGCAGGCGCGACGCGAGCGCGGACAGCGAGCCGTTGCACACCAGGTAGATCAGGGTCACGGCGAGGAACGTCTGCACGAGCAGCCGGTTGTACGCGGACAGCACCTGCGCCCGGTACAGCAGCTCGGTGAACGCGACGACGTAGCCGAGCGAGGTGTCCTTGATGAGGCTGACCAGCTGGGTGACCAGCGACGGCGTGACGTACCGGACGGCCTGCGGCAGGACGACCAGCCGCATCACCTGGTGCCGCCGCATGCCGAGGCTCAGGGCGGCCTCGGTCTGGCCCTTCGGCAGGCTCTGGATGCCGGCGCGGACGATCTCGGCGATGACGGCCGAGTTCGCGACGGTCAGCGGCACGACGAGCTTCCACAGCACCGGCAGGTTGATGCCGTACCGCGGCAGGCCGAACAGCATGAGGTAGATCAGCAGCAGCACGGGGATGGTGCGGCCGATCTCGACCAGCGCCGTCGCGACCCAGCGCAGCGGCTTCACGTGGCTCAGCCGGCCCAGGGCGAGCAGCACGCCGATCGCGCCGCCGAGCACGGCCACCACGGCGGCGGCCTGGAGGGTCCCGCCCAGCCCGACCAGCAGGTACTGCCAGATCGGCCACTGCGTGAACGGGGTCCACTTCTCGGCGTCCAGCTGCCCGTGGGAGGCGAACTGCACCAGACCGGCGGTGATGAGCCCGGCGATCACCAGCACGCTGACCACCGAGGCGATCCGGGTGCGCCGGCGCGTGCGGGGACCGGGGGCGTCGTACAGGAAGGAGGCCGCGTTCCGGCCGGAGGAGCTGCTCACCGGGAGATCGCCACCTTCTTCTCGATGCGGCCGGCTGCCAGGCCGATCGCCAGGGCGATGGCCATGTAGACCAGGCCGGCGCCGGCGAAGATCGGGATGGGCTGGGCCTCGACGAGGTTGACCTTGTTCACCGCGGAGGTCAGCTCGACGACGCCGACCGTCGCGGCGAGCGCGCTGTTCATGACGAGCGCGATCATCACGTTGCCCAGCGGCTGCACCACCGCGCGCAGGGCCTGCGGCACCACGACGAGCCGCAGGACCTGCGGCAGCCGCAGGCCCAGGGCGCGGGCGGCCTCGAGCTGCCCGGGCGGGATGGTGTTGACGCCGCTGCGCACCGCCTCGGCGACGTAGGCCGCCTCGTACACCGCCAGCACCACGACGGCCGTGGTGGTCAGCGGCATGATCAGGCCGGCGTCCGGCAGCGCGAACACCGCCAGGAGCAGCAGCGCCAGCAGGGGGACGTTGACGAAGAACTGCACGTAGGCGAACGCCGCCCCGCGCAGCACCGGCACCGGGCTGACCCGGGCGATCGTCACCAGGGTGCCGAGCACCAGCGCGGCGGCACCCGCCACGAGCGTGATCATGACCGTCGTGCCCAGCGCCCGCAGCAGCGGGTCGAGGTTGTCGATCAGGGCCTGCATGTCGTCCTCCGCCGGCCGCTGCGCGTGCAGCGGCCGGAGCCGTCGGGTGGGGTCGGCCGCGTCCCGGGCCTCAGGGGCGCCCGGGACGCGGCCGAGTTCGGGTGGCTCAGGAGCCGGGGACCGAGCCGATCTCCGGCGGGGTCGGGGCGTCGTCGTCCGAGACCGTGCCGAGGCTGGCCTCCCAGACGGCGGCCCACTGGCCCTCGTCCTCGATCGTCTCGAGCCAGGTGTTCACGAACTCCTTGAAGTCCGCGTCGTCGTGCTTGAGGCCGATGCCGTAGGGCTCCGCGGTGAACGGCTCGCCGACGATCTTGATGTCGCCGTTCGACGCCGCGTTGGTCGCCAGCAGGATGTAGTCCTGCACGTAGGCGTCGCCGCGGCCCTG
Source organism: Cellulomonas endometrii (assembly GCF_949769265.1). Lineage (NCBI taxonomy): Bacteria > Bacillati > Actinomycetota > Actinomycetes > Micrococcales > Cellulomonadaceae > Cellulomonas > Cellulomonas endometrii. The sequence goes on along the minus strand of NZ_CATKPC010000006.1, from coordinate 15,135 downwards.
CACGAGCGCCTGCACGGCCTGCGGGTCCGTCGCGAAGCTGGTGACCTCGGCGGTCGGCTGCTCCTCGGGCACCGCGGTCACGGCGGGGGTGTTCGCCCCGACGATGACGGTCTTGCCGCCCAGGTCGTCGATCCCGGAGATGTCGTCGTTGTCGGCCTTCACCGCGACCGCGAGGCCCGAGGTGAAGTACGGGCCGGCGAAGCTGATCTGCTCCGCCCGCTCCTCGGTGATCGTGTAGGTGTTGAAGACGACGTCGACGGTGCCGTTCTGCAGCAGCGCCTCACGCGTCTCGGACGCCGGCGGGACGATCTCGATGTTGGGCTCGCCGAGGATGTAGATCGCCAGCAGCTTCGCGAGGTCGATGTCGAAGCCCGTGACGTCGTCGGGGTTGGTCGGGTCCTGCTGCGACAGCAGCGGGGCGTCGAGGGCCGCGGCGACGCGCAGCACGCCCCGCTCCTTGATGGCGGCCATCGTCGAGTCCGGGAGGATGTCGGCGTCGTCGGCGACGGGCGCGTCGGCGAACACGGCTTCGAGGCCGGTGGCCTCGGCGGACTCGGACGAGTCGTCGGCCGGCGGCACGCCGGTGCCCGACGAGTCGCTCGAGCAGGCCGCGGTGGTCAGGGCCACCGCGGTGAGCAGCGCGGCGAGGACGGGGGTCCGTCGCCGGGTGAGCAGAGAGCGCATGTGCCTGCCTTTCGGGTCACGGCCACCAGGGCCGGGGGTGGGAGGTGCAGGTGGTGCCGGCTCGTGGCCGTGGGGTCGGTGCTGGATCGGAGCGGGGTCAGTGCTGGAGCACGGACGCGAGGAACGCCCGGGCGCGGTCGCTGCGGGTGGCGTCGAAGAACTCGGCGGGCGGCGCCTGCTCGACGATCTGCCCGGCGTCCATGAACACGACGCGGTCGGCCACCCGGCGGGCGAAGCCCATCTCGTGGGTGACGACGACCATCGTCATGCCCTCGGCGGCGAGGCCGGTCATGACGTCGAGCACCTCGTTGACCATCTCGGGGTCGAGGGCCGAGGTCGGCTCGTCGAACAGCATGACCTTGGGCTGCATCGCCAGGGCGCGGGCGATCGCCGCGCGCTGCTGCTGCCCGCCGGACAGCTCGGCGGGGTGCCGGTGCGCCTTGTCCGCGATGCCGACCCGCTCCAGCAGCGCCATGGCGCGCTCGCGAGCCTCGGCCCGGGGCGTCCGCCGCACGGCGACCGGCGCCATCGCGACGTTGTCCAGGACGGTGCGGTGGCCGAACAGGTTGAACTGCTGGAAGACCATGCCGACGTCGGCCCGCAGGCGGGCCAGCGCGGCGCCCTCCTCGGGCAGCAGCTCCCCGTCGACGCGGATCTCCCCGGCGTCGATCACCTCGAGCCGGTTGATCGTGCGGCAGAGCGTCGACTTGCCGGAGCCGGAGGGCCCGACGACCACGACGACCTCGCGCGGGGCCACCTCCAGGTCGATGTCGCGCAGCACGTGCAGGGCGCCGAAGTGCTTGTCGACCCCCCGCATGCTCACCATCGGCGCGGGTGTGGGCGTCGTCGCGCTCATCCGTCATCCGTCCTCTCGCTGAAGGTTGCGTGACGGTGAGCCTAAGACCTGATCGTTACGTCCACGTTTCGACACACTTCATCCATATTCGGCGTAACTTCTCGAACATGGTCCGGCTGGTTGACTAGCCCCGTGACCACCGACACGTTCCCGCCCTCGCCGTCGTCGCCGGGCTCCGTCCTGGCGCTCGTCCGTGCGGGCGCGGCGTCGCGGGCCGACGTCGCCCGGCTCGCCGCCCTGTCCCCCACGACGGTGGCGGCCCGGGTCGAGTCGCTGGTCCGTGCGGGCTACCTGCGCGAGGCCGGCGACGGCCCGTCCCGGGGCGGGCGCCGCCCCCGCCGGCTCGAGGTCTCCCCCGCGCTCGGCGTCGTCGTCGGCGTGGACCTGGGCGTGCAGCACGCGACGTTCGGGCTGGTCGACGCCGCGGGGACCCTGCTCGCGCGCCGCGACGTCGCCGCCGCGGTCTCCGACGGCCCCGACGCCGTCCTCGACGCGGTCGTCCGGGAGGTCGAGGCCCTGCGCGCCGAGCACGCGCCGGACGTCCCCCTGCTCGCCGCGTGCGTCGGCGTGCCCGGCCCGGTCGACGCCCGCACCGGCCGCGTCGTCTCCCCCGCGCGGATGCCCGGCTGGAACGGCACCGACGTCGCCGGCGTCCTGTCCCCGCGCCTGGGCGTGCCCGTGCTGGTCGAGAACGACGCGAACCTCATGGCCCTGGGCGAGCACGCCGGCAGCGGCTTCGACGTCGAGCACCTGGTGTTCGTCAAGGTCGGCTCGGGCATCGGCTGCGGCGTCGTCGCGTCCGGCGCCCTGCACCGCGGCGCGCAGGGCTTCGCGGGCGACATCAGCCACGCCTCCGTGCCCGACGCGCCGCCGGTGCCCTGCTCGTGCGGCCGCGCCGGCTGCCTCGACGCGGTCGCGTCCGGCGCGGCCCTGGTCCGGCAGCTGCAGGAGGCCGGGGCCGGCGTCACGGGCATCGACGACCTCGTGGCCCTGGCCCGGGACGCCCACCCCGAGGCCACGAACCTGCTGCGCGAGGCCGGCGCCCGCACCGGCGCGGTCCTGTCGACGATCATCAACTTCTTCAACCCGGACCGCCTCGTCGTCGGCGGCCAGCTCGCCGAGGCCGACGCCTTCGTCGCCGGTGTGCGGTCAGCGGTCTACGCGCGCTGCCTGCCGATGGTCACCGACCACCTCGACGTCCGCTCCACCCGCGTCGGCCGGGAGGCGGGCATCCGCGGGGCGGCCCGCACGGCGCTGGACCACGTGCTCGCGCCCGCGTCGGTTGACGCGGCGCTGCGCTGACCGCCGGGTAGCCGCCCCGCGCACGGGCGGCCCCTCACCCCCGCCCCCGCCGGCCACCCCGCTGCGGTCGCGGTCCGGATCGGGCGCACGTACGTTGCGAGGAACCGAGGCTGACCGGCCCCGCACGGGAGGGAACCCCCCCGGGCCCCCCAGCGGCTCCACCCAAGGGGGCCCCCCGCATTGACCCCCGCCGGCGTTTCCACCCCCCCCGTCCCCGCCCCCGACGAGCCTCGCGCGGCGCACGCCGCCCACGCGGCCGACACCCCGGACGACCGCCCCGCCGGGGGCGCCGTCTCGGCGAAGGCCTTCGGCCGCGACCGCGAGACCGTGGTCGCCCGCGAGAAGGAGGAGTACGGCGGCATCAAGTTCGGCTCCGCCTTCTTCGGCTGGCTCACGGCCACCGGCACCGCCGTCCTGCTGACCGCGCTCGCCGCGGCAGCGGGCACGGCCGTGGGCCTCGCCAACGACACGTCCGTGGACGAGGTGGCCGACCAGGCGACGTCCGACCCGGGGTCGATCGGCTGGATCGGCGCGATCGTCCTCGCGGTCGTGCTGTTCGTCGCCTACTACTGCGGCGGGTACGTCGCCGGGCGGATGGCCCGGTTCAACGGCGCGAAGCAGGGCCTCGCGGTGTGGCTGTGGGCCGTGGTGATCGCCGTCGTGGTCGCCGTCCTCGCAGCCGTCGCGGGCGACCAGTACGACGTGCTCGGCCGCCTCGACAGCTTCCCGCGCATCCCCGTCGCCGAGGGCGACCTCACCACGGGCGGCATCATCGCGCTGCTGGTCGTCGCGGCCGTCAGCCTCGCGGGCGCGGTCCTCGGCGGCCTCGCCGGCATGCGGTTCCACCGGAAGGTGGACCGGGCCGGCCTGGGTCGCTGAGCCTCACCGCGACCGCGCCGCACCCGCAGGAACGACGAAGCGGGCGAGAGCTTCCGCTCTCGCCCGCTTCGTGATGTGGAGCTGAGGGGATTCGAACCCCTGACCCCCTGCATGCCATGCAGGTGCGCTACCAGCTGCGCCACAGCCCCGTGATCAGGCCGGAAGGCCGTCACACCACCCGCTGAGCGGGCGTCCTGAACTCTACTTGAACTGCGCCGAGGACGCGAATCGGCTGGTCACGCCGGGTCTCGCACCTCTTCGTCCATGGTCGGCTCGGGGCGGTCCGGTCCGGCGTTCCAGTCGGACGAGGCGTGCACCGGGCCCACGTTCAGCGCCTCCAGGCGCCACGCCAGGCCGGCGCCCGGGCGGGCCGGCTGGAGCTCGGCCCAGTGCGCGTTCGACATGCCCGACAGCCCCCGCCACTCCGGCGGCAGGCCGAGCAGGCCGACCAGGCCGAGGTTGATCGCCGCCCCGTGCGAGACGACCACCAGGGTGTCGTCCTTGCCGAGGTCGGCGGCCTGCTCCGTGACGGCCTCGACCATCCGGGTCTGCACCTCAGCGCGCGTCTCGGCACCCACCCGCTCCGGCTCGCGGCCGGCGACCCAGGCCGCGTGCTGCTCGGGCCAGCGCTCCGCGATCTCCGCGGACGTCATGCCCTCCCAGTCGCCGAACGACCGCTCACGGACGCGGACGTCCGTCTCGAGCGGCAGGCCCGTGCGCTCGGCGAGGGCCTTGGCCGTCGCGTGGGCGCGCACCAGGTCGGACGCGATGATCCGCGTCGGCCGGTACCGGCTCGCGAGCGCCGCCGCCGCGGTCTCCGCCTGCCACGTGCCGACGTCGTCCAGCGGGATGTCCGACTGGCCCTGCAGCCGGGCGTTCGCGTTGTGCGCGGTCCGCCCGTGCCGCCACAGGACGACGCGCCCGGCAGTCACTCCCCGGCCGCCTCGGCGCCCTCGGGGGTGCCGTGCACGTCGGCCGGCAGCTCGATGACCGGGCAGTCCTTCCACAGGCGCTCGAGCGCGTAGTAGGTGCGGTCCTCGGCGTGCTGGACGTGCACGACGATGTCGCCGAAGTCGATGAGGACCCAGCGGCCCTCGGACTTGCCCTCGCGGCGCAGCGGCTTCGCGCCGAGCTTGTGCAGCGACTCCTCGACGGCGTCGACGATGGCGCCGACCTGCCGCTCGTTGGTGCCCGACGCGATGACGAACGCGTCCGTGAGGACGAGCTGGGCGCTCACGTCGAGCGCGATGATCTCTTCGGCCTTGAGGTCGGCGGCGGCACGGGCGGCCGCCACGGTGAGCTCGACGGCGCGGTCGGATGCCGACACGGGTCTCCTCGGGGTGGTTCTGCGGGTGGTGCGGGTCAGGGTGCGGGCGCGGCGTCGAGCGCCGCGAGCGCGATCGCGGGCACGTCGGGGCCCGCGGCGTCCGTCGCGGTGTTCGCGACGAAGATGATGAGGAAGCCGAGCACGAACGCGACGACCGCCAGGATGATCCACTGCAGCCAGGTGAACGGCAGCGGCTTGCGGATCCGCTCCGGCTGCTCGAGCTCCTCGTCGTCGTCCACGGCCGGGACGGCGCCCCCGATGATCTGCCCGGTGGGGTCGGTCTGCTCCGCCTCCGGGACCGGCGTCGGGGCGGGGGCCATCGCCTTGAGCAGGGACTGCCACTGCGGGACGGGGACCTCGTCGGCGTCGGGCTCGGCGGCCGGGGTCGGCGCTGCGGCCGGGGTCGGCGCTGCGGCCGGGGTGGGCGCTGCCTGGGTCGGGGCCGGTGTAGGCGTCCACGCGCCCGGAGCGGTCGCCCGGGGTGCCGGGGTGCCGCTCGTCGACGGGGCGGCGGTCGCTGGCGTGGCGGCGGTCGCTGGCGTGGCGGCGGTCGCGGGCGTGGTTGGTGTCCCGGAGGGCGCGCCGGTCGCCGCGGGTGCCGAGGGCGCCCACTGCCGCGCGCCGGGGGGCGTCGCGGACGCGGGGCGCGCCGGAGCCGCCGGGGTGGCGGCGGTCGGCGCGGCACCGGGCGCCTGCCGTGCCGCTCCGGTCGCTCCCGGCCCGGCGGGAGCCGGCGCGGGGGGGTGACCTCGGACGGCTGCGGGGCTCGGGGGGGTCGGCCGGGTGGCGTCCGCGAGCCGGTCGCGGGACGGCGTCCGCGCCCCGGCGTCCGGGCTCGCGGGCGGTGCGGCCGGGGCGGCGGGTGCGGTGCGGGTGCCGGGGCCGGGCGGGCCGGCTCACGGGCCGGGCCGGAGGGCGTCGTGGGGCGCGCGGCGGGGGCGGCAGGCGACGTCGCCGGACGCGGCGGGGCAGGCGGTGCCGCCGTCGGTGCGGCATCCTCCGGCACGGTGGTGCGGATCGAGCGGCGGGTCCGGGCGGGCGCGTCGGGCTGGATGCCGGGCACCTGGTACGGCGTGGCCCCGCCGGGTCGGCCGTCCGGCCCGACCGCAGGCACGGGCTGGTTGCGGAGCGCGCGCGGGAGGTGCCGGCGCCCGTGGGGGCGGCCGGCGACGACGGGGTGGGCGCCGGAGCGGCCGGCTGCGACGACGCGGCGGGCTGGGCGGGGGCCGCGGATCGGCCGCTCCGGCGGACTGAGCGGACGCGGCCGGCTGCGACGCTGCGGCGGGCCGAGCGGGCGCGGCAGGCTGGGCGGGCGCGGACGGGGGCGCGCCGGAGCGGGCGCGCTGCGCCGGGGCACCCCCCGCCGGCGCGGCACCGGGCGTCGCGCCGCCGCGTGCGTCCCCGGGGTCGCCGGAGGCACCCTGGGCCGCGCGCTCCTGGGCGGCGAGCCGGGCGGCCTCGCGCTCCCGCAGCTCCCGACGGGTCAGCGGCGTGCCGGGTGTGCTCATGACTGACTTCCTCGGTACAGACCGTGCTTGGCGATGTACTGGACGACGCCGTCCGGCACGAGGTACCAGACGGGCTTGCCGCCGCGCGCGCGCTCGCGCACGTCGGTGGACGAGATGGCCAGGGCCGGGATCTCCCACTGGCTGACGCGGTCGGGCGGCAGCCCGTCGACGGACAGCGTGTGGCCGGGCCGGGTCACGGCGACGAACTGCGCGCGCTCGAACAGCTCGGCCGAGTCCTTCCACTGCAGGATCTGCTCGATCGCGTCGGCCCCGGTGATGAAGTACAGGTCGGCGTCGGGCCGCTCGTGGGCGAGGTCCCGGAGGGTGTCGACCGTGTAGGTCAGGCCGGGACGGTCGATGTCGACGCGGCTGACGGTGAAGCTGGGGTTCGACGCCGTGGCGATCACCGTCATGAGGTACCGGTGCTCGGCGGGCGTGACCGCGACGTCCTGCTTGAACGAGGGCGCGCCCGTGGGGACGAACACGACCTCGTCGAGGTCGAAGCGGGCGGCGACCTCGCTGGCGGCGACGAGGTGGCCGTGGTGGATGGGGTCGAACGTGCCGCCCATCACCCCGAGCCGGGCTCGTCGCTGCGTCATCGGATGCGGGTCCCCTGCGCCGGCGCGGTCAGTCGTGGCGCGTGCCGACGCTCCGGAAGGCGTAGGTCACGAGCAGCAGGGCGATGAGGGCACCGAAGCCCGCGATGCCGAAGACGATCGGCTCGAAGGGCAGCTCGACGGTCTGCTCGGCGGCTGCCTCGGCGGCGCGCAGCGCAGCGTTCACGTGGTCCTCCCGGGACGGGTCGAAGTGAGGGTCCAGTGTCGCACGTCCGGCACCTGCCACGAGGGCAGGAGCTCACGGACGGGTGTGCCCGTCGCCGTGCACCACCCACTTGGTGGTCGTGAGCTCCCCGAGACCCATCGGGCCGCGGGCGTGCAGCTTCTGCGTGGAGATGCCGATCTCGGCGCCGAGGCCGAGCTGGCCGCCGTCGGTGAACCGCGTCGAGGCGTTCACCATCACCGCCGCGGAGTCCACCTCCGCGACGAACCGCTCGGACGCCGCCAGGTCGCGCGTGACGATCGCCTCGGTGTGCCCGGAGCTCCACGTGCGGATGTGCTCCAGCGCGGCGTCGAGGTCGTCGACGACGCGCACCGCGAGGTCGAGGGACAGGTACTCCGTCGCCCAGTCGTCGTCGGTGGCCGGCACGACCGGCACGCCCGCGGGGGCGAGGCCGGCCGTCGCGGCGTCGCCGTGCACGGTCACGCCGGCCTCGGCGAGCGCGGTCAGCGCGGACGGCAGGAACCCGGCGGCGGCGTCGCGGTGCACGAGCAGCGTCTCGGCGGCGTTGCAGACGCCGACCCGCTGGGTCTTGGCGTTGAGCAGGATCGGCAGCGCCATCGCCGGGTCGGCGGTGGCGTCCACGTAGACGTGCACGTTCCCGACGCCGGTCTCGATGACCGGCACGGTGGCCTCGCGCACGACGGTCTGGATCAGGTCGGCGCCGCCGCGCGGGACGAGCACGTCCACCAGCCCGCGGGCGTGCATGAGGGCGACTCCCCCGGCCCGCCCGTACGCGTCGATCGACTGCACGAGGTCCGCCGGCAGCCCCTGCGCCACCAGCGCGCCCCGCAGGACGTCGACGATCACCTCGTTGCTGCGCGCCGCGGCCGAGCCGCCGCGGAGGACCACCGCGTTGCCGCTCTTGAGCGTGAGGCCGACGGCGTCGACCGTGACGTTGGGCCGGGCCTCGTAGATCATGCCGACCACGCCCATCGGGACGCGCACCTGGCGCATCCGCAGGCCGTTCGGCAGCGTCGACCCGCGGACGACCTCCCCCACCGGGTCGGGCAGCGCCGCGACCTCCCGCAGGGCGTCGGCGATGGACCCGATCCGCTCCGGGGTCAGCGCCAGGCGGTCGAGCAGGCCGGGCGACGTGCCGTTCGCGCGCCCGCGCTCCAGGTCGTCGGCGTTGGCGGCGACGATCGCGTCGGCCCGGGCCACGAGCGCGTCCGCGAGCGCGTGCAGCGCCGCGTCCTTCGTGCCGCGGGTGGCGACGGCCAGCGCGCGGGCGGCGGTCTTCGCGCGCCGGGCGACGTCCAGCACGGCGTCCGTGACGTCCGTCGGCGCCGGGGCCGGCGTCGACGCGAGCTGCGCCCCGTCCGCGGCCGGGGCGTCGAGGGAGGTGGTCATCGGGCCAGCGTAGACCCGACCGGTGACGCCCTCCCGGTGCGTCTCAGCGGCGGCGGCGCACCAGCACCATGTCGTCGCGGTGCACCAGCTCGCGGTCGTAGCCGGGGCCCAGCTCGGCCCGCAGCTCGGCCGTCCCGCGCCCGAGCAGGTCCGGCACCTCCTGCGACGCGTACGCCACGAGCCCGCGCGCGACGACGGTGCCGTCCGCCGCGGTGATCTCGACCGGGTCGCCCGCCTCGAACTCCCCGTGGACGGCGGTGACCCCCGCCGGGAGCAGCGACTTGCCGCGCTCCACCACGGCCCGCACGGCGCCGTCGTCGAGCACCAGCCGCCCGTGGGTGCGGGCCGCGTACGCGAGCCACAGCAGCCGGGTCGACGCCCGCTTGCCCGTCGCCGCGAACCAGGTCCCCACGTCGGCGCCCTCCAGCGCGGGGGCGACCTGGGCGGCGGACGTCAGCACGACGGGGATGCCCGACGCGGTGGCGATCGCGACGGACTCCAGCTTGGTGACCATCCCCCCCGTGCCGACCCGGCTGCCGCGCGCGGAGACGTCCACCCCCTCCAGGTCCTTCGGGCCGCGGACCTCCGCGATGCGCCGGGAGCCGGGCCGGTTCGGGGGCCCGGTGTACAGCCCGTCGACGTCGGTGAGCAGCGCCATGGCGTCGGCGTGCACGAGGTGCGACACCAGCGCGGCGAGGCGGTCGTTGTCGCCGAACCGGATCTCGTCCGTGGCGACCGTGTCGTTCTCGTTGACGATGGGCACGATGCCGAGGTCCAGCAGCCGGTCGAGCGCGCGCTGGGCGTTGCGGTACTGCCCGCGCCGCATCGTGTCGTCGGCGGTCAGCAGCACCTGGCCGACCCGGAGGCCGTGGTCGGCGAACGCTCGCGTGTAGTGCGCGACCAGCAGCCCCTGCCCTACCGAGGCGGCCGCCTGCTGGGTCGCGAGGTCGCGCGGCCGGCGCGCGAGCCCGAGCGGGTCCATGCCGGTCGCGATCGCGCCGGACGACACGAGGACGACCTGGCGACCGCCCGTGACCCGCGCGGCGAGCACGTCGACCAGCGCCCGCAGCCGGGCCGGGTCGAGCTTGCCGGTCTCGTCCGTCAGGGACGACGAGCCGACCTTGACCACCACACGGCGGACCTCGGGCAGCAGGCGGCGGTCGGACAGCGCGGCGGCACTCACGCCCGCATCATCCCAGGCGCCCCCCGGCCGGCGCGGAGCCATCCGCCCCCCGGGACGCCGCCCCGGTTCAGGCGCCGGTCACTCGTCGCGCCACAGGCCCGCCTCGCGCTCGGTCCACAGCTCCGCGCGCGCCTCGGCCTTGGCGTCCATCCGGTCCTTGTACTGCTCGCGCTTCTCGCCACGGGTCGGGCGGCTGCGCTCCTCGATGCGCTGGTCGGTGCCGCGGGGCCCGCCCAGCAGCTCCGAGCCGGTGAGCAGCGTGGGCTCCCAGTCGAAGACGACCGCCGACGGCCCGTCGCCGATGACGACCTCGGCCCCCGACACGGCCCCCGCGGCGAGCAGCTTCTCCTCGACGCCGATCCGCGCGAGCCGGTCGGCCAGGTAGCCCACGGCCTCGTCGTTCGCGAAGTCGGTCTGGCGCACCCAGCGCTCCGGCTTGGTGCCGCGCACCTGGAAGTACTCGTGGTCGCCGTCCTGCCGGCGCGTCACGGTGAAGCCCGCGTCGTCGACGGCGCGGGGCCGCAGCACGACGCGGGTCGCCTCGGGCGCCGGCGCGTCCCGCCGCGCCTGCTCCACCATCTCGGCGAGCGCGAACGTCAGCGGGCGCAGGCCCTCGTGGCTGGCCGTCGACACCTCGAACACGCGCAGGCCGCGCGCCTCCAGGTCGGGGCGCACCATCTCCGCGAGCTCGCGCGCCTCGGGGACGTCGATCTTGTTCAGCACGACCATCCGCGGCCGCTCGGTCAGCGGCACCCGGCCGCCCTCGATGCCCAGGTCACCGGCGTACGCCGCGAGCTCGGCCTCGATGACGTCGAGGTCCGTGACGGGGTCGCGGTCCGGCTCGAGCGTCGCGCAGTCGAGCACGTGCACCAGGACGGCGCAGCGCTCGACGTGCCGCAGGAACTCCAGGCCCAGGCCCTTGCCCTCGCTCGCGCCGGGGATCAGCCCCGGGACGTCCGCGACGGTGTACCGGGCGTCGCCCGCCTGCACGACGCCGAGGTTCGGCACCAGCGTGGTGAACGGGTAGTCGGCGATCTTCGGCCGCGCGGCGGACATCGCCGCGACCAGGCTGGACTTGCCGGCGCTCGGGAACCCGACCAGGGCGACGTCCGCGATGGTCTTCAGCTCCAGCACCACGTCCCGGGCGTCGCCGGGCTCGCCGAGCAGCGCGAAGCCGGGGGCCTTGCGGCGCGGGGACGACAGCGCGGCGTTGCCGAGCCCGCCGTGCCCGCCCTGCGCGACGACGAACTGCGCGCCCGCGCCGACCAGGTCCGCGAGGACCTCCCCGTCGACGGACTTCACGACCGTGCCGTCGGGCACCGGCAGGACGAGGTCCTGGCCGGTGGAGCCCTGCCGGTGGTCGCCCATGCCCTGCGTGCCGGAGGGCGCGTGCCGGTGCGGCGCGTGGTGGTAGTCGAGCAGCGTGGTCACCTGCGGGTCGACCACGAGGATGACGCTGCCGCCGTTGCCACCGTTGCCCCCGTCGGGACCGGCGAGGGGCTTGAACTTCTCGCGGTGGATCGACGCGCAGCCGTGGCCGCCGTCACCGCCGCTGGCGTGGAGGACGACGCGGTCGACGAATGCGGCCATGGGTGGGTGGTTCCTTCCTACGGCGAAGGGGCGCACCGCGTCGTGCGGTGCGCCCCTCCGGCCAACAGCTGGGGGTGGTGCGGCTGGTCAGCCGGCCGCCACGATGTCGATGACCTTGCGGCCACGACGGGTGCCGAACTGCACCGCACCGGCGGTGAGGGCGAACAGGGTGTCGTCGCCGCCACGGCCGACGTTCACACCGGGGTGGAAGTGGGTGCCGCGCTGGCGGACGATGATCTCGCCGGCGTTGACGACCTGGCCGCCGAAACGCTTCACACCCAGGCGCTGGGCGTTGGAGTCCCGACCGTTGCGCGAGGAGCTCGCGCCCTTCTTGTGTGCCATCTCAGGCCTGCTTTCCTGCGGTGCTGTCTACGGGTGGTGGGTCGCGGGGCCGTGCGGCCCGCAGGTCACTTGATCTCGGTGACCTTCAGGCGGGTCAGCCGCGAGCGGTAACCCTGACGGCGGCGGTAGCCCGTCTTGTTCTTGTACCGCAGGATGTCGATCTTCGGGCCCTTCTCGGCCTGGACGACCTCTGCGGTGACCTTGATCTTCGCCAGCGCCGCGGCGTCCGACGTCACGGCCTCGCCGTCGACCAGCAGGAGCGCGGGCAGCTCGACGGTCGCACCGGCCTCGGCCGCGATGCGGTCCACGACGACGACGTCGCCGACGGCGACCTTCTCCTGACGGCCGCCGGCCTTCACGATCGCGTACACCACGTTGATGCTCATCTCTGCTCGTCGAACTTCAGGTTCTGGGGGCGTCCCGCCCTCGGGCCGCGCCCCGGCGCGCCACCGCGGTGGCCGCGGAGCTCGGGACGTCGGCGCCTCAGGGGCGTCACGCGCGAACGGTGCTTCCTGACCGGCTCTGCGCAGAAACACACCGCGCCGTCAGAACGCACCGACGTTCAAGGTTACGCGGAGCCGGTACCGACGGTCAAACCGCGGCCTGGTGACCTCGCGCACCCGCGAGCCGCCCGGCCGGCCGAGGTCGTCACCCGTGCACGAGGTCGTCCGTCCTGCGGGACGACCTCGTGCCGGTGTGACGACCTCGGGGTCAGGACTCGTCGTCGGCCGGGTCCGGCAGCTCGAACAGGCCCGGGTCGACCGGGCTCAGCTCGAGCTGCGGCTCCGGGGCGTCGGACGCCGGCACCCGGGTCGCGAGGTCGCCCAGGGCGGCCAGCACGTCCAGGACGGGCTCCGGCGCAGCGACGGCCGCGGCCGGGGTCTCGACCGGCGCCTCGACCGCCTCGGCCACCGGGGCCGCCTCGGCCACGGGCTCGGCGACCGGGGCCGCCTCGGCCGGGGCCTCCTCCGCCGCGCCCGCCGGGGCCTGCGCCCGCTCGCGCCCGTCCGCCGACGACCCGGCCTGGGCCTCGTCGTCGTGCACGTGGGCGTGCGCCGCGGCCGCCGCGATGGTCGCGAGCGTCGCCTTGACGGCCTCGCGCGCCTCCGGCAGGACCGGGACGGCGGGCGTGGTGCCGGACGCCGACGCGGGCGCCTGCTCCTTCGCGCCGCCGCGCTTGCGGCGGGACTTCTTGGCCTCGCCCTCCGGGGCCTGCTGGGGCGCGCCGGCGTCGGACCGGCCGTTGGTCTTCTCGACCGGGTCCGTGTGCACGACGAAGCCGCGCCCGTTGCAGTGCTCGCAGGTCTCGGAGAACGCCTCGACCAGGCCCTGGCCCACGCGCTTGCGGGTCATCTGCACGAGCCCGAGCGAGGTGACCTCGGCGACCTGGTGCTTGGTCCGGTCGCGGCCCAGGCACTCGACCAGCCGGCGCAGGACGAGGTCGCGGTTCGACTCCAGCACCATGTCGATGAAGTCGATGACGATGATCCCGCCGATGTCCCGGAGCCGGAGCTGGCGGACGATCTCCTCCGCCGCCTCCAGGTTGTTCCGGGTGACGGTCTCCTCGAGCGTGCCGCCCGCGCCGGTGAACTTGCCGGTGTTGACGTCCACGACCGTCATGGCCTCGGTGCGGTCGATCACCAGCGAGCCGCCGGACGGCAGCCAGACCTTCCGGTCCATGCCCTTGGCGAGCTGCTCGTCCACCCGGTGCGCGGCGAACACGTCGCCCTGGCCGGTGTACTTCGACACCTTCTCGGCCAGGTCGGGCGCGAGCTCGCCGATGTACCCGGAGATGGTCGACCACGCCTCCTCGCCCTGGACGACCAGGGACGAGAAGTCGTCGTTGAAGATGTCGCGGACCACGCGGATCGCCATGTCCGGCTCACCCTGGAGCAGGGCCGGGGCGGACGCGGTCTTGGCCTTCTTCTCGATGGCCTCCCACTGCGACTGCAGGCGGGCGATGTCGGCGCGCAGCTCGTCCTCGCTGGCCCCCTCGGCCGCGGTGCGCACGATGACGCCCGCGGAGTCCGGGACCACCTCGCGCAGGATCTTCTTCAGGCGCGTGCGCTCGTTCTCGGGCAGCTTGCGGCTGATGCCGGTCATGCCGCCGCCCGGGACGTAGACCAGGTAGCGGCCGGCGAGCGTGATCTGCGACGTGAGGCGGGCGCCCTTGTGCCCGATCGGGTCCTTGGTGACCTGCACGAGCACCGAGTCGCCCGACTTCAGCGCCTGCTCGATGCGGCGCGGCTGGCCCTCCAGGCCCGCGGCGTCCCAGTTGACCTCGCCCGCGTAGAGCACGGCGTTGCGACCCTTGCCGACGTCGACGAACGCGGCCTCCATGCTGGGCAGCACGTTCTGCACGCGGCCCAGGTAGACGTTGCCGGCCATCGACACCTGCGCCTGGCGGGAGACGTAGTGCTCGACGAGCACCCCGTCCTCCAGCACGGCGATCTGGGTGCGGCCGTTCGACTCCCGGACGATCATCGACCGCTCGACCGCCTCGCGGCGGGCCAGGAACTCGGCCTCGGTGATGATCTGGCGGCGACGGCCGGCGTCGCGGCCCTCGCGGCGACGCTGACGCTTGGCCTCCAGGCGGGTGGACCCGCGCAGCGCCGTGACCTCGTCGCTCCCGCGCGAGCCGGAGCGGCTGCGCGACGGCGCGGGCTCGGCGTCGGCGGCGTCGCCCCCGCGGCCCGACCGGCGACGGCGGCGACGGCGGCGGCTGCTGCCACCCGACTCCTCGCCGTCGGCCTGCTCGTCCGCCTCGTCCTCGGCGTCCTCGGCCGGCTCGTCGGACTCCTCGCGGACCGGCTCGTCGCCCGACGGCTCGTCCTGCTCGCCCTCGTCGTCCGTGGCGTCGGCGTCCGCCTCGGCACCGCCGCGCGACCGGCGACCACGACCACCGCGGCGGCGGCGACGGCGCGGCGCGCCCTCGTCGTCGTTCTCGGTCTCGTCGCGCTCGGCGGCGGCCGGCTCGGCGTCCTCGTCGACCTGCCCGGCCGCCTCGAGGACGGCGTCGGAGGTCTCCAGCTCGGCGGCCTCGGCCTCGGTGGGCTCGACCTGCTCCTCGACCCGCCCGCGTCCGCGACCGCGGCCACGGCGGCGGGACGGCGCGGCGGCCTGCTCGGCGGGCGCCTCGGCGGCGGCTGCCGCCTGCTCCTCGGCCGCAGCGGCGGCGTCGACCTCGGCCTGCGCGGCCGCGGAGATCGCCTCCGGGGAGCCGGTGGGGGCCTGGGCGCGGCGGCGGCGCCGCGGGGCCTCGGGGGCCTGGAAC